>CALZOZ010000035.1 GCA_945828095.1 uncultured Clostridia bacterium
AGGTGGACTTTTGTCAAGGAAAATGATAGAATGATTAGATAATTAGATAAAATACTGTGGGAGATTTGATAAAAAATGGCGGATTTAGTTTTGTATTTGGGTATAACTTTAGTAGGATATTTTATCGGCAGCAGGATCAGAGATTACAAGGAAAAGCTTTTCTGGACGGGAAAGGTTCAGACGGCGGCAATCACATGCCTGGTGCTGGTTATGGGTATGCGAATGGGCTCCAACAGCGAGATTACGGAGAATCTTGGCACTATCGGTATTACTGCCTTCGTTATAACAGTTGTAACTGTAGTCTGCTCTATTGTGGCTATTACCTGCGCGAGAAAGCTGATGGGAATAGACAGGTACGGCCGCCTTTCTGCAGAAAATGCAGGCGGTACTGATTCACAGAATACAAATATAAAAGAAAAGAAAACGGATGAGGCGGATGATTTATCAGCGGACACAGGCAAAGAAGAACAAAAAAGCGGAATAAATCTGATGACGATTCTCATTGTTCTGGCCGTGGCGGCAGGTATGCTTTTCGGTTATTTCGTAATTCGCAGTGTTTTTGCGGGCAATATGGAAAGCTTTGAGACCTTGGCCGGTCTGGGCATCAAAATCGGTCTGTGCATCCTGCTCATATTCGTTGGTATTGATCTGGGCCTTGAAGGAACCGTAGTGGATAATTTTAAAAAAGTAGGCTTAAGAATTATGGTATTTCCTGCCGTAGTGATAGTTGCTACTCTTATCGGGGCATCTGTCAGCGGAATGCTGCTTGGATTGAGCCTGAAAGAGGCTGCGGCCGTAGGCGCAGGTTTCGGCTGGTACAGTCTGGCTCCCGGAATGATTATGGAGGCAGGTTATCTGACCGCCAGTGCAATTTCTTTTTTACATAACGTAATGAGAGAACTTCTAGCTATTTTATTCATACCTCTGGTCGCCCAGAAAGTCGGATATATCGAGACTACAGGTATGCCTGGAGCGGCAGCTATGGATGTGTGTCTGCCTATAGTGGAAAAATCCACAAGGAGCGATATCGCTGTTTACTCCTTTGTTTCAGGAGTAACATTAAGTATCCTGGTGCCTGTACTGGTGCCTTTAATCATAGGATTATAGGACTTTACGGCAAATAACCTAAAGTCGGTTTGGAGGAAAAAATGACCCTGCTTTTACTGTATTGGGCAATAATGATAATATTCTATCTTATTGCTTCAAAACTGCGTGCTTATGAAGACAAATTCGGATTTATCGGCAGCGCACTGAATGTGGTGATTTACGTTCTCGTGCTGATAATGGGCCTGAGGATGGGTGCCAACGAAGAGGTAATTTCCAGCCTCGGTACTATTGGTGTCCAGGCGGTATTCATTACAGCGTTCACTGTGGCAGGAAGCATGCTGGCCGTTACTGCTATGAGAAAGATTCTTGGACTGAACAGGCAGGGCGTACCGGCGGGAACTGACGATGTATTAAATACAGGAGAAGAATCGGAGAGTGATGGTGATGCCGAGGCCGAGGCTTCAGACTCATCCGGCACAGTAAAAACCACCATTCTTATTCTCTCATTTGTTGCCTTGGGAATGCTGCTTGGATATTTTGTCATACCAAGGATTTTTGCGGATACAGAAGTGTTCCAGGAAATGTCGGGGACCTGGCTTGTAATCGGAATATGCGTACTGCTGGGATTTGTAGGTTTCACTATGGGCCTTGAGGGTACCGTAGTAAAAAGCCTGAAGACAGCAGGTATAAATGTGTTTTTAATTCCAATGGCTGCTATAGCTGGAAGCTTGATTTTCGGCATGCTTTACGGACTGATTTCACCACTTTCGGTGAGAGAGGCTGCAGCTGTAAGCGCAGGTTTCGGCTGGTATACCTTTGCACCGGGTGTTATTGCAGAAGCGGGACACGATCTGGCAGGTGCCGTGTCCTTTATGCATAATGTGATAAGGGAGACTATGGGTATAATCATCATACCTGTTGCCGCTCAGAAAATCGGTTATCTTGAAGCTGTTTCCATCCCGGGAGTGGCTGCAACAGACATATGCATGCCTATTGTAAAAAGATCATGCAGACCTGAAACGGTAATATATTCCTTCTGTATGGGCATGATTATGAATGCTGCAGTGCCTCTGCTGGTGCCTTTGCTTATTGGATAATATACATTTGAGAAATAAAAATCCCTCGCAGCCGGATCACATTGAACCGACTATGAGGGATTATCTTTTTTATGAGAAGTATCTGAATACGCCCTTTACCCTGCCGAGAATTGTTGCATCCTTTACGATGATAGGACTCATTGAACTGTTCTCGGGCTGGAGACGGATGTGACCATCCTCCTTGTAGAAGGTCTTAACAGTGGCCTCGCTTTCGAAGCCGTCAATCATGGCAACAACTATTTCGCCGTTGTTAGCCTCTCTGGTCTCCTGAACCAGAATCAGGTCACCATCCATAATCCCGGCTTCAATCATACTCTCTCCGCGAACGCGAAGCATAAAACTGGAGCCGCTTCCTGCAAATCTGGCAGGAACAGGGAAGGAACCTTCTATGTTCTCTTCAGCCAAAATAGGAGTTCCTGCTGCAACTCTGCCGACGATAGGTATTTCGGCGATTTCTGTTTCAGGGAAGGCGCTGACATTGCCATCAGCCTTTGCCGAAGCAGCATTTACATGTCCGCTTTTCTCCGCAGGATCTACAACCATGAGGGCACGAGGCTTGGAAGGGTCTTTAACCAGATATCCCTGTCTCACCAGACTTTCAATATCCTTATGGGTGGTAGAAGTGGATTTTATGCCCAGGGCAGCACCGATTTCTCTTACTGTCGGAGGATAGCCCTTGGTTCTGATCTCCTCTTTCATATAATCTAATATACGCTGTTCTCTTTCCTTTAACATGGTTTCATACCTTTCCTGATTATTTCATAGACGAAGAAACAAAGGTTTCTTTTATTTTCTATATTCTAGCATAAAACGAACAAAAAGTAAACGGGTGTTTTTGCCGGGACATGGATACAAAAGAGTTAAGAAACCGCTAAAATTTCTTGACACAAATATTAATTAGATAGTATAATTGTCATATATTGGAGGATTCTATGAAATTTAATTTTGGTAATTTTAAGGTCAATGGGTCTCCATTGGCCTATTTTGTTGAATTAAGCGCATTTCTTTTTGTTCTCTGGCTGATGCTTTCGGGCAGAACAGAACCTAAAGTTCTGATTTTAGGGTCCGTTTTTTCACTGCTGACGGCTTATATCTGTGCGCCTTTCCTTACTGTAAAAAATGAAAAGACGGGAAAAGAGTTTTTCCTGCTGCGTGTTAATTTTTTAAAACTGTTTTCCTATTATTTCTGGCTGCTTAAGGAAATTTTTATTTCAGGGCTGGAAGTGACAAAGACCATCTTAAAAAAGTCTGAGTTCGCTCCAAAAGTGGTTTATTTCAAAATGGATTACGAAAACCCAACAGCTGCAGCACTGCTTGCCGCATCCATAACCCTGACACCGGGAACAATCACTCTGGACATCAGTAATTTAGGAGTATACGAGGTTTACGCCTTAAACGGACGCTGCGCAGAGGGACTGCTTGAGGGAACAATGCAGAAAAAAATAGCCGGTGTGTATAAAGAGACTTGTGAATACAGACCTTTGCCGGAGCTGGAAACTCATCATATTCCGGCGGAAACAGATTTGTAAGGAGGGACGGAAATGCAGATATTTTTTGAACTGTGCCTCTTGGCCACCATTTTGCTTTCAATCCCTATTCTGGTAATGCTCTTAAAAAAGGGAGGGTTTTACAATCATTTTGCCGCTATCCTGGCCGTAAGTACCAATGTAACTCTGTTCCTGTTACTTATCGGTTTTATTGACAGCAGACACGATATGTATGTGGATATTGCCCTTTCCTTTGCCGTATTGGGCTTTGTCAGCTCGGTTATAGTAGCTAAGTTTATGAGTGGTGGAGGTGACAAAGATGATGATGGAAATTAGGTGCTTTTTTACTGTAATTTTTCTGGTGACCGGTCTGTTCTTTATGACTGTGTCAACGGTAGGTGTCATAAGATTTCCTGACTTTTTCAGCCGTCTTCACGCCATTGGACTGGGGCAGTCCTTGGGAATCGGATTCTGCTGCATAGGGCTCTTCATCTACCAGGGATTTAATATAACGGGAATCAAAATATTGCTTGTAATGGTTGTCTCCATGATGGCCGGGCCTATCGGCACTCATATTATTGACAGGGTTGCCTTCAGGGAGGGCCTTAAAAAGGAGAGTCGTATGAAGGAACAGAAAGGGAGGAACGACTGATGTCTGTAATCATTCTTGAAGGAGCATTTCTTCTTCTGCTTATTATCATTGCTATAGTGATTATTTTCGGAAAAGATCTGCTGGCCCTTACCATAATATATTGTGCCTTCAGCTTTTCCGCAATGATGCTGTATATATTGACCGGGGCAGCGGATGTAGCTTTTACTGAAGCGGTAATCGGCGTTATTTCGACTGTATATTTTATTATTGCGATAAAATCTATCAACAGGCGGTGCAAGTAAATGGAGAAGAAAAAAATTATCGGTGCAGCTGTGATAATTCTGGCAGCTGTGGCGGCTGTCATATGGGCTCCGGATATTCTGCCTGCAGTAGGCGACGCGGAATCGCCGGTAAACAGCTACCTTTCCACCTACTATATAGAAAACTCCCTGGAGGATACAGGGGCGCATAACATGGTAACGGCAGTTCTTGCAGATTACAGAGGTTTTGATACTCTTTTTGAAACATGTGTAATGTTTCTTGCCGGCATAACGGCTCTGATGGTTCTGTCATCCACAGCTAAGGTTGATAAGTCTCAAAGAGAGATACAGGAGCCATACAAGGCAAGTTTCAGCGGCACTGTTCTTGATACAGCCTTTCGTGTGGTAGTACCCATAATCGTAATATATGCCTTTTACGTATTTGCCCACGGTGAAACGAGCCTGGGCGGAGGTTTCCAGGCAGGAGCTCTGCTGGCAATTGCATACATGATAGACAGAATCATTCCGAACTTTAATAACAGTCTGGGTAATATGACCGAAGAGGCTGCGGCAATGACTGCGGGTGTAGGAGTTTTTATATACATTCTGACGGGGCTTCTGCCCATGTTTAATGGAGGAAATTTCCTTCAGTACGAGAAACTGCCTTTCGGTGCTGAACATGCAGCGGAGCTTCACAGTACCGGTATAATAATGATTGAAATCGGCGTGGTTGTATGCGTTATGGCCACCATAATAAATATTCTGGAAGTCGTGCTTGAAAGGACCGAATTTGATGATTGATATTATAGAAACATTTTTAGCTGAAAAAGGTATATATATGATGACCTTTGTCCTCATGGGGCTGGGAATTTTAGGAATGATTTCCTGCGGGAACTACATGAAGAAGATAATGTGTATGAACATAATGCAGGTGTCCATCATATTCTTTTTCCTGGCATTAGGCCAGAAGGAGCAGGGTACGCTTCCTGTTTTTGTGGAAAACCTTCTCGGTGCAGATGCTTATATTAATCCTCTGCCGCATGCCCTCATGCTGACCGCCATCGTAGTCAGTCTGGGAACAACAGGAGTGGCACTGGCTCTGCTGATGAAGATAAAGGGAATCTACGGAACAATCGAGGAAGAGGAAATCACAGGCGAGGGGTGGAGAAAATGATCTCTTATATGATTAACCACATACCTGTGCTCATAGTCATTGTTCCGCTCTGCGGGGCTGTTCTGTGTCCGGCAATAAGCCACTTCAGTCCATCTGCGGGCAAGAGAACCGTCATCGGTGCTCTGCTTGCAGCATTCTGCATGAGCATAATTCAGCTGGCATCGGTAATCAAGGCAGGTGAGGCCTTTCACTACTGGCTGGGAGGATGGCAGCCGCCTTACGGCATAGAATTTGTAATAGATGGAGTCAATGGCATAATTATAGTACTGGTCAGCTTTATCGGTTTCATGACGGCACTATTCAGCAGCCCTTTTGAGGAGGCCGATAAAGAAGCTCCCTTCAGGAGTGCCGGGTATTATTCCATCCTGTGCTTTCTCGTAATAGGGCTTCTGGGCCTGTCATCAACGGGAGACGCTTTCAATCTCTATGTATTCATGGAAATCGTGGCTTTGTCAGGCTACGGACTCATAGCTATCGGCGAAAAAAAGGGGCCTATCGCAGCTTTCAGATATCTGCTGACGGGGACTATCGGTGCTTCTGCATACCTTCTGGGTGTAGGACTTCTTTATTCTGCAACGGGGACCCTCAATATGGCGGATCTGGCTATACGTCTCCGCGAGGTGGACAATATGCCGGTCATAGTTATGGCCATGGCCTGCCTCATTGTGGGCTTCGGCATCAAAATGGCTCTGTTCCCACTCCACGGCTGGCAGCCTGCGGCTCATTCCTATGCGCACCCGGCAGCCGACCCTATGATTGCAGGCGTAATGATCAAAATCCCGGCTTATGCCATGTTCAGGTTTTTCTTCTGTATCTTCGACAGCAGCCTGCCGATGATGAAGACCATATTTACCATAATAGGAATTATGGCGGTGCTTGGCATACTTTTCGGTTCACTCAAGGCGCTGCGATATGACAAGTTCAACAAGATTCTTGCCTATTCCAGTATAGGACAGGTAGGATACATTGCTCTTGGCTTTTCCATAGGCAACTTTTACGGCATAGCCGGAGCGGTGCTCCATATACTCAGCCATGCGTTTATGAAAACAGGGCTTTTCTATACATCTGCGGCATTTAAATACCGCTACGGAATTCATTATACAGATCAGCTGGGGCAGGTGTACCGCAAAATGCCGGTGACCTGCGGTGCTTTGGTAGTGCTGTCTCTGTCCATGACAGGACTGCCGCCTTTTGCAGGCTTTTTCAGCAAATGGTATCTGGCTCTGGGGGCAATCCAGAACGGACAATATCTGTATGTGGCGGTGCTGATTATAAGCAGTCTGCTCAGTGCCATATACTTTTTCAGAATATTTGAAAGGCTTTTTATGGGTGAAAAAACTGTAACAGAGCCTGAAAGTGATGCACATGAAGGAACTGCACCCGGGCTCGAGGTGCCTCTGCGCATGCTGATTCCTATCGGTTTCGCCGCTTTAATGGTAATTGCACTGGGCCTCGGCAATTCCTTTATAGTCAACGGAATACTTAAAACTACGGTAATGGGGGTGCTTTAACTATGACAATAATCAGTATAAGACCTTTCCTGGCCGTAGCTGTTTCACTTCTGGCGGCATTGCTCATACTGACTCTGGGAAACAAGGTGAAACCCAATGTCAGGGAGGGGATAACTCTTTCCGCGGCTGTAATAAAGGCCGCACTGGTATTCTCAATGGTGCCTGCGGTGCTTTCGGGGAGTGAATATTACTTCTGCTTATGGGAAATTGTTGACGGTATAGAATTTGCTTTCAGGACGGATGCTGCCGGCATGATTTTCGCCTGTGTGGCTTCCGGCCTTTGGATCGTAACTTCCATTTATTCCATAGGATATATGAGAGGTCATCATGAAAAAAACCAGACAGGATATTTCGCGGCCTTTGCCGTGTGCCTTTCTTCGGCCATAGGAATTTCATTTGCGGCCAATCTGGTGACCTTCTTTATCTTTTATGAAATGCTGACAGTGGCCACATATCCGCTGGTGGCTCACTATCGTGACGATAAAGCCAAGGCTTCCGGCAGAAAATATCTGGCCTACACCCTTATCAGCGGCCAGCTGTTTTTCGCGGCTATAGTGGCGGTTTATGCAATTTACGGGACCTGCGATTTTAAGGCAGGCGGTTTCATCGAGCCGGGCAGCGTGTCCATGGGGATTATGCTTCTGCTCTTTTTCCTCATGATAGGAGGCGGAGCTGTAAAAGCAGGTGTCATGCCTCTTCATGGCTGGCTTCCTTCGGCAATGGTTGCACCGACTCCTGTCAGTGCACTTCTTCATGCAGTGGCCGTTGTAAAGGCCGGTGCTTTCTGCGTGCTTCGTGTGGTATGCTATGTTTTCGGACCTTCAGCCGTAAGCTGGTGCGGTGCCGACAGGATTCTGGCATGGTTTGCTGTGACCACTATACTGCTGTCATCATTTATTGCCATGAGAAAAGACAATCTGAAGGCTAGACTGGCATTCTCAACTATCGGACAGCTTTCATATATCGTCCTTGGCATCAGTGTGCTGGCTCCTTACAGTATTGCAGGGGCAATGTTCCACATTGTGGCTCATGCATTTCTGAAGATTACTTTGTTCATGTGCGCCGGTGCTATTTTCGTGACGACTCATCTCTCGGAGATAAGTACCATGGGAGGCCTGGCAAAACGTATGCCTGTGACCTGTGCATGCTTCGGTCTGGCATCTCTGGGAATTGCGGGTCTTCCCCTTCTTGCAGGCTTCGTGAGCAAGTTCAATATAATTCGTGGTGCCCTGCTCATGGGCAAGCCGTTATTTGCTGCGGTGCTGGTGGCTGCGGCACTGCTGGCTATCAGCTATCTGATACCTGTTGTAAGGATTTTCTTCGGAAAGGCCGATGAGGCTGGTGACTGTGAATGCACCGCTTCAGGACATGCCGCTGATGTCTGCGGCGGACATGGTGATGCCACGCCTGCCATGCTGATTCCAATCGTTATAACGGCCGCAGTTTCGTTAATACTGGGAATAATGCCTGATGCGGGTCTGCATCTATATGACCTGGCAGTGATGGCAGCAGATGCCATAACAGGAGGTGGGGCAATTGTCTAAAAATAAAAAAAGAGTTTACCTGCTCCTGGCTGCTGTAATGGCAGTTATGGTCATAATTGAAGTGTTTTTTGCTCATCCTCACTATCATATGATATGGAACGTGGTACCGGGATTTGATATCATTATCGGATTTGCAGGGGCCTGGGGGCTGATTCTGCTGGCCAAGGTAGCAATGGCCAAACTACTGCAGAGGGATGAGAATTACTATGATTCTGACAGCTGCGGCGGCTCTTCGGGAAAGGATGGTGACGGCAATGCTTAACAATATCCATCCCGGACTGGTTTTAATATTATTCGGAATTGTAATAATGGCTGTGCCGGAAAAGCTCCGCAAGGTGCTGATAATTGCCGGACCTGTGCTGGCGGCGCTGGCGACCATCAATCTTAACGTTGACAGCAGCATGTGCATAGATGTAGTGCCCGGTGTTACCTTTCAGCTTCTCCGTGTGGACAGGCTGGCAAAAATATTTATGATTGTTTTTTCGATTGCTTCCCTTATCGGAGCAGTTTACGCTCTCAGCTCAAAAAGCAGATGGGAGACAGGTTTCGAAGCAGTATATGCGGGCAGTTCAATGGGTGCTGTGCTGGCAGGTGACTGGATTTCTCTCATAGTATTCTGGGAAATAATGGCCGCCGCCTCCTGGCTCATAATCATGTCGGCTAAGACGGAAAAGGCCTCAAAGGCCGGTTTCAGATATCTGCTGGTTCATATGCTGGGCGGCAATCTGCTGCTGGCAGGTATAATTGTAAAGGCTGCCGGTGGCGGCTCCATGGTCATAAGCTGCCTGACAGGAAATCAGGATGCCGCTTTCTGGCTCATTTTAATCGGTGTTGCCGTAAATGCTGCAATGCCGCCTCTAAACAGCTGGATTTCCGATGCTTATCCTGAGGCACCTGTGGCAGGTTCTGTCTACATGGCATCTTTCACTACCAAAGTAGGAGTGTATTTCGTAATCCGAGTCTTTGCGGGAACTGAATTCCTGCTCTGGGTTGGAGTGTTCATGGCCTTATATGGAGCGGCAATGGCGCTTATTGAAAACGATCTCCGCAGGCTGTTTTCATATCATATAGTGAGCCAGATGGGCTACATCGTGGCCTCAGCTGCGGTGGGAAGTGCTATTGGCATTGACGGTGCTGCGGCTCACACCTTCAACCATATTTTATATAAAATGGTGCTGTTCATGTGCTGCGGTGCTGTAATAACCGCTACAGGAAAACGCAAAATAACCGATTTGAGCGGACTTTACTGCAAAATGCCACTGACTTCCGTATGCTTTCTTATAGCATCCCTGTCCATAGCAGGATTCCCGCTGTTTAACGGTTTCGTCAGCAAATCTCTTATTATGAATGCTATGGCTGAAGGCGGATATCACGGTGCTGAAATTTTGCTTATGATTGCCAGTGTGGGAACGCTGCTTTCCGTAGCACTGAAGGTGAACTATTTCGTTTTCTTCGGAAAGCCGTCGTCAGGATGTGTAGATCATGGTGAATGTGCAGGCGGATGTGCCGGCCGCATCGAAGGCTGTGCCGCCATTTAGGTGAAGCCTGTTCCCCTGAATATGAAAATAGCTATGGTCATGGGTACGGCAGGCTGCGTTCTCATAGGCCTGATGCCGAATCTGCTTTACGGGCTCACACCGTTTGGCTCTAACGGTCATCCTTTCACCGTAGATCACGTGACTCAGTACATAGAGCTTTTTGCGGCCGCTACACTGGTATTCGTAATGTATATTGATCATATGGCACCTCATGTTGCTGTTACTCTGGACTTCGACTGGTTTTATCGCAAGCCGCTGGCCGCTGCGGTGCGGTGGACATCTGTCGCGGTTTCGGGAGTGTTTGAGGCCTGCGGTTCTCTGATATCAAGGCTGGTGGCATGTGGAAGCCGTTACCTTCACAGACCGGCTGCGGCTCTGGAGGATATGGGTGTGAAGGTTCTGCACCGTAAGGGCGGAATCGAGGATGATGACGTACTGATGAAGCCGGCTGGAATGCTGGTGGCTACCAATGTGCTGCTGGGACTTTTCGTGGCGGCGGTAGTGCTGGTTGTTCTAAAGGTGCATAATATAACTTGACTAGAGACATAAAGTACTTTATAATATAAAGAATAAGAGGGAGTTTTTGTTGCAAGTAGTTATATGGAGGGTATGCCATGAACAGAACTGAAGCTTTGGATAGTATTGAACTCATCAGAAAGGTCATAAACAGCACCGGTGCCGACTACAGCAAGGGAGTGCGGTCATGTGTGTTTTTCCTTATCTATCTTGCTTTGAACACTGCCATGAATCTGGCGTTCACTTTGTATGTGAGAAATGGTGGGTATGAACATGAAATAATACGCCTTTATGCCGGTGCAAATGCATGGATAGGATTTATTTTTATAGCTGCGGGGCTAGCGGCATATGCTTTTATCAGGAAGAAGGGCGACAGCGTGGAGAGAGCCTTCGCGGAGATATGGATAATTTTGCCGACAATATGCGTTATAATGCAGAAGATGCAGTTCCTTATTTTCGGCAGGAATCTTAACACTATTCAGAGCACCGGCTTCGCAGGATATATTTACGGTTATAACGAGAGTGCCCGTCAGGGAAACCTCATGCTCCTTGCTTTCCTTGTATTTACATGCATACTGGCAACAGCGGTAATTTCTAAGGATAAGCATATCAAGAAGATGGCAGCGCTGTTTCTGGTGCTTAGCATGGGTACATTTATTTTTAAGGATACCAATGTGTCCATAATGGCTGTGGAAAATTATCAGGATACGGCCAACACATATAACTTCAATTATGCTTACATGTATGGTATTTCATTAATTTTCACGGCATGGGTTATTTACAGATTGAAGACCATGGGAAGGCAGAACGGTGGAGAGAAAAAGAACTGATATGAATGACAGACTGGATATTCACGAGGCCTTCGCATCAAAGCTCAGGATAATATTAATCACTGCGTTGATTTCAGGAGAAAAGACCTTCACGGAACTTAAAAAAATCTCCGGTGCCACCGACGGCAACCTGAGCGTACAGCTTTCCAAGCTGGAGGAATGGGGCTTCGTTGGAGTTGAGAAAGCTTTTGAAGGCAAAAAACCTCGAACTACCTGCAGTTTGACCACACACGGCAGGAGTGAATTTGAAAAATATGTTGCGGCCCTGGAGGCAGTGCTCAAGCAACCTGAAGCTTAGCCACGATGAAATTTGACATGACAGTGCCGACTTTTGACCTTAATAAACCTAAAATACGGCAAAACGTTGAAATTATATTTGAATGCGTTTACTTTATGCAGCAAAATGAAACTTCCGCAGAAATGCATAGCATAATAATAAACCACAATAGGTCGCAAACGTTATAAATTTAAGAAAATGGTTTACTTATTTTGAGACCCATATAGCAACTCACTCGAATATGAATTTACAGCAGTCTGAAAAGTAAACCAAACGAACCTCAGAACCATTGAAAATCAAAATTTTTGGTTTATTTAAGTACATTGTGGTGCTCAAAAAAACATTGAAAAATAAACGCTTGACAACCGCGCGACGGCATGGTATAGTATTCGGGTAACGAAGAAGAAGTAATCCGCTTCTCACCTGACCGGCCAGGTCGCCGGCACGGGTTGATATGTTGAAAATCACACCTTTTGCGGGGGTGTATTGAGGCGGATACTGAGTTGTATCCGCTTTTTTAATTTTAGGAGGTGCTTAGCCATTAGCAAGGAAAATTTAATCAACGAAGAAATTCGTGATAAGGAAGTAAGAGTTATTGACACAGATGGAACTATGCTTGGTGTTATGTCAATAGATGAAGCGCTGAATCTGGCCGGAGAGAAGAAGCTTGACCTGGTCAACATTTCTCCAAACGCTAAACCGCCGGTTTGCAAGATTCTTGACTACGGTAAATACCGCTACGAGCTCCAGAAGAAGGAGAAGGAAGCCAAGAAAAAGCAGAAGACCATGCAGGTTAAGGAAATCAGACTCAGTACATTTATTGAAGATCATGACATTCAGGTAAAAGCTAAAACCGCTTCAAAATTCCTTCAGGATGGCGATAAGGTCAAAGTAAGCCTGAGATTCAGAGGCAGAGAAAGAGACTACCAGGCAAGAGGCATGGAGGTTATGAATGCTTTCGCAGACAGTGTATCCGATGTAAGCGTGGTAGAGAAGAAGCCTTTGTTTGAGGGCAGAAGCCTGACAATGGTACTCGGACCTAAAACCGATAAATAATTTTTCATTAGTTACAAACGATTTACATTTATATAGGAGGAGAAAAATCATCATGGCAAAGAATAAGATGAAATCCCATAGAGGAGCATGCAAGAGACTTAAATTAACCGGATCCGGAAAGATTAAGAGAAACAAGGCATATAAGAGCCATATTCTTACTAAGAAGACAGCTAAGAGAAAAAGAGGCTTAAGAAAGTCCACAGTTTTAACAAGCGCTGACTTAAAGAGAATGCTCAGATCAATGGCAAAATAGTTTGAAAGGTATCAGGAGGTAAGAAAAATGGCAAGAGTAAAAAAAGGTGTTACCGCACACAGAAGACATAAAAAAATCTTAAAATTAGCTAAGGGCTTCTATGGAGCTAGAAGCAAACAGTTCAAGGCAGCTAACCCTGCAGTAATGAGATCCTTAAGATCCGCTTACGTTGGCAGAAAGTTAAAGAAGAGACAGTACAGACAGATGTGGATTGCAAGAATCAATGCAGGCGCAAGAATGAACGGAATCAGTTACAGCCAGCTGATGAACGGCCTTAAGAAGAGCGGCATCGAAATCAACAGAAAGATGCTTTCAGAAATGGCTATCTACGATGCACCGGCATTCGCAGCACTTTGCGAAACAGCTAAGAAGGCAGTTGCAAAATAGAGAATTTACAAAACAGAAAACCTGTAAAATCGGAGTTTAATCGCTCCGATTTTTTTATGCTCAAATAAAACAAAAAAACAATTATTTTTTATTGCTTTCGCTTGTGCATTCTGTATACACATGTTAATATACTAACCAACTGATACTATTTAACAGTGTAAAGTAAAAGAGTGAGTTAAGGAGAAAATATTTATGTGCTGCGAAAATGAAGCTTTAATGGAAGAAATGCTCGCGAAAGTCATAGAAGAACATAAGGACATGCCGGGTGCCCTTATTCCGGTACTCCACGAGGCCCAGGGAATATACGGATATCTTCCTGAAGAAGTGATGAAGAAAATTTCGGACGGGCTGGGAGTGCCTGTCGCAAAGGTTTACGGAGTAGCAACCTTCTACTCCCAGTTTTCTCTGACCAAAAAGGGAAAATACAGAATCAATGTCTGCATGGGAACGGCTTGTTATGTCAAGGGTTCTGCGGATATCCTCAACAAGCTTAAGGAAAGGCTGGCCATTGAAGTGGGCGAATGCACCGAAGACGGAAAGTTTTCGCTGGATGCCTGCCGATGCATAGGAGCATGTGGACTGGCACCTGTAATAACGGTAAACGACGAGGTATACGGCCGCCTTACAGAAGCCGATATCGATGATATTATTGACAAGTATGAAGCGATGGAGGCGTAAAGAAAATGGCAGCAGCGAATAACAGAGACTATAAGACAATAACCGAAATAAGAGAACTGAGGGAAGAGACCCTTAAAAAAATAGGCGCCAGACTTGGCAGAGACAATTACGATGGAGCTGAGATTCATCTTATGGTGTGCGGAAGCACAGGCTGTACGTCTTCGGGCTCAGGTAAACTCCTGGAGAAGCTGGACGAGCTTATGGAAAGAGATGGTCTTTCAGAAAAGGTGGCCATTGTAAAAACAGGCTGCTTCGGACTATGTGCGGAGGGGCCGATTATTATGGTTCAGCCGGGAAACTACATGTATACTCAGGTAACTCCTGAGGACCTTGATGAAATATGGGAATGCCACATCAAAGGCGGAAGTCCGGTGGAAACCCTTATTTCACAGAATGAAAGCGAGTTTTTCTCAAAACAAAAGCGTGTTGCCCTCAGAAACTGCGGACGCATAAATCCTGAATGTATAGACGAATATATTGCCTTCGACGGATACGAAGCCCTTTCAATGGTGCTGACAGAGATGGAGCCGGAGGATGTTATCGATACAATTAAAAAGTCGGGCTTGAGAGGCCGCGGAGGCGGAGGATTCCCTGCCGGCACCAAATGGGAGGCAGCGGCAAAACAGGAATGCAGAGAAAAGTACATTTGCTGCAATGCTGATGAAGGCGACCCGGGCGCATTTATGGACCGTTCCATTCTGGAAGGAGACCCTCATTCGGTAATCGAGGCGATGGCCATTGCCGGATATGCCGTTGGCGCACACAAAGGTTTTATCTACATAAGAGCTGAGTACCCGATCGCTGTGGAAAGACTGAGGACTGCCATCGGGCAGGCCAGAGAATACGGTCTGCTGGGAAAGAACATTCTGGGCAGGGGCTTTGAATTTGACATAGAAATACGCCTTGGTGCGGGAGCTTTCGTCTGCGGAGAAGGTTCGGCCCTGATGATTTCAATAGAAGGAAACAGAGGCGAGCCTCGTCCTAAACCGCCTCGCGCTACGGAAAAAGGACTTTTTGGCAAGCCGACAGTACTTAACAATGTGGAGACCTTTGCAAATGTGCCTCAGATCATCGTAAAGGGACTGGATTGGTACAATTCCATCGGAACAGAAAAGTCCAAAGGAACCAAGGTTTTCGCAGTCAGCGGAAAGATTAACAACACCGGACTTGTGGAAATACCTATGGGAACCAC
The DNA here is from genome assembly GCA_945828095.1 of uncultured Clostridia bacterium. Classification (GTDB taxonomy): domain Bacteria; phylum Bacillota; class Clostridia; order Peptostreptococcales; family Anaerovoracaceae; genus SUG1106. Next base: position 15,440 of record CALZOZ010000035.1, read on the forward strand.
CCTTAGAGAAATTATCTATGATATAGGCGGGGGAATACCTGATGGTAAGAAGTTCAAGGCGGCTCAGACGGGTGGACCGTCCGGCGGATGTATACCGGCAGAGCTTATCGATACGCCTATAGATTACGATTCACTTACCAGCCTTGGCTCCATGATGGGCTCAGGAGGACTTATAGTAATGGATGAAAGCACATGCATGGTTGACATTGCTAAGTTTTTCCTGGAGTTTACCGTGGACGAGTCCTGCGGCAAATGCCCGCCTTGCCGTATAGGCACCAAGCGTATGCTTGAAATCATCACAAGAATCACGGAAGGTAAGGGAACCATGGAAGACCTCGATGAGCTGGAAGAGCTCTCGGAGGTAATAAAGAGGGGAGCTCTTTGCGGTCTGGGACAGTCGGCTCCGAACCCGGTGCTTTCCACTATGAAATACTTTAAAGACGAGTACATCGCCCATGTAAGAGATAAGAAATGTCCTGCAGGAGTCTGTATTTCCATGCTCAGGTACATCATCGAAAAGGAAAGCTGCAAGCGCTGCGGCATCTGTGCAAAGAACTGCCCTGTGGGCGCTATTACCGGCAGCAAGGAAGAACCGTACGTTATCGATCAGGACAAGTGTATCAAATGCGGCGTCTGCATGAGCAAGTGTCCATTCAAGTCAATAATGAAGAACGCATAAGGAGGTGGCAATAAAATGGGAAAAGTACATGTGACAATTGACGGAATACAGGTTTATGTACCGGATGATTACACTATTTTAGAGGCTGCCAAGGAAATAAATATTCATATTCCTACCCTTTGCTTTCTTAAGGATGTGAGTGAAATCGGCTGCTGCAGAATGTGCCTTGTGCAGATTAAGGGAAAGAAAGGCCTGGAGGCTGCCTGCGTACACCCGGTTTACGACGGTATGGAGGTAAGAACACATTCCCCTGAGATTATAAAGGTGCGCAAAAAGAATATGGAACTGATTCTTTCCAACCACCCTGCAATATGCCAGAGCTGCACACGCTCAGACTCTCACTGCGAGCTTCAGGCTCTTGCAAATATGCTGGATGTTCATTTCAGCAACTACAAAAAATACCAGGAAACTGTTAATCAGAATGCGGCAGTGGATATGGACGACGGAATTTCCATTCAGAGAGACCCTAACCGCTGCGTGCTTTGCAGAAGATGCATAAGCATCTGCAACAATATACAGACCGTTGGGGCTATTTCTGCCATAAACAGAGGATTTAACACAATTATCGGAACTGCCGGAAACAGAGGGCTTGATGATACTGTATGTGTGAGCTGCGGTCAGTGTATAAATGTCTGTCCGACAGGAGCCCTGCAGGAGCACAGAGATATTGACTCCGTGTGGGATGCCCTTTATGATGAAGACAAATACGTGGTGGTTCAGACCGCACCGGCCGTAAGAGCTGCTTTGGGAGAGGAGTTCGGCAACCCTATCGGAACAGATGTGACCGGCAAGATGGTTACGGCACTGAGAATGCTTGGCTTTGATAAGGTTTTCGACACTAACACAGGCGCTGACCTTACCATTATGGAAGAAGGCACGGAGCTTATAGACCGAATCAGAGGAGGCGGAGTGCTGCCGCTTATAACATCCTGCTCACCGGGCTGGGTTAAGTTCTGCGAGCACAACTTCCCTGAGATGATACCGAACCTTTCCACATGCAAATCACCTCACGAAATGCTTGGAGCTATCATCAAGAGCTACTATGCCGAAAAGAACGGCATTGACCCGGATAAAATAGTGGTCGTATCCGTTATGCCTTGCACGGCCAAGAAGTTTGAATCACAGAGACCGGAGCTTGCTGTAGACGGAAGAGCCGATGTGGATTTTGTTGTAACTACAAGGGAACTTGCCCGTATGATCAAGTCCATAGGTATTGACTTCAACGCCATTGCCGACGGCAAGTTTGATGATCCGCTGGGACAGTCCACCGGAGCAGGTCTGATCTTCGGTACAACAGGAGGCGTTATGGAGGCAGCCCTCAGAACAGTTGCCGACATTATAAACGGAGTAAGCTCCGATTCCATCGACTACATGGAAGTCAGAGGTCTGGAGGACGGAATCAAGGTGGCAGAAGTCAAGATTGCTGACCTTAACATCAGAGCAGCTGTGGCCCATGGACTTGGCAATGCCAGAAAGCTTATGGAAAGAGTCAAGGCAGGAGAACATTTTGATTTCATCGAGATAATGGCCTGTCCGGGAGGCTGCATCAACGGCGGAGGACAGCCGCTTCAGGTTTCCGACGTCAGAAACTGGGTTGACTTCAAGGAAAAGAGAGCCAAGGCTCTCTATAAAGGAGACAGGGAAAAGTTCATCAGAAAGTCCCATAACAATCCTGCAATCAAGAAGCTCTACAAAGAGTATCTGGGCATGGCAGGCGGCATGAAGGCTCATAAGCTTCTCCACACACATTATGTAAACAGAAAGGATGACTAGTTTCGGTTCAGCATATCACAGAAAAAACATAAAACAGTCATTAAAACCTTATTTTAAGGGCGGGTTCAGCGATTGAGACCCGCCTTTTTCTGTGGTATAATTATCAAGTTATATTATTACAATAATGCGAGGAGGGATTGTGAGACAACATGATAAAAAAGCTTTCGAAATATGTAGGGGAATATAAAAAATATGCAATAATCACTCCTGTGCTCGTAACACTGGAAGCACTTATGGAGATAGTTATACCGCTTTTGATGGCCCAGCTCATTGACAGGGGCATTGATGCGGGCAACATGGGGGAAATAACAAAATACGGAGTAATCCTGCTTGCGGCTGCTTTGCTGACCATGACATTCGGGGTTCTGGCAGGAAAGACGGCACCTATGGCATCAGCGGGTTTTGCTAAAAATCTGAGACAGGCAATGTATTATAAGGTACAGGATTTTTCCTTTGCCAATATAGACAAGTTTTCTACAGGCAGCATCGTTACACGTCTTACTACGGACGTAACAAATGTGCAGCAGGCTTTCCAGATGATAATAAGGATTACCGTCCGTGCGCCGGGAATGCTGATTTTTGCCCTTATTGCGGCCTTCAGTGTGAATCATAAACTGTCGCTTATTTTCCTGGCAGTTCTGCCGGTTCTCGGCCTGGGCATGTTCATAATCATTAAGAGGGTTTATCCGCTGTTCAACAAGATTTTCAGAACATATGACAAGCTTAACAACGTGGTTCAGGAAAACCTTTATGCGGTTCGCGTGGTTAAGTCCTTTAACAGGCAGGAACACGAAAACGAAAAATTTGAGAATGTTTCGGGGGCAATTTACAAGGACTTCTCCAAGGCAGAAAAGACCATGTCCTTCGTGATGCCGCTTATGCAGGCATGTATGTATACCTGCATGCTCCTGATTTCGTGGATTGGTGCCAGAATGATAGTGGCCAGCGGAAACGACGGGGCTCTTGGGCTGACTACAGGACAGCTGATGAGCATGATAACATACACCATGCAGATTCTTATGAGTCTGATGATGATTTCCATGATTTTTGCCATGATGACCATGGCCAAGGCCTCAGGAGAAAGAATCGTAGAGATTCTCGATGAGGAAAGCGAGATAAGAAATCCTCAGAATCCGGTTATGGAAGTGAAGGACGGTTCCATCGACTTTGTAAATACAGGCTTCAGATATTCGTCTGAGTCGGCGGATGATGGCTCCGGCTCAGATTCCAAGAAGGTTTTGGAAAACATAAATCTTCACATAGACTCAGGAGCTACAGTAGGCATTATCGGAGCAACAGGTTCATCCAAATCCAGTCTGGTGCAGCTGATACCAAGGCTTTATGATGTATCAGAGGGACAGGTAAAAGTAGGTGATGTGGATGTACGTGACTATGACATTGAAACATTGAGAAATCAGGTTGCAATGGTGCTGCAGAAGAATGTGCTCTTTTCCGGAACCATCAGGGAGAACCTTCGCTGGGGCAATGAGAATGCCACTGATGAAGAAATCATACACGCATGCAAGGTGGCCTGTGCTGATGAATTTATAGAAAAGTTCGAAAACGGATATGACACATATATAGAACAAGGCGGAACCAACGTATCCGGCGGACAGAAGCAGAGACTCTGCATTGCCAGAGCCCTCCTCAAAAAGCCGAAGATTCTTATTCTGGATGACTCCACCAGTGCAGTGGATATGAGAACCGATGCCCTGATAAGAAACGCCTTTGCCAGTGAGCTTCCTGATACCACCAAAATTATCATAGCACAGAGAATTTCGTCTGTGCAGGATTCTGACATGATCATTGTAATGGATGACGGTCGTGTCGCTGATTGCGGTACTCATGAAGAACTAATGGAAAGAAGTGAAATCTACAGAGAGGTTTACGAAAGCCAGAACAGGAAAGGCGGTGATGCGGCATGAGCAAAATGGGCATGAGAGGGCCTCACGGAGGTCCGAGAGGCGGCAAAGGACTCTATGCCGGAGGACCTACGGGCATAAAACCGGGTACTATAAAAAGACTGCTTTCTTATCTGAACCAGTATAAGATAAGAATGATATTCGTTTTTATCTGCATAATCATCAGCACTGTGGCAAGTGTAGGCTCATCTCTGTTTATGCAGACTTTGATTGACAGCTACATCACTCCGCTGCTTCTTGAAGCCGCTCCTGTGTATACAGGACTGCTTCGAGCTATCGTGATGATGGGGTGCCTTTATGCATCAGGAGCATTGGCCAGCTTGTTTTACAGCAGAACCATGGCCGTAATTTCCCAGAGTGTACTTAAGGATATCAGAGATGAAATGTTTGAACACATGCAGACTCTGCCTATAAAATATTTTGACACCAAAACCCACGGCGATATTATGAGCCATTACACCAACGATACGGACACGCTGAGACAGATGCTTTCCCAAAGCTTGCCGAACCTGTTCGCATCCACCCTTTCCATGATAGCTGTATTTGCATCCATGCTTCACCTGAGCATATGGCTTACCCTTGTGACTGTGGTATTTACATTTATCATTCTTGCGCTGATGAAAAAAATTGCCGGAATGTCAGGCAAATACTTTGTGGAGCAGCAGAGGAGTCTGGGCGATGTAAACGGCTATATTGAGGAAATGATAAACGGCCAGAAGGTTGTCAAGGTTTTCTGCCACGAGGAAAAGGCTCAGGAAATATTCGATGTAAAGAACGAAGAACTTTGCAAAAATATGACTAAAGCCAATATTCTGGCAAATATAGTAATGCCTCTCATGGGCAGCCTGGGATACGTGCTTTATGTAGTAATTGCAATCGTCGGCGGATTTATGGGAATTGCAGGAGTGACTAATATTTCCCTTGGTGGAGAACCTGTGGTTACTCTCGGAACCATAGCATCTTTCCTGATATTGTCAAGAAACTTTGTCAACCCTATCGCACAGATTTCTCAGCAGCTAAATTCTGTTATCATGGCTATGGCAGGTGCATCAAGAATCTTCGAACTTCTGGATGAAGCTCCGGAAGAAGATCACGGAACTGTTACTCTGGTAAATGCCCGCCGAAATGAGGACGGAAGTCTGTCAGAATGCAGAGAGCACACAGGTATCTGGGCATGGAAAGAGGCCGATAAGCTCACAGAGGTAAAGGGAAAGATTAATCTGAAGGATGTGGACTTTGGCTATACAGAGGATGTGATGGTTCTTCACGACATAACCGTATATGCAGAACCGGGACAGAAGGTTGCACTGGTAGGAGCAACGGGAGCAGGAAAGACAACCATTACAAACCTTATAAACAGATTTTATGATATTGACGATGGAAAGATTCAGTACGACGGAATCAATATAAACCACATCCGCAAGGAGGACCTGCGCCGTTCACTGGGAGTGGTGCTACAGGACGTAAACCTGTTTACCGGTACTGTAATGGATAATATCAGATACGGAAAGCTTGATGCCACCGATGAAGAATGTATTGAAGCGGCAAAACTGGCAAATGCAGATGGTTTTATACGCATGCTACCTAAGGGTTACAATACAATTCTAGAGGGTGACGGAAGCGGACTGTCACAGGGCCAGAGACAGCTGATTTCAATTGCCAGAGCCGCTGTGGCCGATCCCCCGGTTATGATTCTGGATGAGGCTACATCATCCATTGATACGCGTACAGAGGCTATTGTTCAGCGAGGCATGGACAACCTGATGAAGGGTAGAACCGTGTTCGTAATCGCCCATCGCTTATCTACGATACAGAACGCAGATGTGATAATGGTCATGGAAAACGGCCGGATCATTGAGCGAGGAAACCATGAACACCTTATGGATGAAAAGGGCAAGTACTATCAGCTGTACATGGGAGCCTTCGAGCTTGAATAAGCGGTGAAAAACCGGGACGAAAAAAATAATATACTGACCAAAAACAACCATTCGACATCTGCAAGCATTGAAAATCGATGTGTCA
>CALZOZ010000036.1 GCA_945828095.1 uncultured Clostridia bacterium
GAGATTCCTCTACGTCTCGTGGGCTCGGAGATGTGTATAAGAGACAGTATATATCTGTTCCAGCAAGAAGCCAATTTCCTCTGGTACCGCTTTATTATTATATCCTTTTTCCTGCATTTCGTCATCATAAAAGAGCCTTTCCAGGTGGGTTTTCTTAATGCCCATCTCCTTAAACTGTTCATTAAGCACATCGATTCCGTAGTGGTCGATGAGCATATTGGCTCCTGTGTTGTCACTGATTGTGATAGTCAGGTTACAGAGAGTCTTAATATCTACCCAAGGCTCGTCAGTGAATGCATTAAAGGCTCCGCAGCTTGGAACTCTTTTATCATAGGTAACCTGAACCTTTTCACCTAGGTCAGCCTTTCCTCCTTCAGCCATCTTATATATTGCCATTACTACAGGCAGCTTGATAATACTGGCAGGATGAAATTCTTTATCTTGAAGGTGTCCGGCTGTTTCTCCAGTGTAAAGATTGCGGTAGTAAACCCCAACAACCCCCTGTAATCCTTTAACCTGTTCTTTCAATTCCATAATAATTCATTTCCTTTCCTAACGTAGAAACTCTTCAATATAAATTTAACAAAAATGTGCAGAAAACACAACCCAATGCCGGATTGTGCTTTCTGTTTAACGATTTATCTTTGAATATTAAATGTAATGGACGAATCCTCAGTATCTATTGTACATTCAGCCCCCATCGGCAGAGTCATCATCGGCTTGCCGTGTCCCGACTGAACATTGTACAGAACAGGAATATCAAGTCCTTCCAGTACATCCTTAAAGCAGCAGATGCTGTCGTATTCCGGCATATCTTCGTTTACGATTTTAGTAAACTGTCCTAAGATTACACCGCTGCATTCTTTGAATTTACCCGCATTGCGCAGGTGATAAGCCCACTTTTCTATCTTGCTGATAGGTTCGCAGACTTCCTCTATGAACACAATCTTTCCTTTAGTGTCCATTTCGTAAGGAGTACCGATGCTGGCGGAAAGCAGTGAAAGATTTCCGCCTATAAGCTGGCCTGTGGCCTTTCCTTCCTTGAGAACCTCAACAGGAAAGCCTTCAGGGTTTTTAAACTTCAGAATGTTGTCCGCATTCAGCGCATCAAAGAGGGATTTCTCTGTTTCGGCATCAAAGGAATCCACCATATTAGATGATACCATCGGGCCATGGAAAGTTACAAAATCACACTTTTGTGTAAACGCTAAATGAAGATTTGTCACATCACTGTAACCGAGGAAAATCTTGGGATTATTGCGAATCAGATCGTAATCAAGATATTCCATTATACGGCTGCTGCCGTCGCCTCCGCGGATACAGAAGATTGCCTTCACTTCAGGGTCGGCAAACATTCTGTTTACCCACTCTGCTCTGACCTTTTCATGTCCGGCCATGTATCCGCAGTAGTTGGTGTCCAGATTGTCGGCAGCTTTTACCTTAAAGCCAAGCTCCTCAACTTTCCTGATACATTCCTTAACTCGTGAAGTCTCTGTATCGGAACTTACCGCAACTATGCCGACGGTGTCGCCTTTTTTTAACTTATCAGGATATTTCATTTTAAATTCCTATTAGAACCACATTAAGTTTACAATTACGCATGAAGCGATAAGTGATGCCAGGTCTCCGAGTAATCCGGATGCTACTGCGTGTCTGCTGTTGGATACGCCTACAGAACCGAAGTATACAGCCAGTACATAGAATGTAGTTTCTGTTGAACCTAATGCTACAGAAGCAATTCTACCAATCTGTGACTGAGTACCGAAAGTGGTAACAAGTTCTGTCATCATTCCTGTAGCGCCGCCGCCTGTGAAGGATCTCATTACAGCCATCGGAAGTACTTCACCAGGACATCCGATAAGGTTTGTAACAGGTCCGATAAATTCGCAGAATGCCTCAAGAGCACCGGAGGCTCTCAGCATACCGATGGAGCAAAGCATAGCAACTAAGTAAGGGATAATCATAACTGCAGTGCTGAAACCGTCTTTAGCACCTGTAGTGAAGGAAGAGTACATAGGAACTTTCTTCACTAATGCATATATGGCAACCAGTAAAATTACAACCGGAATTGCCCATACTGATATCTGTTCAAATACATGTGTCATTCTTCTCTACCTCCTACCAATTTACTTTTTCGGAAAGGCCGCCCTTAAGTACATAACCTTCAGGAAGAACGATTGGATCGTTTCCGACATATTCGTCGTTTACTTCAAGAGTTCCGGCAGCGATTTCTCTTTCGATAACGTTTTCAAGCTTCCATCTCTTTGTCTTCTGGAAAATCAGGGAGCATACAACACCTACGACAGTTGAGATAGTAGTTGCAATGATAGTAGGTACGATGATTTCAGCAGCGCCCTCTGCCTAGATTGCAGCACGGATACCGATTGCAGTTGTAGGAAGCAGAGTGATTGAAGTTGTTGAAATAGCCATCAGCATACACTGAGCATCAGTTGCAATATTCTTAGTCTTGTTAAGAGTCTGCAGTTCCTGCATAGCCTTAAGACCGAACGGTGTAGCTGCATCGCCGATACCTAAGATGTTTGCTGCGAAGTACAGAGCCATTGCGGAGTTAGCAGGATGGTCAGCAGGTACTTCAGGGAACAGAAGTCTCATTAACGGAGCGATAGCTTTACCAATTTTTTCACATAAACCGGAATCTTCCATAACTTTCATAAGTCCACAGAAGAATGTCATAATACCGATAAGACCCAGTGCGATATCAACGCCTGTCTGAGCAAAATCGAAGATGTTCTGCAGCACGGCATCCATTGTTCCTGTAATACCGCCGGCAACTACGCCGATTATCATGAATGCTGCAAATAAGTAGTTCATCATAATACAATTTCCTCCTTGGTAGTATTGCGCATACTCAAATAAATTCGCAATGTGCGCTTTATAAGTTCTATAAGGCCCGCCCTGTTCCGGCAGGTGTATACTCAGATACTGCAATTCCTATGCCAAAAAATGTCGAACCATAAAATCAGTTTTAAAATGTGTTAAGGATGTGTTTATTTTGTGACATTCTTAAATTGAAAGGGTTTACGCTTCAATTTTCTTTTCTATCGGTTTTTCTGATTTCAGTCCCGCTTTCGGAACTAAAAATCCTAAAATCGGGACTCTTTTTGCTGATATGTGAAATTACCATCCTGCGCTTGTCCCAAAATACCACTTGCAATTAGGCACATTTCTTGCTTTAATAATTATAGACGCAAAAAATAAATCAGGAGAATCATTATGAACGATAAAATCAGAATCACATATACCTATCCCACCATCGTCCGTCAGATCATGTATCTGGCCATTCTGTTCTATGTGCTGCTGCACTGCGGCGTGACGACAGAGGTTTTAATCTACAAAGTTGAAGGTTTCTACGAAAACATCATACCCTTCCCAACATATGTAATGTATATACTGGCTATTGCTTTAGTAACAGCGCTGTTCTTTGGATATAAATTCTGTTACAGCGAATTCAACCACGAAACCCTGGTATTCCATAACCGACTGCTTCGCAGAGAAAAAAACCTTGACTTAACATCAGTAAAGTTCGCCATATTCGATACCTTCGGTGTTAAATTTTACGATAAAAAAGTTGTAGATACAGATACAGACAAGCCTATTTTCAAGCTTCCGTTTTACCGCCTGGGGTTCATCGACTCCAAAGAACTGGATCTGTTGTACCAGATGCTGCGCCAGAGAGGTGATGTAGGTGTGGTCAAGACTTATAAAGTCCTTTTGGGATATTCAAACCCATGGAAACTGCTTATTGTATTTTACGGTATTTTCACATACGCATTCCTGATGAACTGCGTTACGCCTGTAACCGCATTTCTCGTGTTATGGCAGAGTCACGGAATTGCCTGATGATCTATATCGAAAGGAGAATAAAAAATGGCTGTATCACATTACGGAAATCTTGTCAGACTTTTGGATCTGGATTCCGATTTCATCATCGACCTTCGTTATGCACGTGAGGATAATTTTACAGGAAAAGTGGTATACGATTTCAAAGACTGTTTTATCGACTTTCATACTGCGAACCAGCTTATTGCTGCCAAAGATGCAGCAAAAAAGGACGGTTTTCGTATCAAAGTGTGGGACGCATACCGTCCCGTAAAAGCACAACAGCGTTTCTGGGACATACTGCCAGATAACGATTTCGTAGCTTATCCTCCGGATATGGACACGATTACAGAATTCAAGAACTCACACATGAACGGACAGTGTGTTGATGTGACATTGACGGACATGGACGGAAATGATATCCCCATGCCCAGTGAATTTGATGACTTCACAGAAAAGGCCCGCCTGGACTGTCCGGAAACAGCAGGCGAGGCCAGAAAAAACGGTGAATATCTGCGAGACATTATGGTAGCTGCAGGCTTCACACCCTATTCCGGAGAATGGTGGCATTTTTACGATCACAACACGGAACCTGTCAGATACAGTCTGGATGTGCCCACAAAAACGCAGCCTTAATTCTTAAGCCTGCTTTTGATTTTCATCACTTTCGGAAACATCTTCTCCACCCTCAAGTTCGGCGAGACGTGCTTCCTCTTCCTGCTGAGCTTTAAGCAGCTCCATCTTCTTTTCGCGCTGCTGCAAAAGAGATTCCATCATGCTTACGCCCGGTCTGCGGAGAATATATACAAGAGACACAATAATAAGAATAATTCCTAAAACGATTTTAATATTTGCCCACATGATGCTGTTAGTTCCTTTCTAATGAGTATAACCGCATTATAAACGAATTCACTTTGCTAATCAAGGAGGTATTTACTTTGAACGGACATTTTTCTGTTATCAACAAACGCGGGCTTACTGTTGCCGGTATTTTTATGGGCATTACTATCGCCGCATTTTTAATCTCACTTTTCATGAGAATTCAAAGCGGAAGCAGGCTGTGGCTTATACCGATTATATTTGCTGCCGTCCTGTTTTTATTCGCAATCCGGATGATTTTAAATTTATCATCGGAGGGAGTAGATGTCAAAGACGGCATGGTGATACTGCCGGATTCAGAAGACCCGACCAAGGGTAAACAACCAAAGTTCAATATTGCCGACCTCAAGGTAATTGAACTCAGAAACGGTGAAGGCAAGGTCCTTGATCCGGAAAAAGATAACCTGTTAGGAGGCAGAGTGGTATTCTCAGTAATTGGCGGCCAGGAAGAGGTTTATTATCCAATTTCCATTACCGCAAAGCAGTACAGAGATATCCACGACGGCATGCTTGCCATGGCCAAGGAAGCAAAATCCCGCAGCCGGAATTAGCCAATTATCCGAGCATCACAAAAGCCGAGGCTTGAGCAAAGCTTCGGCTTTTATGATTCTTTATTTATTTCCCGGTATTACTCAAAAATATCCTCGAATTCCTTCACATCGATTTCTTCGCCCTTGTTTCTGCGTTCCAACGCACCCATAACACGCTCAAAAGCAGTTTTATCTATCGGATACTTTTTAATCAACAGCCCCGCCAGAATCATAAACAATCCCGGAATTACCGCAAAACAGTTTGCAATCCAATGCTGCGCAGTAGCAGTCTGTACTGCTGCAGAACCATCAAACCCAGCCACCTGCAGAATAATTCCCAGCATCTGATTGCTCAGCGCGATGGAAAGAGACTCAGACAGTGCCTGAAGAGATATTACAGCGCCGGAGCGGTTTTCCCCTGACATCAGTTCCTCCACGGCACAAACGTCATACAGCATGGATGGCATCAGCTGCCAGTAACATGCATTTGCAATACCGTAAAACACCACTGTTGCAAGCAGAGCAGGCATACTGTTGATTCCAAGAATACGCATTAGAATCATCAAAGCTCCGCCGCCGCCGATTCCCAGCATAAATACAGATTTCTTATCGAATCGAGTAGCAAATTTACTGATAAAAGGAACCATTATGATACCGTTAACCGTAATTACCAAGAGCATGATGGAAATCATGGATTCCGATAATCCCAGATTGTATCGCATGAAGAACACACGGTCAGCACCAAACACAACATTTGCAACCAGATAGGCTAAACTGGCGCCGATAATATACTGGATTGGCCGCAATTTGAGAATATCCACATACTGTTTGAAAATTCCGATTACAGCCTTCATTTCCAGGAACTTTTCTTTATTTTTAGGCTTCACAAAATCTTTTACATCCGTATCCCGCACATTGTACGCGCTGAACAGGAGAGCTCCGCAGCAGCAGACACCGACAAATATCCCGACCAGCTGCCAGGATTGCTGCAGCGTTCTCCCATGCGCCATGCAATAATCCACAATAACCGTCGGCATAACCATGCCGATTCCCATTCCCACCTGGTTGAACACATACGAAAAAGAACGCAATACGGTACGTTCGTTGTAGTCTTCTGTCAGATCGGAACCCCAGGCCATGTAAGGAACAAACTCACTGGAGAAAAATGTCCAGAAGAGAATAACCATCACGACATAATAGGCAGTTTTCATTGCAGGACTGAAATCCAATGCAGTAAACAGTAAAGCGGTAATCACTGCAATGGGGAAAGCCGCCATAATGAGAAATGGCTTTCTCCTTCCAAAGCGTGACTGCATCCGGTCTGACTTATATCCTACAATGGGAGCACACATCGCTTCCCATACAGAACCAATGGCAGAAATAGTTCCGGCAACAGCAGGACTGACACCGGCTACTGTTGTCAGAAAGAGCAGCAGATAGGTTCCCGTAAGAGTATACATTGCATTGTCGCTGATCGCAGCAACGCCATAGGAAAATTTGGTTTTGAAACTTAGTTTCATTTTTATTTCACCTCTCGTTTCTATTATCATTTTAAAGTATACGGTTACCGTATAGTCAAGAGGTTTTTACAGAAAAAACAATAAAAATGTAATTTTTACCTGCCTATAACGTCCTTTATCACCCGAAGAGCGTTTCCTCTGCAGATTTTGTCGATTTCATCATATGTAAATTTTCCTTCCATGCGTTCGAGGAGCGTCTTAAATCCGCTGTAATTTACGAGTTCGCCGTTATCTTCGATGCCGTCAAAATCAGAACCGAAGCCCACAGCATCAATTCCGGCTTTGTCCTTCATGTACAGCAGATGTTCGATTATCTGATCATAGGTTGCACAGTTCGAACCCTCTTTAAGGAAAGAGCATTCAAAGTTTACACCGGCTATACCGCCTGCATTTCCAAGGGTCTTGAGCTGGTCGTCAGTAAGATTTCTTCTATGATTGCAAAGAGCTCTTGCACATGAATGGGATGCCACAAAAGGCTTTTTGCTGTGTTTTGCAACATCGTAGAAGCCGCCTTCAGACATGTGAGAAACATCTATGATCATTCCAAGTTCGTTCATCTTTTCCACAACTTCGATACCGAAAGGCTTAAGTCCTTTAAGATGAGCTTCAGGATCATCGCTGCAAGGGAAACCTACAGAATTTTCAAAGTTCCACATAAGAGTAATGAGGCGTACTCCCATATCGTAGACTTCCTGCACTCTTTCGATTTTTCCATCAATAAATACTCCGTCTTCAACCGTAAGCAGTGATGACAGCAGGCCCCTCTCCTCGTTTTCAAGGACTTCCTGTGCAGAGTAAACCGGTCTGATAATATCGCTGTATTTTTCCATCTGTGTCTGATAATAGCCGTAAATTCCTTTAAGTATGTCGTAAGGATCCATGGTTTTCATTTCGTTTCTTGAAAGATACATGGCAAAAAACTGGAGCAGGCTGTCGTTTTCCTTTAGAAGCTTAAGGTTGATCGATGTTTCTCCGTCATAAAAACTTCTCTCAGGATTTCTCCATCCCTCAATCAGCGTATCACAATGCATATCTATTATTCTCATGATTTTTTTGTCCTCCTGTGTTATTATATATGTGATATATCTAAATATTAAGCAAATTTTGTGCCAGTCGGCACGAGATTTGCAAAGAATATTATACAAAGACGAATCAAAACATCGGAGGTATGTTATGAATTACGATATAAACCAGATAAAGAAGCTTGCAGATGCAGTGTATGATGATGCTGTGGCATTCAGACGCAGGCTTCACATGAATCCCGAACTGTCCGAGTATGAGGAAAAAACAGCGGCTGCCATCTGTGAAAAACTTGATTCCCTCGGTATCGAATACCAGTCAGGAATCGCAGGTCATGGCATAAGTGCAGTCATCTATGGCAGCAATAGGGAGCACGGTGTGGGAATCCGCGCCGATATGGATGCACTTCCTCTCACGGAAAAAGCTGAAATCCCATTTAAATCCCAAAACCCGGGTGTAATGCATGCGTGCGGGCATGACATACATACGGCAGTTCTTCTGGGCACAGCAGAAGTATTATGCCAGATGAAAGATAAACTGCCTGGATCTGTGAGACTGTTCTTCCAGCCTTCTGAGGAGACTATAGGAGGAGCTAAGCAGATGATAGATGCAGGATGCCTGTCAAACCCAAAAATCGACAGCGTAATCGGTCTTCATGTGGACACCAACATAGATGCAGGCAGTATCGAGTTAATCCCCGGTCCTATGAATGCGGCTTCTACAGAATTTACTGTAACGGTTACAGGCAAGTCATGTCACGGAGCTCATCCTACAGACGGAATTGATGCCCTGCTTCCTGCATGTGCCATGGTTACCGGACTTCAGTCAGTTATTACAAGAAGAACGGACCCTGCAGAAGCCGTCCTTATTACCGTTGGAACCTTTGAAAGCGGCACCAAGGAAAACATAATCTCCGGCGAAGCAAGCTTTTCCGGCATTATCCGCTCACTGCAGATGCACAACATGGCACCTGTAAAGGAACATATCGAGGCGCTCTGCATGGCTACAGCTCAGGCATACGGCGCTACCTGCAAAGTAGAATTCACGGACAGCTATCCAACTCTGGAAAACGACGACACCCTTCTCGGGTGGGTTATGGATGCAGGAAAGCTTGTCCTGGGAGAAGATCATGTGAGCATCAACAAAAAACCAAGTCTGGGGGCCGACGACTTCGCATATTTCTGTCACTCAAGCCGCGGTATCTATTATAACATAGGCGCACGGCGTCCCGGCGAGGAACATGCATATGCGATACACAGCGACTGCTTCAATCCTGACGAGGAATGCATCCGCACAGGAATACTCACCGAAACAGCCGCAGTTCTGAAAATTCTGGAGGAGGAAAGCAAGACATGGTAACATCAGAGGAAAAAAATCAGGAATTGCTCCGTGACACATGTGTGGAAGTTGATCTTGGCAGAATAGCATATAACATGAAGCAGATAAGAGAGATGGCAGGCCCTGAAGTGGCTATAATGCCGGTTATAAAAGCCAACGGATACGGACACGGTGCAGCAGCTATCGCCCCCACTCTCATTGATGAAGGTGCCGCATATCTGGCCGTCGCAACCCTTACCGAAGCCCTGGAGCTTAAAGCCGCCAACATGTCGTGGCCTGTCTTTATCATGGGTCACACACCTGACAGGCTTCTTCACCATGTTGTGGATAAAGATATCACTCAGACCATATTCTCTTTTGAACAGGCTGAGCTTTTAAATGAGCTTTCAGGAAAAGCAGACAAGCGGACCAAAGTACATATCAAGGTGGACACAGGCTTCCACCGTTTAGGAAAGGTCCCTTCTGATGACTTTGCAGACGAGGTATGCCGGATAAACGAGCTTCCGGACCTGGAGGTTGAGGGAATTTTCACCCACCTTGCTCTGACAGGCGATGCTGAAAATGAGGAACAGTTCCGTCTTTTCACAGACTTCGTTTCACTGCTGGAAGACCGTGGCTGCAGCTTCAGATACAAACATCTTGCCGACAGCATAGCATGTGTGGATTTCCCGGAATACAGGCTCAACATGATTCGCCCCGGTGCTCTGATTTACGGCATGGTGGGCTATCACAAGGGGCATCTCGATGTAAAGCAGGCAATGACCTTCAAAACCGCCATTTCCCAGCTCCACTACATTTCCAGAGGAGAAGGCGTCAGCTACGATTATCTCTGGAAAGCGGAAAGGGACAGCATTATCGCAACCCTTCCTTTCGGTTATGCAGACGGATATCCCCGCAATCTGAGAGACAAGGGCTATGTGATTATAAACGGTGTCAAAGTTCCTCTTGTGGGGGTAATATGCATGGATCAATGCATGGCAGACGTGACTGATGTGCCTGATGTCTGCGAAGGCATGGAAGCTGTAATTTACGGTGACGGCACTGACGGCTCAATGACCATTGCCGAAGCCTCTGCTCTGGCAGGAACCAATAAAAACGACATTATTGCCCGCATTTCGGCAAGGCCACCGCGGGTCTACATAAAATAGCATAAAAAAGAATATAGGAGGTTTTTTAAATGAAAGTATATATCAGCGCCGATATTGAAGGTGTAACAGGTGTAACAAACTGGGATGAAACAGAATTGTATCATGATGCCCACGCAGCAGCAGCAGCCCAGATGACAAGAGAAGTTGCCGCAGCCTGCCGTGGAGCTCTTGCCGCAGGCGCAGATGCGATTATTGTTAAAGACGCTCACGACAGTGCACGAAACATTATCGCCGAAGAATTGCCTGAAGAGGTTACATTGATTCGCGGATGGACAAACTCCCCGGAATCTATGGTAGCCGGAATTGATGAAACCTTTGACGCTGTAATTTACATAGGCTATCACAGCGGTGCAAATTATAACGGAAATCCGCTGTCTCATACAATGAATACCGATAACAACTATGTGAAAATAAACGGAAAATACGCTGCAGAGTTTGATATGAATACATATGTGGCAGCACATGTAGGTGTGCCTGCCGTATTCATCAGCGGAGATGCTCAGCTTTGCGAACACGCCAAGGAACTTGTTCCTGCCATTGAAACGGTAGCGGTAAAATCAGGCATCGGCAATGCCACTTTCAACATGAGCGGTGCCAAGGCATGTCGCCTCATTGAAGAAGGCGTTCAGGCCGGCCTTAAGAAAATTCAGGAGTGCAAAATCTCAGAACCTGATTCCTACGAAGTGGAAATCAGCTTCAAGGAATGCATCCACGCTTTCCGCAGTTCTTTCTATCCGGGCGTAGAGCAGATCGATGCCAGAACCATTCGCTATACTGCCAAAGATGCTTACGAGATGATGACTACAAGAATGTTCGTCTTATAAAACAATTTATAACACAATTAAGAGCTTTAAAAACCCGCATCAGACGATGCGGGTTTTTACTAAGGTTCTATAATAAATGTTGGGGTGGCTGAAAAAAATTTCAGCTATCTCAGCATTTTTTAGTGCAAAATAAATTGAGCATTATCACAAACTCAGCTACAATTAAAGTGTCCAATTCCAAAAGCAGGAGGTTTGGCTAATGCTCACTGACAATTATACAGAAAAACTCATCGGAATGAAAGATGCAATTTTATTAAATGTCGAAAATATTCAGGACACTATGATTATTGAACTCAAAATGGAAAAGCGTATCCACGAATGCCCTCGTTGTAAAACAAATACTTCAAAAGTTCACGATTATCGCATTCAGTATGTTAAAGATGTCCCTTCATTCAATCAGAAAGTCGTTCTTAAAATCCATAAGAGGAGGCATGTGTGCCCTGCCTGTGGTAAGAAATTTTATGAGCATATTCCTCTTGTGCCTAAGTATCAAAGAACTACTCAGAGGATTTGGGCTTTTGTTATCGATGAGCTTTCCAAGGTTCAATCCATGAAGGAAGTCGGCATCCGGGCAAATATCTCCGCTGCCACTGTTGCTAGAATCCTTGACCATATGAGCTATTCCTGCGATTCTCTTCCTGATGTGATTTCCATTGATGAATTCAAGGGGAATGCAGATGGAGAAAAATTTCAATGCATATTGACTAACCCTAGCAAAAGGACAGTAATTGATATTCTGCCTAAAAGAAGTGTAGACAGCCTCTGCGCATACTTTGCAGGCTTACAGCTTAACAATCGCAAGCAGGTAAAGTATGTTGTTATGGATATGAGCGCTGTATTTAAAAGTATGGCTGAAAGCTGTTTTCCAAACGCTAAAATCGTTGCATATAAATTCCATATACAGCGATTAGTCACGTGGGCATTTGAAGACATGAGAAAAAGCGTCCAGAAGGAATTTCACAAACAGAGGCGCAGATACTTTAAACGTTCCAGGTGGCTCATGCTAAAAGATCCGGAAAAACTCACAGAAGACCAATTGGAACAGCTATCACATATGCTTGAACCTGGATTCCCGAATATCCACACTAGCATTCGGGAATCCAGGGAGTAAAGCCCATCTCCATTGCCGCCTCGCAGGCCGCTGCTGTCTCCAGCGTCATCTGCCTGCATGCACTTTCATAGTCCTCCTGCCCGTTTTCTGTTTCGCACCAGGTGGTAACACCGACACATCCTTCAATATCTGAACTGATATATACTTTCATATTCTTTCCTAACATAAACAAGTGTTTTCATTGAAATTTTAAGGTTATTAATCCGTTTAAATAGTATTTTACAGTTATTTCTGCTCATTTTCTTGCATCAAACATGTCTATTGACACATCTTGATTCTTTTCATTCTAACAATTCAAATCAATGATGCGACATATACAAAATAATCACAGTGTACAAAGGCTGCAAGCATACTATCATAATACAAAAAGTAATAAATGCATATATCAGTGATAATATACTCCATAGTTTCGAGTATCCAGGCAATATTACAAAGCGTTTTTTCACAACAACCCCTTTCTTGTCAAGCAGCCGTTCAAAGAAATTATTCACAGAAATTGCCTCCGGTATGCCCAGGCGGAAGAAAGGAAGATAAAGTGTCGGCTTTTCTCCTTTTTCAGGATTTATATGGTCATATAGTGCTACCCCTTTCCTTCCAAAATCGGCGAACTTAATATCGTCCATTGCCATGGATTTTGAACGGTTAAACAGTACATTACAGTAAGTGATCATATTTTCATCGTATAGACTATAAAAAAATTTATATCCAAAAAAAATACCTGTCAGTATTGCAAATAAAACGAAATAATATAGATATGTCGGAAGCAGATAGACCTCGTAGCCTTCTATATTATATACTTTTATTTCTGTGACCAGTACTAATCGCAGAATGCCTGCGGCCACCAGCATCAGATACATAACAATTTTAGCCTTATTTGTATATGTGTAGGATATTTTGTACATAAGTAGTCCTCCTTGCGTCATCTTTCTACATTTCAATACAATTTTAAAGAGCAAGATTTATGCCACCAGCACCTGGATTCTATCCATTTTCATTATTAAAATTTTTCGTCAAATTTTGGCATGCTATTTGCTTTATCTTACTTTTGTAACTTATTGCTCAGTTTACTAATATAAGATTTAGGAGGACTTTATTATGATGAACTGGATTTGGCTGGTATTGATCGGTACTTCGGTTATTGCCGGCATCTGTACAGGCACAATCGGTGCAGTACAAGACAATTTATTTTCCTTTGCTGACACCGCTGTAGAATTGGCACTTGGACTGATCGGTGTCATGACATTTTTCTGCGGATTAATGAAAATTATGGAGGAAGCGGGTCTGTGCGAAAAATTAGGGCATGCAATCTCACCTGTTATGAAACACTTATTCCCTGGAGTTCCAAAAGATCATCCCGCAAATTCGGCCATAGCCATGTACGTTGCGGCCAGTGTTCTCGGTCTCGGAAACGCATGTACCCCTCTCGGGATCAAGGCAATGCAGGAATTACAGACACTAAACAAAACAGAAAACATCGCTACAGATGCACAATGTATGGTTATGGCAATTTCTACCGGATCCATTACCCTGATTCCAACAACAGTTATCGCAATGCGTACTGCAGTACAGGCAGAAGGCGCCGCTGAAATTGTAGGTCCTACAATTTTATCAACAATGTGTGCCGCACTTGTCTGCATTATCTTAACGAAGCTTCTCGGCAGGTTGAAATGTTTCAATTATAATCAGATCATTGAAAAAGAAAAGGCTGCAGGAACGCTCAGAATCAACAAGAACTACGTGGGCAACGATCCCATCGTTTTAACAGAAGTTCCAAAGAAGGAGGCAGATGAAGTATGTCAGTAGTTTTAAACTTTCTCTCATTATATTTAATTCCACTCGTTGTATTCCTCGTACCGCTCTATGCGATTCTCAAAAAGGTTCCGATTTATACAACTTTTACCGATGGCGCCAAAGAAGGCTTTTCAACCGCAATCATGATTATACCTTACTTGACTGCTATGCTTTGTGCAATCGGTATGTTCCGTGCATCAGGAGCAATGGATTGGCTGGTTTCCCTGCTCGATCCGATTACTTCTATTGTTGGACTGCCTGGTGAGGTACTTCCGATGGGAATTATGCGCTCCTTATCCGGCGGTGGTGCACAAGCTTTATGTGCAGATCTGCTTGAACAATTCGGCACACAGTCGCAGATTGGACGTATTGCCTCCGTGGCTTTTGGCTCTACTGAAACAACCTTCTATGTACTGGCCGTATATTTTGGTGCTGTAGGCATTACAAATGCAAGACAATCTGCTATCGCTGGTATTGGAGGAGATCTTTTCTCCCTGATTATGGCGGCTGTCGTTGTAAACATGATGTGGGGGTATTGATTTATGATTTTTCCGAAAAAACTTGTCCCTGGCAATACCATTGGCATTGTCTCACCAAGTTCACCCGTATCGGCTGAACGTGCCGCACAAGCTCAAAAAGCTTTAGAAGCTTTAGGATTCAAGGTAAAACTTGCTGAAAACTGTTCACTTTCAAAAGGCGGATACATGGCTGGAGATGAAACTCTTCGTGGACAGATTTTAAACGATATGTTCGCTGATACTTCAATTGATGCTATCATATGCATGCGTGGTGGAGATGGCGCAAATAGGATTCTCAATAAAGTCGATCTGAATATTGTCAGAGAAAATCCAAAAATCTTCATCGGTTACAGCGACATTACGTTCCTACACTTGCTTTTTAATCAGGCATGCGATTTAGTAACATTTCATGGTCCAATGGTATCGTCAAATATCATTGACAACTTCGATGAAGAGACAAAAGCTTCCTTTTTTGCAGCTCTGAATACCGGTCAGTCATACACTTATAATCCACCTGTCGGATTCCCTGTTCTTGCCGCACGTAGTGGAAAAGCCTGCGGTCCTTTGATTGGTGGAAATTTGACGGTTATATGTGCTTCGTTAGGAACACCATATGAAATGGATACCAAAGGAAAAATTCTTTTCATTGAAGAAATCGGCGAACATATCGGGAATCTTGATCGCCACATTTACCAGCTTCGCGATGCCGGAAAACTGGATGATGCAGCCGGAATTCTACTTGGTCAGTTCGCTTCCTGCAACAACGACGAAGACAATTATACGATCGTCAATGTGATCTTAGATGCTTTAGGTGATCACCATATCCCGGTTATGTATAATATACAATCCGGTCATGACTTCCCACTCATTACATTACCAATGAATGCTCCATGTGAAATGGATGCAGATGCCGGTACCATTACATTTCAAATGAAATAATAGAACAAGAGTGGCTTCGCCACGTTGTGTGATTCATGCCTTATCTCATGGGTCACACTTTTTGATTTAATAGGAAACATCGATATTTCCTATTAAACCTGGATTCCCGAATATCCACACTAACATTCAGGAATCCAGCAACAACTATTTCTACTTTAGGCAGGCAAGTAATGGCTTAACACCAAGATCGCGATATAGCTGTTCCTGTTTCATTAGGACTTCGCCCTGGTATGGGGTTTTTCCAGGCTCTAGATAGCATTCAATTACATCGAGCTCGTCAAGCAACTCGTGCATCGTGTACTTTGAATACAACTGACCGTCTATCATCTTCTTGTTAATGTATGACAAATAAATCAAAGCAACAAATTCGACAAACAGCTTACCTTCAAGTGAACTTTCCGAAGAAGTCAGTGTTCTGCGAAGGTTTAGGCGGTCTTTATAGTTCCAAAACGCCTTCTCGGCTATGTCGCGCATCCGGTATAGCTTCAACGCTGTAATCGGATCCTTGACCTCATTGCTTAAAAGCGCGAAGAATCCGTATCGTTCATGAGCTTGATCTATCTTATCCTGACGGTACGTGACTGAGATACCGCGCTTAGGAGTTTCCTTAATCTCGAAGTACTTCCGGTACTCCTTTTCATGCTCCGGCACACGATGTCCGGATAGTATCTCTTCGCGGTACTGCAGCATTCTGCGGTTGAAGTTCTTCGCATCATCGACCTGTTTCTCGGGATTGTAATAGAGATGCAGGTACATGCGGCGGTCTTCATGGATGGTATCACCTTTGTACGGTCTTTGCTGCTCATAATCCCAGGCAATCGTTTTGCTGAAAACGTACAAATCGAAGTCATTATCATAAAACTCGAAGTGGTCCTTGGTTTCGCCGATTTCACGGATAAAGTCCTTGGCATACTTAAGTGTTGTCGATGCTCCGAGCAGAAACTTGTAGTGATTCTTGTACAGTGCATTGATATTGTCGGTACTGCAGAATCCGCGGTCCATAACCAGCTTGATCTTGCTGTATCCGAGGACATCCAACTCACGAATTAATTCTCTTATGGTCTTGATGTCTGGAATATTTCCAGCGAGTTTTCTGTAGTAAAACGGAAGGCTCGACTCCTCACCGAACAGGATGGCAAGATTAATCTGTGGCAAATGATCTCCATCCTTGTTTTTGCCGTACTTGACCTGACGAAGAGTTTCAGAATAACTGGAGATTGATGTCGTGTCGTATGCCCAGTATTCCTTCTCGGATCTGCGTTCGCCCTGAAGACGGAAAAATCTCATCTTCTGTTCCTCGGTGATGCTTTGGAATAATTCACTGAATCTCTGAGAAGAGATATCTTTACCATATGGATGTCGGTGGAGCTTGGCCCATTTACTAAATCTGTACAGAGGATTCTCATCTTCGAGGATTAAATAATATGCTATTGAGAGTATCTGCTTGTATGTATCCGGGAAACAGGTTTTGAGATCAGCCTGGATGCCTGTGATTTCACCAATTTGATCAAACAGATAGGTCGCTCCATAGAATACTCTCTCTGTTCGTAAGGCAGGGACAGGGCCCTGCTTTGTAGGAATCGCATCAGATTCCCGCTGCAGTCGTTCTTTACGGCGTTTGCCACGACCATCGGTCGGTACGACCTTGCCGGTATCCGGATCAAGTTTGCCAATTAGGACTCGCTTGGAACGAGGCTGTTTCTTTTCCTTGTCCCAATACGAAGTTGATTCATAAACATACGTGATGCCGGTTCGCTTGTCTAATCTTTTTATTATACTGGACATATCGCTTCCTCCATAGTGTGGTTATATTATACCACACTATGGTCAGTGCGACAAGTAAAAATGCAGCTAAATTCAATATTTTCAAGGGTTCCAGGCCGTATAGTTAGTGCTAAACTAGTGTGGATTTACGGGAATCCAGACTTGAACTGTCCAAGCCATTGGCACAGGCGTACTACTTACTCCATGAATTCAGGAAGTTCATTCATTCTCCGGATGTACATACAGCAAAGAAACGATTAAATGAATGGTACATGCATGTAGGAACTACTGATCCAAAAGAGTTCGAGAGATTTTACAAATGTATAGATACATTTTCCAAGTGGGAAAGTGAGATTCTAAATGCCTTTGAAAGTGGGCTCAGCAACGGATATACAGAGGGCTGCAACAACAAAATCAAAGTTATCAAAAGGAATGCTTACGGCATACGGAATTTCAAAAGATTAAGAAAAAGAATACTACATGTTACAACATACTAAATTACATAAAGTCACTTTAATTGTAGCTGAGAAAAACAGATAAAAAACAGAGAGCCGAAGCTCCCTGAAAAAAATCAATTTTTATTTGTAGTGTGCTCCACCCCAACATTTGACATAGAGCCTTTACTAAAGGTAGACAAATAATATTGAGTATTAAATATCGTTTCTAACGAGGTCTTCAAAGCTCTCGCGTTTGACAACTACATAGTTCTCGTTTCCGCCCTTAAGCATCACTACCGGCGGCTTTGGCAGCTTGTTGTAGTTTGATGCCATGGAGTAGTTATATGCTCCTGTAGTACATACAGCAATAGTGTCATAACGTCCGATGCTTGACGGCATCATCACATGCTCCTGAATTATATCGCCTGATTCACAGCAGCGTCCTACTACTGAGCATTCGAAATCACGCACTTCATCCATCTTGTTGGCAGGAAGGCAGGTATATGATGAACCATAGAGCGCAAATCTCGGATTGTCAGGCATACCTCCATCGATGGACACATAGTTCTTATATCCAGGAATCACCTTTACTGTACCTGCAGTATAAAGTGTCATGCCTGCATCCGCAACGATACTTCTGCCCGGCTCCATGTAGATTTCCGGCACTTCCATATTAAGCCTTGAACATGTTGACTTGATAACCTCTGCAACCTGACCAACCTTGGTCTCAATGTCAAGATACGGATCTTCTTCAGTGTAGCGAACACCGTATCCACCACCCAGGTCAAGCACTCTGGCTGTATATCCCAGTTTATCCCTCATATGTGCAACGAATTCCAGCATTACCACAGCTGCTCTTTCAAATATGTCTTCTCCGAACACCTGTGAGCCGACATGACAATGGAAGCCTTCCAGAGAAATATGCTCCTGCTTAAGCGTGAATTCAACAATTTCATCAGCCTGACCCGTCTCAATAGGTGTTCCGAACTTAGAGTCAACCTTTCCTGTTGCAATAGCCTCATATGTATGAGGGTCTATTCCCGGAGTCAGTCTCAGAAGAATCTTCTGCTTGATGCCTCTGCGGGCAGCTTCAGCTTCAACTGCTTTGACTTCTTCAACATTGTCAGCCACAAAATATCCGATTCCGTTTTCTATGGCGTAGGCGATGTCAGCATCGGTTTTGTTGTTGCTGTGGAAATATGCGTGAGAAAGGTCGTATCCGGCCTGAAGAGCTACGTATATTTCTCCTGATGACACTACGTCAATTCCCATTCCCTCTTCAGTCATAATCTCATAGAGACGCTTGAAGCAGTTGGCCTTTGAAGCATACAGCGGCTGAGCATCAGGGCCGAAATGTTTCTGGAAAGCGCTCTTATAACTTCTGCATTTCTCGCGGATTTTATCTTCATCGAGGAGATAAAGAGGTGTGCCGTACTTTTTTGCAAGTTCTACTGTGTTCTGTCCGGCAAAGTACAGAATACCGTCTTTTACTGTTATGTTATCGCAAATCATAATGTACCATTTTTCCTTTCATACACTTTATAATACAATTTTAAGTTTACAGGTCCTCGTCTGCAATTTCCCCTTTTGCAACGATGTTGGTCGGACCGGTAAGATAGAGGTTTTCAATTTTATCCCCTTTCATTTCCACATCAATGACCAGCGTTCCTCCCGGAACATCCACCTTTACATTCCTGCCCGAAACTCTGCCCTGAAGGGTGAGAATCGCCACCACAGAACCGGTTCCGGTCCCGCATGCATATGTAAAATCCTCCACACCTCTTTCGTAAGTCCGTTCAAATACCAGATCCGGCCCGATAATTTCGCAGAAGTTCACATTGGCTCCCTTTGGATACCCTTTATAATTTCTGAGCCTGCGCGCCAGCTCCAGAAGCTCTGATTCCGGGTAATCGCGCAGATTCTTGATAGCAACCACACAGTGAGGAATACCTGGACTGCCGAGTTCCGCATACGAACAGCTGTAGAGCCTGCCATCCACTGCAATTGGTTCGTCAAACCGCAGATTGCACGGATCATTAAGACGTATCCGATACAGTCTCTTGTCTATTCTCTCCCCAATGACAATTCCCGCTGTAGTTTCGACCTTCTGTACAGTTCCTGCCAGACCTTTTTCATATCCGTACCTGCAGATACATCTTGCGCCATTCCCGCACATCTCTCCCATGCTGCCATCTGAATTGTAAAACAGCATCCGATAGTCTGCAGTTACGTTCTCAGTAGGTTTTTCAACAGCCATAAGGCCGTCAGCGCCTATTGAGAGGTGCCTTTCACAAAGGAGCTTAGCCATGCGCGGAAACTCCTCTGTCGGGATTTTTTCTTCAATGTTATTGATAATGATGAAGTCATTACCGGCTCCGTTCATTTTCCAAAACTTCATTTTAGACCTCCCGTTTTCAGGATACTTTTTAAATTTTCTCTTATCGACTTTAATGAATAAGCAAGAATGGTGCCAATATATATTGCAACGGCCGCAAAAGCTTTGCAAAGAAAAAAGAACCTTGAAAATTCAAGGTTCCCGATGTGTTTTTCAGCTAAAGCATTTATCTTGATTAATCTGCTGAATAAAAATATCTTGCAGACGCCAGCCGCTTATTACGGGTTTTATTCCGTTTTAGGGATTCCCAATCCCGAATACAGGACTATTTGCTTATTTCGTATTTCTTTAGTTTCTCGTAGAAGACAGTGCGGGACAGCCCCAATTCGTCCATGGTTTTCTTACGGTCATCGTTATTTTTAAAAAGCGTGTCCTCTATAATCTTTCTTTCGTCAGCTTCAAGGCGTTCCTTGAGAGTGGAATTTACTCTGGCCTCAGGACGAATCATCAGATTTTCCGAATAAACTATGCGCCCGTCGCAGACTGTGATTGCTCTCTCAATGATATTTTCCAGCTCTCTCACATTTCCCGGCCAGTCATAGCCGGAAATCACATCCAGCGCTTCCTCAGAAAACTGTTTCATTTCCATATCATATTTGCGGCAAAGGTCTTCAAGCACAGAATTGGCCAATATATAAAGATCCCGCTTCCGTTCTCTCAGGGCCGGAATATGAATAGGAAAAACGTTTATTCTATAGTAAAGATCCTGCCTGAATCGCCCCTGCTTTACCTCTTCCTCAAGGTCACGGTTAGTGGCCGTTATAACCCTGACATCCACATCGACAGGAGTTGTCGAGCCAACTCTGTAAATCCTTTTGTTCTGAAGAACATGAAGCAGTTTTACCTGTATTTCAAGGGGGATTTCTCCGATTTCATCCAGAAAGATTGTTCCTCCGTTGGCTTTCTCAAAGAAACCTACTCTTCCACCCGGATCTGCCCCGGTAAAGGCTCTGGGTGCGTAGCCAAAAAGTTCACTTTCAATCAGTGAGGGTGCGATGGCATTGCAAACCACCTCAACAAATGGAGCTTTGGGATTGCTGCTGTTATGAATTTCTCTGGCAAGCTTACTCTTACCCGTACCGCTCTCTCCGGTTATAATTACATTAAATTTAGTTTTAGATGCTTTATAAGCTGTCTCTTATACACATCTGACGCTGCCGACGATATGCAGTGTGT
>CALZOZ010000037.1 GCA_945828095.1 uncultured Clostridia bacterium
GAATAGCAGTCCTGTTAGGGCTTGTAATTATATGGTTTATTCCCGGTACTTTTTCTGTTAAAATTGTTGACCCAAGAGTAACAAAATATGAAGAAATTTTAAAAGACTTATATAATTTAAAGTTTTTAAAGTATAAATAAAACCGGGACCGCCAAACGATGCGTTTGACGGTTTCAACCAAACATTATTTTGGATCGAACCGCCGTGCGAATGGCGGTGTTCCTTTTATTAACTCAATGATACACGATTTTTATTTAAAAGTCAACATACCGTCTTGACTTTTCCCTCAAAAGACAATAAAATAAGATAGTTAATAACTGCATATAAAACGGTGACGAAGAGGAGTAGCAAAAGCCGGCACTTTACAGAGAATTGCGGTCATGGGCTGAGAGCCGCGAGAGAAAGCGTTTTGTGAAGGTTGCTTCTGAGTTTTGATTGATAATGAGGGTCCGTATCTGCTTAGTGCAGGTGCGGGAACAAAGGTGGTACCGCGGAAAAGTATTTTCGTCCTTTGTGAGCTTAAAGGCTTGCAAAGGACTTTTTTTATGCCGGAGCTTTTGTCCGGCAGGCATTGCGAAAAGCCCCGAGGCAGCCTGAAAAAATCATTTACAGGAAAGGAAAAAAACATGGAGAAAAATTTGGCAAAAACCTATAACCCCAAGGATTTTGAAGACCGCATATACGAAATGTGGGAAACAAACGGCTGCTTCAGAGCAGAGGTGGATAAGGACAAGAAACCTTTCACCATCGTAATGCCGCCGCCAAACATTACTGGACAGCTGCATATGGGCCACGCACTTGACCAGACTCTGCAGGATGTACTCACAAGATGGAAGAGAATGCAGGGATACAGTGCCCTCTGGCTGCCTGGATCAGACCACGCCAGCATAGCTACCGAGGTTAAGGTAGTCAATAAAATCAGAGAAGAGGAAGGTCTTGAAAAAGAAGACCTGGGACGTGAAGAATTCCTTAAGCGTGCATGGGCATGGAAGGAAGAATACGGCGGCAGAATCACCCGTCAGTGCCGTAAGCTGGGCGATTCCTGCGACTGGTCCAGAGAACGCTTCACTATGGACGAGGGCTGTAACAACGCTGTAAAGACTGCTTTCATCAGACTTTACGAAAAAGGCCTTATCTACAAAGGCAACCGTCTGGTTAACTGGTGTCCGTCATGCATGACCACCCTGTCAGACGCGGAAGTAGAACACGAAGATAGAAACGGAAAGTACTGGTACTTCAGATATCCGTCAGCTGACGGTTCCTTTGACGGCATCGTAGTTGCAACATCAAGACCTGAGACAATGTTTGCCGATGTAGCTATCGCAGTACATCCGACAGACGAAAGATATAAGGATTTAGTAGGCAAGAAGGTTATCCTGCCGCTGGTAGGCAAGGAAATTCCTATCATTGCCGATATGTATCCGGATCCTGAAAAGGGAACAGGCGCAGTAAAGATTACTCCTGCTCACGACCCTAACGACTTTGAAGTTGGACAGCGTGCAGGACTTGGCTGCCCGACATGCATCAACAAGGACGCAACCATGAACGCTCTGGCAGGAAAGTACGAGGGACAGGACCGCTATGAATGTCGTAAGAACTGGGTTGCTGACCTTGAGGAAGCAGGCTATCTGGTTAAGACCGAGGAAAAGGTTATTCCTATGGGAGAATGCTACAGATGCCACACCGTAATCGAGGATATGATCAGCGATCAGTGGTTCGTAGCCATGGAAGAACTGGCTAAACCGGCTATCGAAGCTGCTAAGAACGGAACCTTAAGACATGTTCCTGGGAGATTCGAAAAGACTTATCTGCACTGGCTTGAGGAAATCAGAGACTGGTGTATTTCCCGTCAGCTCTGGTGGGGACACAGAATTCCGGCATACTACTGCGACGAGTGTGGTGAAATGGTTGTTGCATACGATCAGCCGGAAAAATGCCCTAAGTGCGGAAGCACCCACATGCATCAGGACGAGGATGTTCTTGATACATGGTTCAGCTCTGCTCTGTGGCCTTTCTCCACTCTGGGGTGGCCTGAAAAGACTCCTGAACTTGAATACTTCTACCCTACAGATGTGCTGGTAACAGGTTACGATATCATCTTCTTCTGGGTAGTAAGAATGGTGTTCTCCGGACTGGAATATATGGGAGATGTGCCTTTCCACGATGTATATATCCATGGACTGGTAAGAGACGCAGAGGGCCGCAAGATGTCCAAGTCACTGGGCAACGGCGTAGACCCGCTTGAAATCATAGATAAGTACGGCGCAGACGCATTGAGATTCATGCTTTCCACAGGTATCACACCGGGCAACGACATGAGATTCAAGGAGGACAGACTGGAATCCTGCAGAAACTTTGCCAACAAGCTTTGGAATGCTTCAAGATTTGTAATCATGAATCTCCAGAATGAGGACGGCAGCTTCAAGGAAATGGCCAAGTGCTGCGACGAATGCTGCGGCGGATGCTGTGCTAATACAACTAACTTTGCAAACATCCCACTGAAGGATGAGGATAAGTGGATTATAAATAAAGTAAACGAAGCCATCGAATACGTGGACGCAGCTATGGAAAGATACGATCTGGCACTGGCCGGTCAGAAGGTTTATGACCTTATCTGGAATGAATACTGCGACTGGTATATCGAACTTGTTAAACCAAGACTCTGGGGAGACGACGAAGAGGACAAGAAGGTTGCCAGATTCACTCTGGTTATGTGCCTGAAGAATATGCTCAAGCTCCTTCACCCGTTTATGCCGTTTATCACAGAGGAAATCTGGGGATTCCTGCCTCATGGAGAGGACGAACAGGGTTACCTCATCAAGGCGGAATGGCCGAAGACAAGCATTAACTATATCTATCCTAAGTCATCCAAAATCGTTGAAATGGCAATGGATGCAATCAAGGCCATCAGAAATATCAGAGCAGAAAAGAATGTAGTACCTTCCAAGAAGCTGAGAGCCACCATTCTGGCTGAAGGCGAAAAGGAAGAGACTTTGAAATCAGGAGCAGATTACCTGAAGAATCTTGCTAATATAACAGAACTCACTTTTGCAGAAAGCAAGTCAGACGTCCCTGAGGACGCGGTTTCAGCCGTAATCGACGGTGCTGAAATCTATGTTCCGCTTGACGACCTTGTAGACTACAAGGAGGAGTTCGACAGGCTTACCAAGGAAAAGAAGAGACTTGAGGGTGAGGTTGCCAGGGTTAACGGCAAGCTCTCCAACCAGGGCTTCGTAAGCAAGGCCCCTGAAAAGGTTATCAACGAGGAAAAAGCCAAGAAGGAAATGTACGAGGAAATGCTGGCAAAAGTTTCTGCTCAGCTTGAATCCGTTTCAAAAAAGGTGCAGTAATGAACGTAAATACAGATAAGACAAATTCAAAAGCAGCTATTGAAAAAATTCACAAGTTTGAACGCTTCGGAATGATTCTGGGTCTGGAAAGAATGAATTCTCTTCTCAAGCTCCTGGGAAATCCTCAGGACGACCTTAAGATAATTCATGTAGCCGGAACAAACGGAAAGGGTTCAATCTGCAGATATATTTACAGTGTGCTTCAGGCCGGTGGATACAAAACCGGCCTTTACACCTCTCCTTTTCTTGAAGTATTTAACGAAAGAATTGAACTGGATGGAAATTATATCTCCGATGAGGATCTGGCCGTTTATACGGACAGAGTGCTCAGATGTGTGGAGACAATGACACAGAGAGGCGAGCAGTCTCCTACAGAGTTTGAAGTTGTAACTGCTATCGCTTTCCTGTACTTCAAGGAAAAGGGATGTGACTACGCCATAATGGAGGTTGGACTTGGCGGCAGCGGGGATTCAACCAACGTGTGCAAGGCTCCGCTGATTTCAGTAATAGCCTCTATTTCCTATGATCACACCGACAGACTGGGCAACACCCTTGCGGAAATAGCCGGCGAAAAAGCGGGCATAATAAAGGAAGGCTGCCCTGTGGTTACCAGTGCGGAGGCACCGGAGGCTCTTGAGGTTATAGAAAGAAAGGCAGAAGAACTGGGATGCATGTACTTTGAAACACGACATGTACCGTACACGGTTAAATCTCAGGACCTTGGAGGCTCGGTTTTTGATGTCAATATTCAGGGGGTGACCTATGAAAACCTTGAAATCTCCATGCTGGGAGAGCATCAGATAAAAAATGCCATATGCGCACTGGCCGCTCTGTCAATCATTGAGGAGAGAGGTGATGTATCCCTTCATAGAGATGACATTTACAAGGGATTTAAGGCAGCGAAGCAGATAGGACGTCTTGAGGTTATGTCGGCTCAGGAAAAAGTGCCTGTTGTCATAATTGATGGGGCACACAATCCTGACGGTGCAGCATCGCTGAGAAAAGCAATGAAGGAATACATGCCAGACAAGAAAATCCTTATGGTCACCGGAATGCTGGCCGATAAGGACACGGAAAGCATTTTAAGAGAATTTACAGCCATAACTGATAGATTTATTGCTACAGAACCTGAAAACCCGCGAAAGCTGGATTCAGAAAGCCTTCAGGCTAAAATCGAGGCCATGGGAGCAAGCTGCGAGAGCATTCCTGACTGCAGGGAAGCTGTAAAAGCAGCAGCAGAACGCGGCAAGGATTTTGATGCGGTTCTTTATGCAGGTTCGCTTTATATGATAGGAGCCATAAGAGGGCTTCTCAGACAGGGAGAATAGAGATGATGAAGTTTACAATGAGTTCCACTGACGAATATGAGAGACTGGTTAAGTTTTTTGTTGAGAATCAGCTGGAGTTTGACGGTGATGAGGAAGTAGACACCGACATAATCAAATGCTGGAAGGTGACACAGGGAGATGATTACCTTGTGGCAGGATGCGTGCTGGCTCAAAGAGAGGGCAGATATATCATCGACGGCATAGCAGTGGATAAGCCTATGAGAAAGACAGGGATAGGTAAAATACTTGTTGATAAAGTCATCTCCGAGGTGAAGAAAAGAGGGGGAGATTCCATTTATCTGGTGGCTCGTGCACCGGGATTCTTTAAAAAACTGGGATTTACAGTAATTGATCCGTCGGAGGCACCTAATTTCTTCGAATGTAAGCAGTGTCCGCAGTATAGAGTAAGCTGCCACCCTGAAGTTATGAAATTGGAGATAAAATAATGGATTACAGCAAACTGTTACAGGCGATTCTTGATATTGCCGAGGAAATGCTGGTTTGCGGCGCTGAGGTCAGCAGAGTGGAGGACAGCATTGAAAGAATGGGTGCCGCTTATGGCTGCACAAGAGTCAATGCATTCATAATCACCTCTAACATACAGGTCACACTTGAGGATCCGGAAGGCAATATCATAACACAGATAAGGCGAATCGTAAGAAATGATGTTGATTTCGACAAGCTGGACTATCTAAACGATTTGTCCAGGTACATCTGCAGCGAAAAACCGGATGTTACCGAGCTGAGAAACCGCTATGACAAGGTTATGAGCCGCAGAAACTATCCCAGCTGGGTGGGATATCTGGGAGCGGCAATGATTGCGGGAGGCTTCGCTGTGTTTTTCGGAGGCAATTTTTTAGACGGCATCGCTTCTGCTATTTTGGGATTGGCTATTCTGGCTTTGATACGCTTTATGGGAAGATATGAAACCAATCAGCTGGCGATGATGTTTATAATTTCTTTCGCGGCAGGACTTTTAACTATTCTCATGATGGCATTTGGCCTGGGTGCACATCAGGATAAGATAATGATCGGCGGCATCATGCTGCTTATTCCGGGAATAGCCATGACCAATTCAGTGCGGGATATGCTGACAGGAGATATTGTTACCGGAACCATGAGACTGACAAACTCACTGCTCCAGGCGGCAGCTATAGCCTGCGGCTTTGCTCTTTCCCTGATGATAACGGGAGGTGGCATATTATGATTATTCAGACAGCTGCAGCTTTCATCGGTTCCATCGGGTTTGCAATATTCTTCAAAATGAAGGGAAAACAGATTGCTCTTGCCGGAGTCGGCGGTGCGGGTACATGGCTGGTATATCTTCTGATGCAGCACTTTATAGACGGATACTTTGTTCCATATCTAGTGGCATCGATTTTTGTAGGAATCTATGCAGAAATCATGGCTAGAGTAAACAAGGCGCCGGCAACCATTTTCCTGACAGCGGCAGCAGTGCCTCTGATTCCGGGAGGAAGTCTTTATTACACTATGCTGGGCCTGGTAGAGCAAGACGAGGAGCTTTTTGCACAAAGCGGTATCGCAGCACTGACCATTGCCCTGGCCATTTCCCTTGGATTTGTGGTGGTGGCACTGGCAAATAAGTATATAAACATTTTTATGAGAAGACCCCGTTCTAAATAGGCCGGGGTTTTGCTTTGTTTAGGAATACTTTTCCTCCGAAATAATAAAATATATAGACACTAAAACTATGGAGGAAAAATATGGAAAGTAATATAGCGGAACTTTGCGGGGCGGTGCTTTCGGAGCTCAAATTCAGTCATAAGACTTACGGAGAAATTTTTTATACCTTCGTACTTGGTATAGAAAGACGCAGCGGTTACATAGACGAAATAAATATTATGGTATCTGAAAGGCTGATTTTTGAGAATCCGCCAAGGGTAAATGACTTCGTTGAAATTAAGGGACAGGTCAGAACCTACAATGAGCTGACAGAGGGGAAAAACAAACTCAATGTAGTGGTGTTTGCCAAGGAAATATATTTAAGCGAGAATTTCGGGTATAACGAAAATTATGTGTATCTGGAGGGTTTTTTGTGCAAGGAACCTCTCAAACGGACATCACCACTGGGCAGAGATATCTGTGACCTGATGCTGGCAGTAAACAGAATGTACAATAAATCTGACTACATACCGTGTATAGCCTGGGGCAGGAATGCAGGATATGCGGAAAGCTTAGGTGTAGGCACAAAGCTTTCTGTTGAAGGAAGAATCCAGAGCCGTGAATACAGAAAAAAACTGGAGGATGGCTCTTCGGAGATGAGAAAGGCTTTTGAGGTATCCATTGTAAAAATCGAAGAAATATGATAAAACAATTACCATCGCAAAAAATTTTATATTTTTCTCCTATCCATGCCGGGTGATTTTTTCTATTGATTTCAATAATGGGAAGTGGTAAAATTATGAGTATTAATGAATTAATTGGAGGAATAACAAAATGTTCGATGTTAACGGAAATGACAACAGCACATACAATATTGATAATATTGAACTGATTAAAAAGACATCTCCGGTGGTTGGAGATCTTATTGAGAAGGAATACAACCGCCAGAAGAATAATGTGGAGCTTATCGCTTCCGAAAACTACTGCTCTGAAGCGGTTCTGGCAGCCTGCGGCAGTTGTCTGTCCTGGAAGTATGCGGAAGGGTATCCTTATGTTCGTACTTCTGGAAATACAAGCCGTTATTACGGGGGAACAGAGTTTGTAGACCAGCTGGAGGAATACTGCTGCGACATGTGGAGAAAGGTTTTCAACACCGACTACCATGTAAACGTACAGCCTCACAGCGGTTCACAGGCTAATTTTGCAGCATATAAATCAATTCTGAACCCGGGAGATACCATTCTCTCCCTGAGCCTTGACAACGGCGGCCATTTGACACACGGTTCATCTGTGAACTTCAGTGGAAAGCTCTATAATATGGTTTTCTATGATGTAGATGAAAAAGGCTATATAGACATGGCTGATGTCAGAAAGAAGGCTCTGGCATGCAGACCTAAGCTTATCATGACAGGTGCGTCTGCATATTCCAGAATCATTGACTTCCCGGCTTTTGCTGAAATCGCCAAGGAAGTTGGTGCTTACTTTATGGTTGACATGGCTCATA
This sequence comes from uncultured Clostridia bacterium, assembly GCA_945828095.1. Lineage (GTDB taxonomy): Bacteria > Bacillota > Clostridia > Peptostreptococcales > Anaerovoracaceae > SUG1106. The sequence goes on from CALZOZ010000037.1 coordinate 7,806, forward strand.
TCGCAGGCCTTGTGGCAGGTGGAGCTCACCCGTCACCATTCGGATATGCCGATATCGTAACCACCACTACTCATAAGACTTTAAGGGGCCCTCGCGGAGGACTTATCTTTGCAAGACCTGAGCTGGCAAAGAAGGTTGACAGTGCTGTATTCCCTTATGCACAGGGCGGCCCTCTGGAACACATCATTGCCGGCAAAGCAGTGTGTGCCGAGGAAGCCTTAAGACCTGAATACAAGGAGTATGTTCACCAGGTAGTAAAGAATTGTAAGGCAATGTCTGATGAATTTATCAGACTCGGATATAAGATAGTAACAGGCGGTACTGATAATCACCTGATTCTTCTTGATCTGTCTGATGAACCATTCAGCGGCAGAGTGCTTCAGGAAAGGTGCGACGAAATTGGAATCACTCTCAATAAAAACTGTGTTCCTTGTGAGAAGAGAACTCCTAAGGAGACATCAGGAGTAAGAATCGGAACAGCTCCGATGACTACCAGAGGCTATAAGGAAGAGGATTTCGTGAAGGTAGTTCACAGAATTGATGAACTCATCAAGACTCTGAGAGAAGAATACAAATAAAATTGTAAAGCTTAAATATAAAGCCACGGTCATTACATAAGAAATGGATGTTTGCCGTGGCTTCTTTATTTGATTATTTCAATATACGGATGAAATGGTTGGCTTCACGCAGCACGTGGTCTGCAAGAAGAGGCAGGATTATTGAACGGATTTTGCATTCTTCTATGCCTATGGTGCCTGCTTTCTTAAAGTCTCTGAACCTTATTGTTTCTTCCAGTGAATTCATTGTAAGCGTCTGATCCTGTGCCTGATTGCATGCGGAAAGAAGGGCAGAATATTCTCCGGCAAAATCATTTGCTGTGTTAATTAACTCTGATTCGGCAGGGTCCAGCAGACCACGGATAAACAGGGCATGTTCCATCATGATCTGATTCCAGAAACATTCAATGTCATGTATTAAATTGTCCGTCAGATCACATTTACCCTCTAGAATTTCTACATATTGACGATACAGTTTTGCCTCTCTAAGTATGTGTTCGATAAGGAGAGGATAGTTCATGGTGAACAATTTGCAGCACAAAACATTCTTTAGAATCTGTTCTTTAAAATCAATGAATCCGTTGAGAAGTCCAATGACAAAACGGTTAAGCTGGTACACCTGACTGCACATTTCATTACCTATATTGCGAGGACAGCCGGGTCTGAGTTTTAATTCTTTTTCTGTTATTGATCTGTTGATATGAATGCAGGTAAAGGCTTGGGTCTGTTCTTCTGCGCGGGATGTAAACTCTGTTACTATTTCTCCTGATTCAATAATACTTTGACTGACAATACCATCACTAAGGTTTACTGCACAGCTAAGTACTTTTTCGAACTGCTTCTTATAGTATTCTGCTTTATCTGAGGAGTCCGTTCCGGCAGGTGTTAATCCTGCTTTTAGAAACAATGCGTGTTCCTTCATTATTCGCGCGAAGAATAAATGAAGTTCCAAAGATTTAATCACATAATTGTCAGTGTACATGTTTGCCTCCATTATGTTTATTTATACTGATTCAATATATGATATGCAGGCATGGAGGCGATTGTGAAGATACATTGGCACCCTCTCGTGATTGCCTTTTTTTAAAGTAAACATAAAAAACGGAACGGCCAAATGACCATTCCGTTTTTCTGGTGGAGCATAGGGGGATCGAACCCCTGACCTCTTGACTGCCAGTCAAGCGCGCTCCCAGCTGCGCTAATGCCCCGTACTTATTTAACAGTGATATACTATCACATTTTTTTACGGTATGCAACAAAAAAAAGGACAAAAGAGGTAAATTGTTGTATAATGTAGTGGTTTGAAAAATCAAAAACTTGAAGGGAGAAACGGTAAGAGAAGATGAAAAAGTTTTTGAATCATATTTTTATCGATGGCTTGACAGGCATGGCCCATGGACTCTTTGCCACGCTGATTGTAGGCACCATTATTCAGCAGATAGGGCTGCTTATAGGCGGAAATGCAGGTGATATGATTTACCTCATGGGTAAAATGGCAGCTGCAATGACAGGTGCAGGCATCGGCGTAGGAGTAGCTTGTCGTTTTAAAGAAAACACTCTTGTCACAGTGTCGGCCGCGATTACGGGCATGATAGGGGCATTTGCGGGAAAGCTGCTGGCAGGTGCAGTGCTGGTGGAAGGCACCATAGTACTGGCAGGACCGGGAGAACCACTTGGAGCCTTTCTTGCAGCATACATAGGAATTGAAATGAGACATCTTGTGTCTGGTAAAACCAAAGTGGATATTCTTGTTGTACCTCTTGTCTCCATAGGCTTCGGTGCAGCAGCAGGATTGATACTGGGACCGCCGATTTCAGGTTTTATGACAGCACTTGGCAGCATGATAAACTGGGGAACTGAACAGCAGCCTTTCCTTATGGGAATCATAGTGTCTGTTCTCATGGGCATGATTCTCACTTTACCGATAAGTTCTGCTGCCCTTGGAGTTATACTTAACCTTTCGGGACTTGCTGCAGGTGCAGCCACAGTAGGGTGCTGCTGTAACATGGTGGGTTTCGCTGTTGCAAGCTTCAGAGAAAACGGTGTAGGCGGATTGGTTGCTCAGGGAATCGGAACATCCATGCTTCAGGTACCTAACATTGTGAGAAAACCTGTAATATGGGTTCCTGCAATATTATCCAGTGCCATTCTTGGACCGGTTTCCACTATGGTTCTGCATATGACTAACAATGCAACAGGTTCCGGTATGGGAACGGCAGGTCTGGTGGGTCAGATAATGACATGGCAGACAATGACTGCTGCAGAGTCTACGGGTATGGTACTGATAAAGATTTTAATTATACAGATTATTCTTCCGGCTGTTATAACACTGATAATATCTGAATTTATGAGAAAACGAGAATGGATTAAATTCGGGGATATGAAGCTGGATGTATAGATAATTAGATATAAAAAGGAGGCTGTCAGGCAGTCTCCTTTTTGTTTAATCCAATATTAGTCGTCCCATCTGAAATCTTTATCATAGTCGTAAACAACGCCGGTGCGTGCATTGATTTCGATCTCATACTCGAAGTCGCCTGCATAGAATTTCACGTCGTAAACTCTGATGCCGTCGTCATAGTCAAGCTTGACTTTTGTGAATTCTGCATTTGAGGCGCTTACTCCCGCCTTATTGAGAGCAATCTGTTTTGCTCTTGCTTCACCGATATATCCGGAACTTGAAGAAGAGGAAGAATTACTTGCTGTTTTCACGCTGATATCTTCAAAATCGCCGTAGTATTTGTATCCTAAGGCTTCTCTGTACGGACGAACTTTGAATCTGTATGAAGTTCCGGATGAAAGTCCTGTTACCGTGTATGATGTCCTGGATGTAGTAATCAATCTCTTCCATATGCCGCTGGTCTTATCGTATTTGTAAACCTGATATTTGTCAGCTCTCTTTACTGGACTCCACTTCAGTGTTATGCTGTTATTTGTTTTTGATGAAACGCCAAGGTTGTTTACATCTTTTGGAGAGGTAACGGTTTTAAAAATATCGGAAAAATCACTGTAGACATACTGTCCGGAAGCATTTTGAGCAAAAGCTCTTATCTTAAAGCTATAAATGCTGGCTGAAAGCAGATCCTCAATTTCATCAAATGTATTATTAGTTCTCTCAACTTCAATCCATTTATCATAGACAGTTGAGTAGCGATAAATTTCATAACCTTGAGCTCCTTCTACAGCATTCCATTTAAGTGTCAGCTCGTCATCGTCTCTGGCTGCGGTTTGTATTCCTGTCGGAGCAGAAAGTGAAGCAGCGGATGATGCATAGGCGGAATCGGTTCCTGCAGGAATAAGCGTAAGTGCCAAAGCTGCCGTTAAAGTCAGTGCCATAAATTTCGTTTTTACATTGTTTAATGTTTTTGCCATGATATAAGCCCCCTTTTTGTATTTTCTTTTATTTGTTCTGTTGTGTTCACTTTACCATGATAAAATTAAAATAAAATTAAAAAACAAAAAGTCTTTAAAAATTTTTTTTATTATGATATACTACAAACTGGAAAGTTTTAAAGGAGATTAAACGGATGATTATTTCGCGCGAACTGGATTATGCAGTTCGAATTATCAGACAGCTTAATAAGACTAAAATTTCCAATGCGGCCCAGATTGAAAAAGCAGAATGCATGAGCAGGGATTTTGCCCGCAAAATTCTCGGCAAGCTTAAGAAGGCTGATATTGTTTCAGCTGAGAGAGGAACAAACGGCGGATATTACCTGAAAGTGGCCCCTAAGGATTTAACTTTGTGGGATTTAAAGAATGCTATCGAACCGGGTCCGGTGGTAAACAAGTGCATGAGAGAGGGATATGAATGCCCTAGAAATTGTGAAGTGCCTTGTGCCCTGCATACAGAGTGCATTAGAATAGAAGCGATTGTTGAAGCCGAGCTAAAAAGAAATTCGCTGGACCAACTGATATAGATAATCTGAAAATAATGAAGAAAAATAAAGCCAATTTGTTGGCTTTTTTCTTTTTTTGTGCTATGATAAACACTGTATAAGTATGTACATTACAGGAGGTTTTCCTATGAGAATTATTTTAGACGGTATGGGCGGAGATAACGCTCCAAGTGCAATTGTTGAAGGTGCAGTTTTAGCATCCAAGGAAATAAATCACGAAATAGTTATAATCGGACAGGAAGAATTAATAAATCAGGAATTAAAAAAATACAAATATAATAATGAGAAAATTACAGTGGCAGACGCTCGTGAGGTAATAACCAATGACGAGGCGCCGGTAAGGGCTGTGCGTTCCAAGAAGGATTCTTCTATAGTAAAGGGAATCAACATGATTAAGCAAGGCGAAGGAGATATATTTATCTCTGCAGGAAGTACCGGGGCACTCCTTTCCGGCGGACTGTTCATATTGGGAAGAATTCAAGGTATAGACCGTCCGGCACTGGCAAGCATATATCCTATTGTGGGCGGCGAACCATCACTTCTTGTAGATGCCGGAGCTAATGCTGAGTGCAAACCAAATAACCTGCTCGAATTCGGAATAATGGGAAACATTTATATGGAAAAGGTTATTGGAAGACCGTCGCCACGTGTTGGTCTTGTAAATATCGGTACAGAGGCGGCAAAAGGAAGCACCCTTACTAAAGCGGCATATGAACTGCTTGAACAGAGCAATATGAATTTTGTAGGAAATGTAGAAGCAAGAGAGGTACCTAAGAGTGCATGTGATGTTATCGTCTGTGATGGTTTTACGGGAAATGTAGTTCTTAAGCTTACAGAGGGACTGGCATGGAATATCCTGCAGGTAATCAAAAGGAAGTTTACCGATGGTGTAAAGGCCAAACTTGGAGCTGCGCTTCTTATAGATAAATTAGGAGAACTCAAAAAGGAGTTTGACTATTCCGAATACGGCGGAGCACCTATTCTGGGAATAAAGGGACCTATTGTAAAGATGCATGGCTCATCCAACGCCAATGCAGTAAAGAACACTATCTTAAAGGGAATTCCGTTTGTGGAGGAAAATGTAGTGGAAACCATACAGAATTCCGTACTTGAAATTGAGGAGATAACGTTAAGTGAATAACGCACAGCTTGAAAAAATTATCGGATATAAGTTTAAGAACAGTGAGTATCTGGAAAGAGCTCTTACCCACAGTTCTTTTAACCGTGAAAAAAACACGAAGCATAAAGATAACGAACGTCTGGAATTTCTCGGCGATGCTTTTCTTGATGCCATCATCAGCGTAGAGCTGTTTCATAGAATGTCCGGCGATACCGAGGGGAAGCTGACGAAGACAAGAGCCCTTATAGTATGCGAAAAGGCTCTCGCCGATGCAGCGAGAAAGATTGATCTGGGCAGTTATATGAATATGGGTCATGGAGAAGAAAGTGCCGGCGGCAGGAGTAAAGATTCAATTCTTGCAGACGGAGCTGAAGCGGTAATCGGTGCAGTTTTTCTTGACGGCGGATATGAGGCTGCCAGGAGACTGGTGCTGTGGCTTTTTGAGGACACTATCAATGAGGCCGTTGAGGGAAAGATTTTCCTTGATTATAAATCCGTAGTCCAGGAAGTTCTGCAGAGCGGCGGAACTCCGGTGAACATTACCTATATTATAGACAGAGAAGAAGGACCTGCACACGATAAGACTTTTTATGTTCATATGGAATGTAACGGAAAGTGTTATGGAAGCGGCTCAGGAAAGAGCAAAAAAGAGGCTGAGCAGAATGCTGCCAGGCAGACTCTCAACACTCTCAAGAGAGGAGAAATTTTTTAGATGTACTTTAAAAGATTAGAAATGCACGGGTTTAAGTCGTTTGCTGAACCTGTTGTAATAGAATTCCATGAGGGTGTGACTTGTATTGTAGGCCCAAACGGCAGCGGAAAGAGCAACATAAGTGATGCTATCAGATGGGTTTTAGGCGAGCAGAGTCCAAAGATGCTCAGAGGCGGAAAGATGGAGGAAGTAATCTTCTCCGGTACAGCCAGCAGAAAATCAAGGGGAATGGCTGAGGTAACTTTAGTCATTGACAATTCTACCGGGATCTTGCCTATTGACTATAACGAAGTAGCAATCACAAGAAGAATGTATCGCTCCGGTGAAAGTGAATACCTGATTAATAACAACCATTGCCGGCTTCGTGACATAAGAGAGCTTATCATGGATACCGGTATCGGTGTGGATGGGTATTCTCTCATCGGTCAGGGAAAGATTGCGGACATTGTAAGCAGCAAGCCGGAAAGCAGACGTGAAATTTTTGAAGAGGCTGCCGGTGTTGTTATGTATAAAAACAAAAAAGCCGAGTCGGAAAGAAAGCTGGCAGGCGCTAATGCCAACCTGGAAAGAGTCAATGATATAATCGGTGAAATCGAAGGCAGAATTGACGGCCTGAGAGAAGACAGTGCAAAGGCCAAGGAGTATCTTGAATTAAAGGACAGATACAGAGAACTTGAAATTAATATAACCCTTAAGAATGTGGAAAAGCTGGATAGCTCAAACAGCACACTTAAGGAGGACGCAGATCAGCTTGCCGAAAATATTGAAAAGCTTACCGCAAAGAAAAAGGAGATGGATGAAAAGCTTACTGAAGGCAGAGCCAGAAATGAAAGTCTGGAACAGCTGGGAAGTGATGCCAGAGACAAGCTCCTTTCAAAGGTTGAGGAAATAAATAAGCTTACAAATAAGAGCCAGCTTGACAGTGAGAAGGCAGCAGCAATTGATAGGGACTACGCCAGAATAAGTGAAGAAATTAGCCAGCTGGAGGAGAAGCTTGCAAGAGAGGCCGAGAATGCGGAATCCCTTGAGGCCAATAAGGATGCTGTTCTTGCTGAGCTTAAGGCTGAGGAGGATAAGCTGGGAGGAAAGGTGGAAGCGTATAACCGCGTGACGGAGGAATCCCTGAAGCTTTCTGAAACCATAGAGAATGCCAAGAACCAGATGTTTTCTCTCCATAGCAGGGTGTCCGCAAAGCGTTCCGAAGCCAAGAGCATGGAAAGCTATAAGGAGTCACTCGCCAAGAGGAAAGAACAGATTTTATCCGAGGGAGCTGAAATACAGGAAAGCACCAAAGCCTTCAGGGAGGCTGTGGAAAAAGCAGAGGCTCGTCAGAAGGAGAATATGCGTCTGATGGATGAAGCTTCGGAGGAACTGAAGTCGGTCAGAGAAAACAGTGTTTCCTGTAATGAAAAAATCAAAATCCTCACTGCGCAGGCAGAGGACATAAGGATCAGAGCCGGTCAGCTCACGGCCAGAAAGAAGACCATCGAAGAGATGGAGAACAACTATGAAGGCTATAACGGTGCTGTCAGGTTTATAATGAAATCAAACATTAAGGGAATCGACGGTGTAGTGGCAGAACTGATGAAAGTTCCGGCAGGGCTGGAGATTGCTGTGGAGACTGCCCTTGGAGCAGGCATGCAGAACATTGTCTGTGAAAAGGATGGCAATGCCAAGGAAGCCATAAATCTGCTCAAGTCAAATAAAGCAGGCAGATTGACTTTCCTTCCTATAGAATCGGTTAAGGCAACGCCTGTAAACGTAAGCAGAGCCATAAGCGGTGCACCGGGATTCAGGGGCCTCGCCGCTGATTTAGTTGAATACGATGGGAAATATGAGAGCGTTTTCCGTTATCTTCTGGGTCGGGTTGCTGTAGTTGATAATATGGACAGAGCTGTAGCCCTTTCAAAGGCGGCAGGAAACGGACTCAGGTTTGTTACCCTTGATGGAGAAATTATCAATGCCAGCGGTGCAATAACCGGAGGTAAGTATAAAAATGCCACTGCAAACCTTCTGGCACGGCGAAGCGAAATAGAAAAACTTAAGCAGGACATTGACTCCATGAAGGAGGAATACAAAGGAGTAGAAGAACAGCTTGATTCCGAAAAAAAGAAGGCCGAGGAACTGGCATCAAAGATAGAGGACATAGAGACAAGACGCAGAGATCTGGAACTTGAGGCAGCTGATATTTCTGCCAAGCTTAATATGCTCGCTGAAAGCGGAAAGGACGCAGAGCAAAATACAGCTAAGAAGGAACGGGAACTTGCTGCCATTGAACAGGATTTTGAAAATGCTGTCAAGATGTCAGAGGAGGCTTTCCGCCATGCTGACGAAGCAGAGGCAGAGATTGAGCGTCTCAACGAGGAGATAAATGGAAAGCTTGAGGAATATGAGAAGATAAAAGAAAAGGTAAGCGAGGCGGCCGAAGAAATTACGGCGGCCAGAATAGCAAAGACCGACAGAGATAATAAATTCGAGTCTGTATGCCAGCTTTTAAGTCGTGTACAGGATGCTATCGATGATTTTACAATTCAGATTGATGACAGAAACGATATGCTGGAAGTACTTGAACAGGAAAAGAACAAGCTTCTCTTTAATTCAGAGGATGTGGGCGATACTGTGAAAGCCCTGAGCGAAGAAAAGATGGAGCTGGAGGACTACATAGCCCGGATTTCTCAGGAAAAGGCGGTTCTTGTAGAGGAACTCAATACTTTGAATGCTGAATACTATTCTGTCGGAGACAGCCTCAATGCATATCAGGACCAGAAGTATCAGCAGGAAATTAAGCTTGCAAAAAATGAAACACAGCTTGACACCATAAAGGAAAAGCTTTGGGACGAGTTTGAAATTTCCTATGCGCAGGCTTTGGAATTCAAAAAAGAAAACTTTGCTTTGGCACCTGCAGTCAAGGAAAGCAGAGAAATCAGGAACCGAATGAGGGAACTGGGTGATATCAATGTGGGAGCTATCAAAGAATACGAACAGGTTAGCGAAAGATACGGATTCCTTACCGAACAGCGCGCAGACATTACTGCGGCAATGGATGAACTCAAAGCCATCATCAACGATATGGAGAAGACTATAAAGACCAGGTTTAAGGAAAACTTCGATCAGATTGTGGTCAACTTCGAGGAAATCTTTAAAGAACTTTTTGGGGGCGGTCACGCAGAACTCAGGCTGGACGACGAGGACAATCCTTTGGAGGCCGGCATCGAGATTATAGCACAGCCGCCTGGAAAAAAGCTGCAGAATATAAATCTGATGAGCGGCGGAGAGAAGACCATGACGGCAATAGCCCTTATGTTTGCTGTACTTAAAACCAAGCCGACACCGTTCTGCATTCTCGATGAGGTTGAGGCAGCACTGGACGATGCCAATATTGACCGATTTGCAGAATACTTGAGGAAATTCCACGAAATACAGTTTGCAATTGTCACTCACCAGAAGGCTACCATGGAACATGCAGATGTGCTTTACGGTGTAACTATGCCGGAGCAGGGTATTTCAAAGGTGCTTTCTCTCAGACTGGGAGATAAATTCGATTTATAAATTTAGTTTATATAATCATAGACGAAAGGAGAAAAAATGTCTCTATTCAGTGAAAAAAAATCTTTCTTCGGAAGACTCAGTGAAAAGATTGCCGATGCAGTAATGGCAAGAGCTGAGGTGGACGAAGATTTAATGGATGAGCTTGAGGAAATTCTCATAACATCAGACATAGGAATGGATACTACAATGAATGTCATGACTAAGCTGAGAGAACGAATCAAGAAGGACTATATAACAAGCCCGGAGGGTGTAACCAAAGCTCTCAAGGCAATCCTTACCGAAGCAGTTGACAAGGGTGAGCGTCAGAAACTGAGTGAAAAGACTCCGCTTGTAATCCTTATGATAGGAATTAACGGAGGCGGTAAGACTACAACCATAGGCAAGCTTGCATATAAGTGTAAGAAACAGGGTAAAACCGTTATGCTGGCCGCCGCAGATACTTTCCGTGCCGCCGCCGCCGAACAGCTTGTAATATGGGGCGAAAGAAACGGTATAAATGTCATAAGACATCAGGAGGGTGCAGACCCGTCTGCAGTAATATTTGATGCTATTCAGTCGGCAAAGGCCAAAAATATTGATGTGCTTATCTGCGACACCGCTGGCCGCCTTCAGAACAAGAAGAATCTGATGAATGAACTGGAAAAGATGAATAAGGTCATTTCCAGAGAATTTCCGGATGCAGAAAGAGAAACACTTCTGGTACTGGATGCAACAACAGGAAAGAACGCAGTGTCACAGGCAAGTGAATTTGGACAGGTTGCAGATATTACAGGCATTGTGCTTACCAAGCTTGACGGAACCGCTAAGGGAGGCATAGCAATTACCATTGCAGAAGAATTTGACATGCCTATAAAGTTTATTGGAGTGGGCGAGGGCATTGAAGACCTGGAGGAATTCGTGCCGGAAACCTTTATAGGAGGAATATTTGATGAGTAAACCTATAGTTGCTATCGTTGGAAGACCAAATGTAGGCAAATCTACTTTTTTTAACAGAATCGTGGGCAGGCGTATTTCCATAGTAGAAGATACACCGGGTGTAACCAGAGATAGAATCTACGCCGAGGCAGAATGGAATTCAGTTCATTTTGCACTGATTGATACAGGCGGTATTGAGCCGTCAAGTGCGGATGTTATTCTTTCTCAGATGAGAGAACAGGCACAGATTGCCATGGATATGGCCGATGTAATCCTTTTCCTCACAGACGGAAAGGACGGACTTACTCATGCAGACAGGGAAGTTGCGAACATGCTCATGCGTACCGGTAAGAAGGTAATTCTGGTGGTTAATAAAATTGATAACCCGGCCAAGCTTCCTGAGGATTTTTATGACTTCTATGAGCTGGGACTTGGAGAACCTATTCCGATTTCGGCAGCCAACATGCTCAATTTTGGGGATGTTCTCGATGAAATAGTTCAAAGCTTTCCTGACGACATTGAGGAAGAGGACGAAGATACTATCAAGATTGCCGTTATCGGTAAGCCTAATGTAGGTAAATCCTCTCTTATCAACTGTCTGCTGGGCGAAAACCGCGTAATAGTATCACCTATTGCCGGAACAACCAGAGACAGCATAGATACACCCTTTGAGAAGGACGGCGATAAATATATTTTAATCGATACGGCCGGTATCAGGAGAAAGTCCAAGGTTAACGAGGATATAGAACGCTACAGCGTAGTAAGAGCGGTAGCAGCCATTGAAAGATGCGATGTGTGCCTTCTGGTTATAGATGCCGCTGAAGGTATAACCGATCAGGATAAGAAAATCGCAGGAGTAGCTCATGAGGCCGGTAAGGGCATTGTGGTGGTCGTAAACAAGTGGGATCTTATCGAAAAAGAAACCAACACCATGAGAGACTTCAAACGCCTTATTGAAGCAGAAATGCAGTTCATGTCCTACGCACCGTCTGTATTTATCTCCGTTAAGGATAAGCAGAGAGTGTTCCAGGTTATTGAAATGGCCAAGTATGTAGCCGAAAAGCGAGCTATGCGTGTTCCAACGGGACAGCTTAACAGCCTGATTGCCGATGCGACCATGATGAAACAGCCACCTTCGGATAAGGGCAGAAGGCTGAAGATTTACTATGTAACTCAGGTTGCGGTTAAACCGCCTCTTTTCAGCTTCCAGATAAACAAGAGAGAACTGATGCACTTCTCTTACGCCAGATATCTGGAGAATAAAATCAGGGAGGGCTTCGGTTTTGAGGGTACTTCCATAAAGTTCGTATTCAGAGAAAAGGGCGAAAAAGAGGAGTAGGATATGTTTAATACAATGATTTTTACTACGGGGGTGCCTGTTTGGAAAATTATAGTTCCGGTTATTATTGCATATCTTCTGGGCAACATTTCCCCGTCCATCATACTGGGTAAGCTGCACGGAATCGACATAAAAAAAGAGGGAAGCGGCAATGCGGGAACTACCAATGCCCTTAGGGTTCTGGGGAAAAAAGCAGCTCTCATAACCCTTGTCATCGACATAGGCAAGGGTATTCTGGCAGTTCTTATCGGCAGACTTATCGGCGGCGATGCTGCAGGATATATTTGTGCACTGGCAGTTTTCTGCGGCCATATATGGCCGTGCTTTTACAGCTTTAAGGGAGGAAAGGGAGTTGCAACAGCTTTTGGTGCGCTCCTTTCGGTAAACTGGATGCTGGCACTTTCTTCACTGGCAGTGGTGGCTGTGGGACTCTTGCTGACACAGAGAATGTCAGTAGGTTCCTTGCTTGGTGCCATTACTTTCCCGATATTCTGCTGGTTCCTGGAACCTGATTTTATCTGGCTGGGCTCCCTTATGGCTTTAATC
>CALZOZ010000038.1 GCA_945828095.1 uncultured Clostridia bacterium
GATTCCTCTACGTCTCGTGGGCTCGGAGATGTGTATAAGAGACAGCTACATTTCCACAAAGGGAGGAACCGAAGGCTACTACATCAACACCAAGAGCCTTAAGACAGGAACCAAATACTACTACAGAGTACGTGGTTATATATTGGTTGACGGACAGAAAGTATACACCGACTACTCCAATAAAGCATGGAGAACCGTAAAGTAAGTACTTGGGCGAAACATATGTGATAAAGTAAAAAACCATCCGCGACGGGATGGTTTTTTACATGAGTTTCCGATTTGCTTTAAGTAGGCCGCTCTGTACGAAGGTACCTTCAGCAGTAACTTTTTTTCCACAGCGGAATGATAGGTATAAGCAGCTACAAACCTGAGGATTTTACATTATTCCGATAATTAGCAAAATATTATTCCGATTGCAGTTGTATTATTCCGTAAAACTGGTATACTTATATCAGGATGGAGGGATTCAATATGTACATGACGGTTAAAACAGCTGCGGAAAAATGGAAAATCTCCGACAGAAGAGTTCGCATCCTTTGCGCTGAAGGAAAGATTCCGGGAGCATTTCAGGAGGGACGAGGCTGGAAAATCCCATGTGATGCTGTTAAGCCTGCGGACGGAAGATTCAGATTAACCGAAAGTCTGCTCAGCCAGATAGATAGAAAGAAAATCGAATTAGACAGCAGAAGACCTTTAACTGAAGGCGAACTGGAAAGACTGAATGAAGAATTTACAGTAGAATACACATACAACTCTAATGCTATCGAAGGGAACACGCTAACGCTCAGGGAAACAGATCTGGTATTAAGAGGTCTGACTATAGATCAGAAGCCTCTTAAAGACCATATGGAGGCTGTAGGCCATAAGGAAGCTTTTGAATATGTAAGTGAACTTGTAAAAGAAAGAGCCCTTCTGAGTGAAAGCATCATTAAACAGATACATTATCTTGTTCTCGCAGATAAAACGGAGGATCGCGGTGTTTACCGCAGGATTCCTGTCCGCATTATGGGTGCACAGCATGAACCGGCACAGCCCTATCTTATCATTCCCAGAATGGAACAGCTGCTTCATGAATACGAGGAAAGCACCGAGCACATTGTAACAAAACTCGCAAAATTTCATATTGAATTTGAAGCAATACATCCTTTCATTGATGGGAATGGCAGAACAGGAAGACTTCTTGTGAACCTTGAACTTATGAAAGCAGGCTTTCCGCCAATAGACATCAAGTTTACAGACAGATTAACCTATTACAAGGCTTTTGATGACTACCATGTGAATCACAACCTCAAAACTATGGAAGACCTGTTTGCAGGATACATCAACAAAAGACTTGATGAGTATCTGGCTATGCTGATGTAACAACACTCAAAACATGCGTGTTGAATGTTTGAAATCGGAATTTGGAGGGTGAATATGAACCAAAAGACAGCTGCGGCTGTCTTTTTTAGTAGTGGAAAACCATGAGAAAAAGGAGTATAATTAACATAGGTTTTATCCAGCCGGGCTATACACGGGCATGAGCGTGCAAGGATGAATGCGGTGAATCCGCAGCGTACTTGCGCGTTTTTTATTGTCTTAAATGCGTAAGTACACTCTTTATATCACATCAGAAAACGAAAGAGAGGTACAACATGAACAAGAATGAAATCGTATTATTCGAAACGGAAGACAAGGCAGTCAGGCTGGAGGTCCCGGTAAACGAAGAAAACGTATGGCTGAATCGTCAGCAAATGGCCGAACTATTTGACAGAGACATTAAGACAATCGGCAAACATATTAATAACGCATTACACGAAGAACTTGACTTCTCAACTGTCGCAAAATTTGCGACAGTTCAAAACGAAGGTGGACGTAATGTAACTCGAGAAATCGAATATTACAACCTCGACGTCATCATTTCTGTGGGCTATCGTGTCAAATCCAAGCGCGGCGTCGAGTTTCGCAGATGGGCAAACTCAGTCCTCAAACAGTACATACTACAAGGCTATGCAGTAAACGACAAACGCATTGCACAGCTGGGTGAAGTAATAAAGATTATGAAACGGACTGAAAACACTCTGGACGGCAGACAGGTGCTGACTGTAATCGAGAAGTACAGCGAGGCACTTGAACTTCTTGATTCATATGATCATCAGAGTATGAATCGGCCGAAGGGAAACGATACGACATACGTACTTACCTATGAGGAGTGCATGGACGTTATTTCCCATATGCGATTCGGCGATGAATCAGATTTATTCGGCAGAGAGAAAGACGATTCCTTCCGAGGCAGCATCGGAAATATCTATCAGTCTTTCGACGGCAAAGAACTGTACCCGAGCCTCGAAGAGAAAGCAGCACATCTGCTTTACTTTATCACAAAGAACCACAGCTTTCTTGATGGCAACAAGCGAATTGCAGCGACCATGTTCCTATACTTCCTCGACAGAAACGGCGTATTGTTTGCGGATGGAGAGAAGCTGATTGATGACTATACACTGGTGGCTCTCACCATTATGATTGCAGAATCAAGACCAGAAGAAAAAGAAATGATGATTACGGTAATCATGAATTGCCTGGCGTAAAATCAGGCAGGTGTCATCCACCAAAAGGTTTGTATTGAAGTGCAGACTAGGAAAAGATATAATGACAACATACTTGGACGTTTTTTAATGTGACCTACGCTGAAAAACCGGTAGTATATAAGTGAAAGGCCTTTTGATAACTTATTGGAAAGGGGAGCAGAACAATGGAAGACAGCAGGATTGTCGAGCTTTTCTGGCGCAGAGATGAGAGAGCCATCGAGGAGACGAGGAAAAAGTACGAGAAATATTGCTACGTTATTGCCCACAACATCCTGGGCATCAGGGAGGACGCAGAGGAAACGGTAAATGATGCTTATGCAGGGGCCTGGAATGCGATGCCTCCACACCGTCCGGACTCTCTTTCTGCATTTCTGGGAAAGATCACCCGCCGGCTTTCCTTAAAAAAACTGCGTGAAAAAAACGCAGCTAAAAGGGGAGAGGGTCAGATTCCGGCAGCACTGGACGAATTGGAGGAGTGCATACCGGACAGCTGTACCGCAGAGGAAAGAGTTAATGTGCTGGAACTGGCAGAAATCCTTAATGACTTTCTGGCAGGGCTTCCTGTTGACCAGCGTCGGGTTTTTGTATGCAGATACTGGTATTTTGATTCTATAAGGGATATTGCTTCCCGATTCGGGTTCACTCAGAGCAAAGTGAAAATGATGCTTAAACGTACGAGAGAGAAGCTCTCGGAACGGCTGAAAAAAGAGGAGGTATATATATGAGATCCAATTTGCTTTCGGATGCTATGGGAGAAATCAAGGAGGAATATATTACAGATGCTCATGAATATTCCCGTAGAAATTATAAATCTAAGATGTTGGTCAAATTAAGTGCGGCGGCAGCCTGCATATGTCTGCTTGTAACATGTGCTGTGCCTGCTTTGGCAGCATCTGATGTGGAGGCAGCATATAAGATGATGTATTCAATTTCACCGTCTGCAGCACAAAAGCTGAAGCCGGTGAGAATGTCATGCGAGGACAAGGGAATAAGGATGGAAGTGCTTTCTGCGTATATACATGGTGACAGCGCTCAAATTCAAATTGCCCTCAGGGATCTGGAAGAAGATCGTATAGATGAAACGACCGATTTGTTTGACAGCTACAGCATAAATAAACCCTTTTCCTGTGCTGCGACCTGTTCACTTAAAGAGTATGACCGAGACACTAAGACAGCATTGTTATTAATCAGCATAACACAATTTGGCGGCAGAGATATTACAGGAGATAAGATTACATTCTCCTTAAAAAGAATTCTCAGTGGAAAGGACGAATTTGACGGAGAGCTTTCTAAGCTTGACCTTGCCCATGCAGATAAAACACCGTCCACACAGACGATTAAAATCAGAGGATATGCGGGCACAGATACGCAGGAAAAAGAGCCTGGCGACCGTGAGACTTTTTTAATGCCGCTTAGGGAAACAGCTTTTTCGCCTGTAAAGGGAGTTCAGATTACTGCCGCAGGCTGGATTGACGGAAAGCTGCATATTCAGGCACATTACGATGATATCCTTAATACAGACAATCATGGCTATGTTTACCTGAAGTCAGATGAGGGAGAGGAAATATCATGCAGCTATAATGTTTCCTTCTGGGACGAAGAAAAGGCCGGCAGCTATGAGGAATATGTATTTGATACATCAGAAGAGGAACTAAAGGGCTGCAAGGCATACGGATGTTTTGTGACCTCAGGCAGGCTTACAGAAGGTAACTGGCAGGTGACATTTCCTATTGACAAGTGAATGCAAAAAGTGTAAAATTACACTAAATAATAAGGATTTACTTTCTTAGTGGTCTGGAAAGGATAGGTTCGTGGACAGAAGGGAATTCATATCTGAAATCAACGGAATGCTTAAGCTGGTACGTACGGAATACGGTCTGACGCAGGAAAAGATGGCGGATGTGTTGGGCATATCGAAAAAGAGCCTGGTTGAAAGCGAAAAAGGTCGTCGCCCGCTGGGGTGGACGGAAACGGTGGCATTTGTTTCCGTATTTTCTCAAAGCAGGATTCTTCAGAACCAGTACGGGGGAGAGCTGTCGGATATGGTGGCGGCTCTGGCTTTTGAAGATATGGAGATAAAGTATCCTCCTACTATGGGAGGCAAGATATGGTGGAAAACCGTGGCTGCAGAGGGTGAATTCCGTGTACAGCAGAATATAGTCTCAAAGCATTACAGGCTGCTGGACGGAAGCAATTGCCGAGTGATGTCGTCATTTGACTTTGACGAGATAAGGAGGGAAATGGAATGTCACGCAAAGGGGTAATTTTATTTTTAACAATGCTTAATATAATCTGTCTTGCATACGGTGTCATGGCACTGATGTGGGAGTATTACGGACCTGAGGCTATAGCCGCAAATATAATAAGTCTGGTATCGCTGATGTATTTTACGGCTATCATGACTTCATCGGGCGGAAAGAAAAGGACAGTGCCTGTGGGGTTTGCCGCGCTTACGGCTTTTTACGGAATAATATATTTGGTTTTCCAAAATGCTTTTACACCTGTAAGCTATATAATTGCGGGAAGCTTTTGCGGTGTAACGGCAAATATTATGAGACTTGCGGGCATAGGAGGCCAGCCATTTCATACCGCTGTGGGAATAACTTTTATTGTTATTGCTGCAGCAGTAGGTGGTGTTACAGCCTTTAGCAAAAGGAAGATCCAAAAGGCGAAGTATTAAACGGGTAGGGAAAAGGTCCAGATTGTAAGGAATCTTGCCCGGACTGCTGGCAAATAATTCTTTTCTTGATAATTCATCCGGCATAGGAATGTAAATCTTCGTGTCAAAACGTCCGGCACGCATGAGCGCGGAGTCCAGTTTTTCAGGGCGGTTTGTAGCGGCAATTACCATTACGCCGTCCAGAGATTCCATACCATCCATTTCAGTAAGAAGCTGGTTGATAAGTCTCACGGAACCGGAACCTGAGCTGCGGTCTTCTGCAATAGCATCGATTTCATCGAAGAATATAATTGCAGGATTGGTTTCTCTGGCATCTCTGAATTTCTGTCTGAGATTTGCTTCAGACTGACCGATGCCTCCTCCAAGCAATTCAGGACCGTTTACAGTGAAAAAATTGGCATTGCACTCATCAGCTACCACCTTCGCAAAGAAAGATTTACCGCATCCCGGAGGCCCGAAGAAAAGAATGCCCTTGGTAGCAGGAATGCCGTATTCCTTATACTTTTCAGCATTTTCCATAGGACTTTCGATCTTATCCTTTTTTTGGACCAGAGGTAGTACTCATCCTTCATATCGAGAGTAAATGACGGACGGGTCTATAGCATTTAATCTATATATTTGATGTTGTAAAATTCTGCTCAAAGCCTGATTTTTTACAACATCACTGCATTTGAATGGGCATTTATAACCTGTGTGGAGATGAAATGTTGTTTTTTTGAAAGGGACGCAGTTATTATTACAACCATATATCATTTTAGGTTGTAAAAAATAAAAGATAGATGAAAAAAAACAACATTGACGGTCAAACTTAGACTCTTGTTGGGGAGAGGAATGGGCGATGTTGTAAAAAGAACAGGGAAGGATGATTTTTTACAACATATTTAGGAAAATCTCATTTAATGCAGGTATGTGGCAACCCCAACATAGACATCCAGAGCGTCCGGAGCATGAGAAAAGACCATCCAGAGCGTCCAGAGCAAACAGAACAATAAGGAAAAGCCTCGGAGCAAGTCCGAGGCTTTTGAAATCTTAAAATGTGTGATCAGCAATCTTCGATTATACAATGCCCTGAGCCATCATAGCTTCAGCAACCTTTTCGAAGCCGGCAATGTTTGCGCCCTTTACAAGGTCATACTTGCCATAGTACTTTTCGGAAGCTTCCTTACAAGCCTTGTGGATGTTGATCATGATCTGGTGTAACTGGTCATATACATCCTGGTGCTGGAATACAGTGTGACCTGCGTTCTGACCCATTTCGATACATGAGCAAGCAACTCCGCCAGCGTTTGCAGCCTTTGCAGGTCCAACGATGATGCCGTTGTCCTGTAAGTAAGCAAGAGCTTCGTTAGTTGTAGGCATGTTGGATCCTTCGCAGTAGAACTTAGCACCGCTTTCAACGATAGCCTTGGCATCTTCCATATGTACTTCGTTCTGAGTTGCACAAGGGATGTAAAGGTCAGCCTTAACTTCCCAAGGTTTCTTTCCTGGAACGAATGTAGCGTTAGGGAATCTTTCTGCATAAGGAGCGCAGATGTTCTTTCCGGAAGCTCTGAGTTCGAGCATCATCTGTAATTTTTCGTCTGTGTTGATTCCATCAGGATCGTAGATGTATCCGTCCGGTCCGGAGATAGTAACCAGCTTAGCACCTAACTGCTGAAGTTTCCATGCAGTACCCCAGGAAACGTTACCGAAACCGGAGATAGCAACAGTCTTGCCCTTCATTTCTTCGCCGTTAGCCTTTAACATTTCTTCTGCGTACCAAACGATACCGAAACCTGTAGCTTCTGTTCTTCCGAGACATCCGCCGTAAGGGATACCTTTTCCTGTTAATACGCCGCCGTCAAATCTGTTAGTGATTCTCTTATACTGTCCGAATAAGTAACCGATTTCTCTTGCGCCAACACCTAAGTCTCCTGCAGGAACGTCTGTCTCAGGTCCGATATGTCTGTATAATTCAGTCATAAATGCCTGGCAGAATCTCATAACTTCAGCATCGCTCTTGCCGTTAGGGTCAAAGTCGGAACCGCCCTTGCCGCCGCCGATAGGAAGACCTGTTAAGCTGTTCTTAAAAATCTGTTCGAAACCGAGGAACTTGATGATTCCAGGATATACGTTAGGAGCAAATCTTAAGCCGCCCTTGTAAGGTCCGATTGCACTGTTAAATTCGTATCTGTAGCCTTTGTTAACCTGTACGTTTCCGTTGTCGTCAACCCATACAACTCTGAATGAGATACCTCTTTCAGGTTCAGTAAGTCTTTCAAGAAGACCCATCTTTTCATACTCAGGATGCTGTTCGATAACAGGTGCAAGTGAAGTTAAAACTTCCTCTACAGTCTGATGGAATTCAACTTCGCCGGGATTTTTAGCTTTTACCTGCTCGATTACTCTTTCGATATAATTTGCCATTACTAATCTCCTCTTTTCTCAATAGTTATTTTATTTGTTTATAATAAAACAAAGTAACTTACAATCTCAATTTAACACTAAGATTTGGCATTGTCAACACCGTGTATACACTATCCCAGTGTTTTTTTTTCGAAACATTCAGGGCTTTGAAAATCCTTAAAAACCTGTATTTTTACACTTGCAAAGAATGTGCAAAAAGTAGTATACTAATATAGTTAAAGAACCATAAAGAAAGGAGCAAAGACAATGGAAACAGTTCCCGATGGGAAACGATTTAGTAACACTTACAACTTAAAAAAGAGCCTTGCCTTTGCTTTTGCTTTTGTGACACTTTAAGAGCTTAAACTCCCATGCCGAAGCTGAGGCCCGAAAGGTGAGGCTTTGGGAAAGGAGGAGATTCCAATGGATCCATTAATTTTATTAGACCCTGAAGCAGCAATGGCGGAATCCATGGAAAAAATATTAGAGCTGCTGGAAGAAAAAAAGTACTTTATGGCCAGAGACGAGCTTTTAAAGTACAATGATGCGGACATTGCCGAAATGTTCGAGGAACTGCTCGAGGAGCCGGAGCGTCTGGAACGTACCATCGTGGTATACAGACTGCTTCCGAAGGCTGTTTCCGTAGAAGTATTTTCATATCTTCCGTCTGATGACCAGCTCAAAATCGTAGACGGTATCACCGATAAGGAATTAAGCTACATCATCGCCGAACTTGACTTCGACGATAAAATCGATATTCTGGAGGAACTTCCTGCCAATCTGGTGGACAAGATCCTCGAAAAAACACCTAAAGACGAAAGACGCCTCATAAACACCTTCCTTAATTATCCGGACAACTGTGCAGGAAGCCTGATGACTCCTGACTACATCAGTCTGGAAAAAGAATGGACGGTGGAAAGGGCCATGCAGCACATCAAGGATGTGGGCATGGATGCAGAGACGGTATATACCTGTTATGTGAAGGATACAGGCCGTAAGCTTATCGGTATTGTGTCGCTGAGCACTCTGGTGGTAACGGACAGCAACAGGCGTATTATGGATATAATGCGCACGGACTATGTGTGCGTAAATGTGTACGATGACCAGGAAGATGTATCCGAGGACTTCAAGAAATACGGTTTCCTGGCTATGCCGGTAGTGGACAAGGAACATCGTCTGGTGGGCATTATCACCGTAGACGATATTTTGGATGTTATCGAAGAAGAAAACACCGAGGATATCGAGCGTATGGCAGGTATCATCGACTGGGAGGACTCGGACAAGGAGTATCTTGATATGTCCGTATGGCAGCATGTGCTCAACAGACTGCCGTGGCTTCTGATTCTTATGGTGGCATACGTGTTTACAGGGATGATAATAACCAGCTTTGAGGCCAAGCTGTCTCAGATAATATGTCTGGTTTCATATATGCCTATGCTTATGGGAACGGGAGGAAATACAGGTTCACAGGCGGCTACTCTGATTATCAGAGGTCTTGCCATGGACGAGGTTGAGACTTCTGATGCTTTACGCATATTATGGAAAGAAGTAAGGATAGGCTTCGTCATAGGTCTCATACTCAGTGCCTTCAATTTTGCACGCGTGTGCTGGCTCGACGGCAACGGACCTATGATTGCACTGACCGTATGCAGTGCTATGCTGTTTATCGTTATTTTTGCAAAGATACTGGGAAGCATGATACCGCTTCTCGTTAAAAAGGTTAAACTGGACCCGGCCCTTATAGCCAATCCGGCTATATCGTCTATTTCCGATGCTGTGGCACTGTCCATATATTTCGCTATGGCAGCGGTTTTCCTGGGACTTTAATCAGAATTACGGAGGCTGAGGCCCGCGGGGTTTACAGCCTCTTTCCATGTTGTTTGCTTTTTAGCCTTAAGGGAAAGGAAAAATTTATGCTAGAAAGTATTATTACCGAAAAAACTGTCAAGAATATTATCGAAAGGCGAAAAAGGGAAATACATAAGGGCAGCTGCGGACGGATTCTCATAGCAGCAGGCTCTGTGGGAATGGCAGGAGCTGCCGTGCTGGCGGCCAGAGGTGCCTTAAGGTCCGGTGCAGGACTGGTGCAGCTTTCTGTTCCCCAAGAAATATTTCCCATAGTACAGACGGGGGTTCTCGAGGCCACCTGTCTTACGGACAGCCTTGATAACATCGACCTGAGCCGATATAACGCGGCGGCAGCAGGTCCCGGACTGGGGGATAGCAGAGAAAGCGTTGAAAAGGTAAGAATACTTCTGGATTCTTTTGACGGACCTTTGGTGCTGGATGCAGACGGACTGAACATTGCAGCCCGTGAGGGCTTTTTTGACCTGATGAGGGCAAGGGGCGGACGGCTGATCATAACTCCTCACATGGGGGAGGCCAGGAGGCTTATGGCAAAGGATTTTTCCGAAAAAATGACAAGGCGTGAGCTGGCGGAGGCACTGACTCAGAAAACCGGTGCCGTTACAGTGCTGAAAGGGGCAGGCACTGTTGTAGCCGCAGAAGGCCAAAAGACATATACTAATACTACAGGTAATCCCGGCATGGCGACAGCAGGCTCAGGAGATGTGCTCACCGGCATTGTAACATCATTATGCGGGCAGAGGCATAGTGACGGGCGGCCCATAGAGCCATTGGAGGCTGCTCTTGCAGGAGTATATATCCACGGACTGGCGGGAGACCTGGGCACAGAGGAAAAAGGCGAGTATGGACTGATTGCCGGCGATATTGCCGAATATACAGCCCTTGCCGTCAAAAAAATCTTAGAAGAGTCTTAAAACACAATATACAAAGGGGTGTTGGACTTGATAGTAAAAAAAGGAGATTTATTTTTTGCTGATTTAAGTCCCGTAGTAGGCTCGGAACAAGGGGGAGTAAGACCTGTACTGGTGGTACAGAACGATGTAGGAAATAAATACAGCCCGACTATCATCGTGGCCGCCGTGACTTCACAAACAGGGAAGGCTAAACTCCCTACTCATGTAGAATTAAAGGCCACACAGGGCGGTCTCAGCAAAAATTCGGTGGTCCTGCTGGAACAGCTTAGAACCATCGACAAGCAAAGACTCAAGGAAAGGATCGGCTCGCTCAGCGACAGCCAGTTGCCCGTCGTAGACGAGGCTCTGGGTGTAAGTTTGGGGATTGCCAATCTGCCTGAAAATCGTTAAAATAGAGAAAGCCCTTCTCGCGAAGGGGAGGGCTTTCCCATAAAATATATAAATGTAAAATAAACTTTAAAACCGGAGGAAAGTAATGGATTTCAAACAGTACGAAGAAGCTGCTGCCCGCGTGCGCGTGGACATTGTAAAAGCAGTACATAAGGCCGGCTCAGGCCATCCGGGCGGTTCCCTGTCTGCAGCAGACATAGTGACTGCCCTGTATTTTAAGGAAATGAATATCGACCCTAAGAACCCGCGTATGGAGGACAGGGATAAGTTCATTCTCTCAAAAGGCCACGCAGGCCCGGTTCAGTACGCAGCACTGGCTGAGAGAGGATATTTTCCTGTAGAAGATCTCTGGAGCCTTCGTAAGCTGGGAAGCCGCTTCCAGGGCCATCCGAACAGGGACAAGGTTCCGGGAATCGAGATGTCAACAGGTTCTCTGGGACAGGGCTTTGCTGTTTCCGTTGGCATGGCTATGGCCGCTAAAATGGACGGCAAGAAAAGCAGGACATATGTGCTTCTGGGAGACGGAGAACTTCAGGAAGGACTTATCTGGGAAGCTGCAATGGCTGCAGGACACTATAAGCTGGACAACCTTTGTGCTATCGTGGACTGGAACGGACTGCAGATTGACGGCAAGAACGACGATGTAATGACTGTAAAGCCTATTGACGAAAAGTTCAAGGCCTTCGGTTTTAATGTTCTGGTAATAGACGGACATAATTTTGAAGAAATTTTCGCTGCATTCGATGCAGCCAGAGAGTGCAAGGGCAAGCCGACTGTAATCGTTGCCAAGACCAACAAGGGACGCGGAGTTTCCTTCATGGCGGACAACCCGGGCTGGCACGGCAAGGCACCGAGCGAAGACGAAGCAAAACAGGCAGTAAGTGAACTGGGAGGTGAATGGTAATGGCTGAGGTAAAGCAGGAAAAAATGGCTACAAGACAGGCCTACGGCAAGGCTCTCGTGGAAATCGGAGCAGAAAACAAAAATCTGGTAGTTATGGATGCCGACCTCTCCAAGTCCACCATGACTGCTGAGTTTGCAAAGGCATATCCTGAAAGATTCTTCAATATGGGTATCGCAGAGCAGAACCTTTATGCTGCAGCCTGCGGACTGGCTCTCTCCGGAAAGGTTGTCTGCGCCAGCACCTTCGCAATGTTTGCGGCAGGCAGAGCTTTTGAAATCATCAGAAACTCTATCGGCTACACTCATGCCAATGTAAAGGTCTGCGCTACTCACGCAGGAATTACAGTAGGTGAAGACGGTGCCAGCCACCAGACCTTTGAAGATATCGCTCTTATGAGAACCATTCCGGGAATGGTTGTTGTAAACCCTTCAGACGGTGCGTCTGCAAAGGTGCTTTTGAAGCAGGTTATAGAAATGGACGGACCGGCTTATGTGAGACTGGGCCGCGCTGCTGTTCCTATGTTCTACGACGAGTCTGCGGCTTCAGAGCTGAAGCTGGGCAAGGGCAGCTGCCTTCGTGAAGGTAAGGACCTGACCATTATCGCTACAGGAATCATGGTAAACGAAGCGATGATTGCTGCAGAGGAACTGGCTGCAAAAGGTATTGATGCCCGCGTCATCGACATGCACACCATCAAGCCGCTGGATGAGGAGATCATCGTTAAAGCTGCTTCCGAAGCAGGTGCCATCGTGACTGCTGAGGAGCATTCCGTTATCGGCGGTCTTGGAAGTGCAGTAGCTGAAGTGGTGGTAAAAAAATGCCCTGTTAAGATGGCTATGGTAGGCCAGCAGGATACCTTCGGCGAATCCGGAAAGCCTGACGAACTTAAGGCCAAGTACGGAATGACTGCTGCTGACATCGTAGCAGCGGCAGAAAGCCTGAGATAAAATCCGGCATAACCGGACTTCCTCATGGGTTCGTGCTTGGGCTGTAAAATAATGAATATGACTCCCTTTGCGGACATAAAATTATATGAGATTTTATGTATGAGCGAAGGGAGTTTTTTTATGGCTGATAATAACGAAAAAAAGGGGAGAAGGCTGCTCAGAAGACCGTCTCGGAGAGCTTTGATTACTCTCGGAATTATTGCGCTGGCAGGAGCACTGGCCTTCGGCGCGGTTTCTACCGGATTTATGGGGATAGGCGGAGGCAAAAACGTTAAATTCACTCAGCTTCCGCAGGACAAGATACCTCGCACTATTGAAAAGGATGTGATTCCGGAGTACCGGGATCTTGAGCGTGCTCTCGGCTGCCTGGTGGACGGCAAGGTTTACGTGGTTGTGACAAGAGGGGAAAAGCCGACTGCCGGCTATGACCTTTCCATAGAAAAGATGAAGCTTGATAAGACGAAAGAGGGCACCAATCTTGTTGTGACGGCACTGTTTACGGAACCTTCTACCGATACAGCTGTATCGCAGATCATTACATATCCTTATGTGGTGGCCGAAACGGAGCTGGAAGCTTTGCCGAACACAATTGAGCTGGCGGTGCGGTACGCAGAATAATGGATGATGGGACCGCTCAAATTTGCAGGTCACCTCAGGTTTGGGCGGTTTTCCTATTGCTAGGGTGCAGTGAACCGATGGTTCCAGCGGTAGAAAAACGGTGGTTCCGGTGATTTTATACATTTTTTTCTCACAGACGGCTGTAAGCAGCATAAAAAAATTAAAAAAAGAAAAACGGAATCTGTGTTTTCAGTACCAAAGTGGGTTTGGGCCTGGAAAAGCTAAATAATTGTTATATTTTTTGTAAGTAAAGCCAATATTTTCGCTTAATGTCGCAGAAGGCGTAGGCTTCCCTAATAAGGGGTTTTCCTATTTTGATTTTAACTTCAATGCTTTGCGGGGTTCGTAAGAAAAAAATGTATAAAACCTGGTGCAGACACATATTTTTTCCGCGACGGAATATAATTTATCATCACAACATGAATAAGCAGAAAACAGGGGGACAAGATATGCTGAGTACGGACAAACTCAAAAATAAAGAGGTTATAAACATTTACGACGGCAGGAGCGTGGGCTTTGTCAGCGACATAGAGGTGGATCTGGAGAAGGGCGTTATCGGCGGGATAGTGATTCCCACCGAGAGAGGCTTCCTGAACTGGTTCGGACGGAGCGAAAACGACATACTGATAAAGTGGGAAAAGGTAAAAACTGTAGGCGATGATGTTATTTTAGTGGACTTGGGACCACAAGATGTGGTATAGTGTAATCAGAAGAAGACCGAAAATGGAGGTAGAATAGTATGAAGTGCCCGTTTTGTGATAATCCAGATACTAAGGTTATAGATTCCCGCCCTACAGAAGAGGGACATGCTATCAGAAGAAGGCGCGGCTGCGACAGATGCAACAAGCGCTTTACCACATACGAAAAGGTCGAGGAAACCATTCTTATGGTTGTTAAAAAGGATAACCGCAGAGAGGTCTTTGACAGGCAGAAGGTGCTTAACGGCATTGTGAAGGCCTGCGAAAAGCGTCCGGTTTCCATGGCCCGCATGGAGCAGATGGTGGATGATATCGAGCGTGAACTGAACAATCAGATGGAAAAAGAAGTGGACAGCACCTACATCGGCGAGCTCATCATGGAACAGCTCAAGAAGGTGGACGAGGTTGCTTATGTGCGCTTTGCTTCCGTTTACCGCCAGTTCACCGATGTGAATACCTTCATTAAAGAGATAGAAAAACTCATAGGAAAGCAGGAAAGATAAATGTCGGAAAGAATTTTCAGAATTGCCATAGACGGCCCCAGCGGTGCCGGAAAATCCACTATCGCCAAGGCGGTGGCAAAGCGGCTGGGCATAGATTATATCGATACAGGTGCTATGTATCGTGCTATAGGACTCAAAATGCTGGCCAAGGGACTTCCAATGGAGGAAAGCCCTGCTCTTACGGAAATGCTGGCGGAAACGGAAATAGACTTTGACAGCGGCAACGTTTTTCTCGACGGAGAAATTGTAAATGACCGCATCAGAACTCAGGAAGTGTCAAAAGCCGCATCAGACTGCTCTGCTTTAGGCTCGGTACGTGCCAAGCTGGTGGAACTTCAGCGCAAAATGGGACAGGCCAAGAGCGTTATCATGGACGGCCGGGACATCGGAACCAATGTGCTGACAGATGCTGAGTACAAGTATTTTCTTACGGCCACTGCCGAGGAAAGGGCTTTAAGGCGCCACAAGGAGATGCTGGAAAAAGGACAGGAAAGCGACCTTGCCAAGGTCCTTGAGCAGATTGTGGAGCGGGATCACAACGATTCCACCAGAGCACTCAATCCTCTCCGCAAGGCTGAGGATGCCGAGGAAATCGACAGTACAAATATGAGCATTGAGCAGGTGGTCGACTACATCTGCGGAAAAGTCGGCGCTTAGGACGCCCGAAAGCCTGGACGATGCCATGGCGGCCGCAAGCTTTGTGCCAAAAATGCATGAAAATGCCTCTAACGTAAAGAATACCGTTAGAGGTTTTATTTTTTTGCAAAGGAGGCGGCTACACCATGGAAAAAAACAGAAAGAGAGTAAAGACGGCAATTTTGATTTTTATGGTGCCGGTGATTGCATTGACTTGCCGCCTGTTCTATATACAGATACTATGTCACTATGATTTCAAAGAGGCGGCCACATCCCAGTACGAAATGGCCGTGGAGGGCATGGACACCCGAGGTCAGATATATGACAGAAACATGAAACCCCTCACAGGCGGCAGTTATCAATATTATTACATTATTAAAAAGGAAAGGATGACACCGGAGTGTGAAAACCTCCTTGCCATTCTGGACAGCTCCCAGATTGCTGCAGCCGATTCCGACTATCTGGTGTACAGAACCGAGACCTATAACGATGACATAAACGACAAGCTTAAAAACGGCTGCAGTGCTTATGTATTCAGGAGCCGCTCAAGATATTCCGCTTCACAGCCGGCCTGTCATCTGGTGGGCTATCTCAACCAGTCGGAAAAAAGAGGCGTTTCCGGTCTTGAGTACCTCTTTGAGGAAAAGCTTAAAGCAGATGATAACACTCTGATTCTTATGGCAGATGCGGCGGGAAATATCCTGCCCGGGGTTGCTCCTTCGGTAAAAAACTCCAAAAGCTTATCGGAAACTGATAATTCCGTGGTCACGTCCATTGAGCTGGGACTCCAGAAAAAATGCGAAAGTCTGCTTGCGGATGTAAGCTCCGGTGCATGTCTTGTTACCGATGCCGCATCAGGAGAAATTCTGTCAATGGCATCTGTACCTGTTTTTGACCCTAACCAGCTTTCAGGCTATCTGACACAGGACAGCGACTGCCTTATTAACAAAAGCCTGCAGGCGGCCTACCCGCCGGGTTCTGTTTTTAAACTTGTGGTGGCCGCCGCAGCTCTTGAAAACGGTGTGTGCACCCTTTCCCAGGAATATGAGTGCAGCGGCGAAATAGAGGCGGAGGGAGTAACTGTTTCGTGTTCCACCGCCCCGGAGGGGGGCCACGGAAAAATAGATATGAATGAGGCCATGGCCAAGTCCTGCAACTGCTATTTTGTGCAGCTGGGTCAGACTGTGGGCTATGAAAAAATACTGGAAATGGCCTGCCGCCTTGGCCTTGGCGAAGAGGTATTGAAGGACTTTCCGGAAGAAAACTCAGGTTATGTGCCGGACGCTGACGAAACTGTAAGACAGGACATTTCCAACATTTCCATCGGACAGGGCCGGCTGCTGGCAACGCCGCTTCAGGTGGCTCAGCTGACCGGGATTATTGCAGGCGGCGGCGCCGGCAGCCCCCTTCGCCTGCTGGCAGGCGAGGGGGCCGCACCCGCCTCCCAGGTTGTGCCGGCGGGGGCGGGGCCGGCACAGCTGGGAGAATGGGATTCTGCAGCAAGGCAGGTCATTTCGCCACAGACTGCTTCAACTCTCCAGAATATGATGCAAAGCGTAATGACCCAGGGAACAGGCTCCTATGGGAACTGGGCGGTGCCGGTATGGGGCAAATCCGGCACTGCTGAGGCAACACTCCATGGCGATGAGGTTAAGGACTGCTGGTTTACAGGTTTCTGTGATATCGATACTGCAGAGGGAGAGAAAAGACGTTTTGCTATCACCGTATTTGTGGAGGACGGCATCTCAGGTTCAGCTACAGCCCTTCCTGTTTTTAAGGAGATAGTGGAGTACCTGAATACTCATGTATCAGACATGTAAAAAACTTGTGCAGGCATAGGCAAAAATACCAAAAGAAAATTGACAAAATATTCATGGTGGGGGTATAATCGAAATATGAAATAAAAAGGGCAAACCTGTCGAAAGGCAGGCTTGGGCTTGCCTTTTTTGTATGAAAAAGCCTGTGTGCGCGGGCAAAAGGTAAATATAGGGAAGGAGAATTTAAAAATGAGAAAATTTCTAATTACGATGATGTGCATCATCATGGTGGTTTGCTTCATGCCGACAGTGGCGATGGCTGTCTCTTATACACATCTCCGAGCCCACGAGACGTAGAGGAATGTACAATTGATGGTTCAAAAGAAGGAAGCGGTCCAAAGAATGGAGAAGGCTGCTATACAGTATCTGTTGCTAATAACGCCAGCGGCAGAGTATTCGATTGTAATGGTCAAGATGGCTCTTTTGCAAATAATGCTACAATAACACTTAAGAATATCAGAATAGTAGGTCCTACAAGTCAATCAAATTCAAGGGGTGTAAGTGTATACTATACTAATGGCCTGCATCTGATTCTTGATAATGTATATTCTAGTGCAGCTGCATATTCAGTGAATATTGCTAGCGCAAATGACAATATCGTTGTTGATATTAGTAATTCAAAACTTGTAGGATGGTGTGCAATTCAAACATGGTCGCCTGCGACAATAAATATAGAAGATTCCGTTCTTCATGGAACTAATGAGTATATTAGTGACAATACATATACCTTTGCAACAATGGTGGTAAATCAAAATTCCGTTGCTTCAAAGATTAATGTAAAGAATAGTGAAATTATTGCTGAGTCATCAGATTCAAAGGATACTTGTCAAAAAATTTTGAATATCCAGAATGTATTGAATGACGGAAATCAGGCATATCCTAATGGCAATGAGATTGCATTTACTGGTTGTGAATTCAGGGCGATAGGCACATGGGGAAATAAAGGAAGTGGTGCTACTTATACGTTAGAGCCTATGTACGATGCTATCGGCGATAATACAATCATAGTAGACGGAGAACAATACTATGTGCCTGAATATAATAATAGAATAATCTCTTATCTACAGCCACAGGCCAAAATTAATAGGAATGGTGTGAATACTGTTTTTGGAGAATTTGAGCTTGCAGTAGATGTTGCAAACCCTGGAGAAACTATCATCCTAAATGACAACGTTGAACTCACAGGGAAGATTACAATTGACAAAGCAATTACAATAGATGGTAATGGTAAGACCATTTTAGCTGCTGATGGTTTTGCAAATGATCATCTCCTTCTGCTGACAGCAGGTGCGACAGTAAAGAATGTTAACCTAGATAGTGCTGGCAAGGCAAAGGGCATGCAGGTATATCAGAGCAGCACTCTTGTAGAAGCTTCATTCGAAAATGTGAGCTTCAAGAACAGTACCGGTTCAGGCCTTACTGTAAACGGTACTACTGTTAATCTGAAAGATGCATCCTTTACTGGAAACGCATGGCAAGATGTGAATGTTGATTCGGGAGTAGGAGTTGCAAATGACAGCGTTTTAAACGTTGGTACAGGATGTACTTTTGCACACGAATTACAGATTACTTCTGATGGAAAAAAAGATGATGCTGGTAAATATGGTGGAAAATATGGTACGGTAGCATTAAATGACAGTGCTAAAATCTTATCAGAAAAGTCTGTTGATGTGAGTGCAAAAGATAATGACAATAAGGATTATACATATCAGAAAAAGGTGTGGACAATCAGTGATAAACCATATATCCCTCCATACATCCCGCCAACAACCCCAACCGACAACGTTACCAACTCAGGTACTTCCGGAACTGACAACGCAACTACAAGCGCTGACCTCAGCGGCAGCACTTCCACAAGCAATGGCACTACATCAGCTACAGTGGACAAGACCATAGCAGATAAGATAGTTGATAAGGCAGTTGAGAACAAATCAACAGAAGTTGTAATCGATGCAACAGCTAACACTACTACAGCTGCAGATTCGACTACAATTGCACAGGTAACCATTCCTACAGAAACTCTGGGAGCAATCGCAGAGAAGACTGAAGCTGATGTAACAATCAAAACTGACGTTGCAGAAGTAAAGATGGATAACGCTGCAGCTACAGCAGTATCAGAACAGGCAACAGGCGATACAGTTCAGATTATTGCAGAAAAGGTTGCAGAAGAAGTGGACAAGGTTGAATTTGAACTCAAGGTTGTTTGCTCAGACGGTAAGGTAATCAGCAACTTTAATGGCGGTAACATAGCAGTAACAGTGGCTCTTCCAAAGGCAATGGCCGACAAGAAGGTCGTTTGCGTATACATCGATGACAACGGTCACATGAGCAAGGTAGCAGGTCAGAAGAATGATGACGGTACTTACACCTTCAACACAGGTCACTTCTCATCCTACGCAATCCTTGCAGAAGAAGAAGCTGACGCAGCAATCGCAGCACAGAAGGAAGCAATCAAGAACATCGAGATTAAGCTTACTTCCAAGCAGGTAAAGACAAAGTCCGGCAAGAAGGGCATCAAGATTACCTGGACAGCAGCTGCAGGAGACAAGGTTCTCGATGGAGTAGAGGTATATCGTTCAACTGAAAGATACAAAGGCTATGGTACTGAACCTTTCTACACTTCCACAAAGAGAGGAAACGAAGGCTCATACATCAACACCAAGAGCCTGAAGAAAGGAACACGCTACTACTACAGAGTACGCGGCTATGTATTAGTTGACGGACAGAAGGTATACACCGACTACTCAACTAAGGCATGGAGAACTGTAAAATAGAAAGAATCTTTGAAGTCTAAAACAGAAATACATGTAGCACAACATTATGCCGGGGCTTTGCCCCGGCATGCTTTGGTTACCCCATGCTTTATATAGCATCAAACCACTGATGTTGCCAATAAATCGCTTTTAGCACTAAGTTGCCAACATTTTTTTTGCCTGGTACGAGACAAATGGGAAAAAATGCTCCTTGAAACAGGACAATATTTCCTAGGTACCAATATATTGTAAAA
>CALZOZ010000039.1 GCA_945828095.1 uncultured Clostridia bacterium
TTAGTATGGGAGGAGGCTGAAGTGATGACAAATGAACTGCTGTTATGGGTAAGGGATATTTTTCTTATAATTATTTCATTGTCATTTTTTCAAATACTTCTTCCGGAATCATCACTAGAAAAATACCTGAAATTCATTTTTTCTCTGATTATTCTGGCTGTAATCCTAGAGCCTATAATCAGACTGGCCGGTGTCGGGGCAGTGACAGGCGGATAAATGTGCATAAAAATCATATCGGGACATATGAATTAATATATTTAGGAGTGTAATTATGTTTGAAAAATTAGTGAGCAAGAGGGCACTTACGGGCCTTATAACCTTGCTGCTCATCGGTTCTATACTTATTCTCACCCTAAGTGTCTTTTCACAGGGAAAGGATGGAAGGCGACAGATTATAGACATGGACGGAGGTTCCGAGGAAAGGCTGGCAAGTGTGCTTTCCGGCATTAAGGGAGCCGGTGATGTTGATGCAGTTATAGAATACGGGCAGGACGGCAAGGTGACAGGAGTTATCGTTACGGCAGAAGGAGCAGGAAATCCATCTGTTACAAACGACCTTACCAAGGGTGTGGCTACGCTCTACGACATTCCGGTTTCAAGCGTAATAGTTTTTGAGAAAGAACAGGGGGAATAATTTTGAAAACTCAATTTTTGAAAAAGAAATTCAGCTATAAGGATATTCTTTACAAAGGAAAACGGCTGGGAGCTCTGTGTCTAATCCTTGTATTCGGAACCGGCCTCGTAGTAACCTCACATATGGGAAATGAAATTCCGGTTCATGATGGTGATGTGCTTGTAGACAGTCTGGCAGTTTCTGAAGACGAAAAGCCGACAGGAACATTTGAGGAAATGCGCGCGGCTCTTGATCTGGAGCGAAACAAGCTTTTATCATCTCTTGACTCCGAGCAGGAAAAGAAACGTATAACCGGCTACATGGAAAAGGAGTTGGCGGTGGAAAGCCTTATTAAGTCAAAAAATCTTCCTTCTTCGTATGTAGTTATCACTGAAGGAGGCGTCAGTGTGACCGTAGATAAACAGGAACTTGACACAAATACAGTTGCAAAAATATGTGATATTGTAATGCGTGAAACAGGCAGAAGCGCCGATAAAATAGTCATCCAAAGTAAATATTAGGTCATTGAAAAAAAGCGCCTTTTCTGCTATAATAATCGAATAGACTATTATGGCAAAAAAGGAAGGCAGCAATGAGCAGTGATAAGCAGAATATAAATAAAATATCAAAGGAAATTGTCAGTCTGGCTGCTTCCAAAGCCACCCTTGCCGTGCCGGGTGTTAACCAGGAAAAGGATATAAAGCTTTCTAAGGATAAGGAGGGCTTTATACTGGACATCTTCATTGCAGCGGATTTCGGTGTTAAGATTCCTCAGCTGGCATGGGATATACAGAATTCAGTAAAAGAGGCAGTTGAATCGACTACCCAGCAGAAGGTGAAAGCTGTAAACATTCACGTTCAGGGAGTTATGATGCCTCAGGAAGGCAGCAGGATAAATGAATAGAAAACAGGCAAGAGAATTTGTAATGCAGACTATGTTTCAGATAGAAGTACAGAAAGACTTTGAAAACCCGGACATAGACGGTTATATGGCAGAGTGCGGAGCAGGAAACCAGAAGGATTATATCAGCAATCTGCTTTCACAGATCTGCAGCAATATAGAAAGAATCGACTGCATGATAGATGATGCCAGCGAGGGATGGCCGGCATCAAGAATGACCAAACCCGATCTGGCGGTAATAAGAGTTGCTGTAGGTGAAATGCTTTATGCAGACGATGTTCCGGATGCAGTTGCTATTAACGAGGCTGTTAATCTGGCTAAAGCCTATGGCACTGACCAGTCACCGAAGTTTGTTAATGCCGTTCTTGCAAAGATAAAAAAATAATGCACAGAATCGGTTGGCACTGCAATGAATAAGGAAATGCTTTCGCTTGGTATTGATACCAGCAATTATAAAACTTCCGTGGCTGTTACAGCATCCGACGGAGAAATAATATTTAACTACCAGAGCTTTCTGAAAGTTAAAAGCGGAGAAAGGGGCCTTAGACAGTCTGAGGCACTTTTTCAGCATGTTCAAAAGCTTCCCGAAGCCCTTGAAAACGCCTTCGAAACGAAAGGTGTAAGAGGACGAATCGGTGCAGTTTCCGTTTCCGCAAGGCCAAGGCCGGTTAAAGGTTCATATATGCCTGTATTTACAGCCGGGCTAAGTGCCGCAAGAAGCATTGCTGCGTCGATTGGAGTTCCTCTATATGAATTCAGCCACCAGGAGGGGCATATTGAGGCTGTAAAGCATTATTCGTCTATGGCTGATGAGAAGAGGCTTATATGCTTTCACTTCAGCGGTGGAACCACGGAAGCCCTTTTATGTGATGATGATGCTTCGTCTATAGAAATCATAGGGGGAAGCCGTGATCTGGCCTACGGTCAGGTTCTTGACAGAGTAGGCGTTTCTATGGGTTTTGATTTTCCATGCGGGCAGGAAGTGGACAGGCTTGCGCTTTCAGCTGACCGTGAGAATATAGATAAGACGATCCTGACAAGGGTAAAAGTAAAAGATGGATATGTTAATCTGTCAGGCATTGAAACCCAATGTCAGAGGGTTTTAGAAAAGCAGGAAAGAAGTCATGAAAACCTTTCGGCAGCCCTGATGCATGCGTTGAGCCAATCCGTGGCTGATATGACACTTTTTCTCTCAGAGAAGTATCATATCAACAGTTTCCTTTATGCAGGAGGAGTTTCCTGCAGCAGTTTTATGAGAAAATATCTTAAGGAAAATATGCCTGATTATATAAGAACAGCCTTCGGCGCTCCTGAACTTTCATCAGACAACGCTGTGGGCATATCCCTTCTTGGAGGAAAAAAGTTATGGCTTTAAAGCCCGTTACAGTTTCACAACTTAATGAATATATCAGCCGTGTCCTGATGACCGACCCTCTTTTGGGAAATGTAACAGTGACAGGAGAAATTTCCAACCTTAAATATCATTCAAGCGGACATGTGTATTTCTCAATAAACGATGAAAACAGTAAAATTAACTGTTTTTTTCCGGCCAGTTATGTACGGAATCTCAGCTATGAGCTTGGCGATGGTCTTGAGGTTGTAATCAACGGATATATCAATGTATATAAAAAAGGGGGCACCTACACGCTGTTTGTCAGAACAGTGACAGTGGCAGGTGAGGGAAACCTTGCTATGGCATTTCAGCTTCTTAAGGACAGGCTTTCAAAGGAAGGACTGTTTGATCCCGCTCACAAAAAGCCTATCCCTGAATTCCCTCATAAAATCGGAATAGTAACATCCCGCACAGGTGCCGCTGTGCAGGATATTTTAAAGATAATAACATCAAGAAATAATCTTGTTGATATAATCATTTTTCCTGTTCAGGTACAGGGCGAGGGAGCTGCACAGGATATTGCAGACACCCTCGATATGATAAGTCAGAACGATGAATTCAGTGATATAGACACCCTCATTGTCGGCCGAGGCGGCGGTTCAACTGAGGATTTATGGGCCTTTAACGAGGAAGTTCTGGCAAGAGCTATATATAGATGCACTATTCCTGTTATTTCAGCAGTAGGCCATGAAATTGATTTTTCCATTTCTGATTTCGTGGCGGACAGGAGGGCAGAAACGCCTACAGCAGCGGCTGAATTGGCAGTGCCTGACCTTCGCGAGATAAGGCTAAGTCTTGAAAAACATAAGACAGACCTTCTTTCCAGATTGAATGCTAAAGTAAAAACAGACGCTCTGATGATAGAAAACTGTATGCTTGAAATAAGGAATACAATGGAAAGAAGACTGGCTGAATATAGCCATAAACTAGAAACCATGAAACTTTTCCTTGAGGAAAACAACCCGTCATCGGTCCTCAAAAAAGGATACGGCATTCTTGAAGATATGTCAGGAAATGTTGTTTCATCGGTAAACCATATCAAAGAAGGTGAAAGATATGTGTTAGCCTTAAAAGACGGCCGCATTATTTTCACGGTAAATAATACAGAGGTTGAAAAAATTCTTTAACAGGTTTAATATATATTCGGAGGAGATATTATGAGCTTTGAAACTTCAATGAAAAAGCTGGAGGAGCTTTCGGAAAAAATCAGAGATGAGGAAACCTCCCTGGACGAAGCGATTAAATGCTACGAAGACGGCATAAAATGTTATAACGAGTGCAATGAAATTCTGAATAGCGCCAGACAGAAAATTGAGACATTTTCAAAGTAAAGGAGGTAAGCTTCTATGGATAGAGTATATGATGATTACAAACGTATAATTGACGAACATCTTCTGGATTTTATTCCTAATATTGATAACAAGAGCATTTCATTATACGAGGCTATGAAATACAGTCTGACTGCAGGAGGAAAACGTCTGCGTCCTGTACTGCTTCTTGCAGCATGTGATTTCGCAGGCGGTGACATAAGGGAAGCACTTCCTTACGCATGTGCAATGGAATATATTCATACTTATTCGCTTATTCACGACGATCTTCCGGCTATGGACAACGATGACTTGAGGAGAGGGCTTCCTACCAACCATAAGGTTTATGGAGAGGCTCTTGCTATTTTAGCCGGCGACGGTCTTCTGACTACAGCTTTTGAGGCCATAAACAAAGATATGATGCTTTACTTTGACTCGCCGGAGAAGATGACTAAACGAATAAAAGCGGCTTATGAAATCTCCAAGGGTGCCGGCTGCCGCGGCATGGTGGCAGGACAGGTCTCGGATATTGAAGGTGAAAATAACGAATATTCCAACGAGATGCTGGAATACATACATATAAACAAGACAGGCGCCTTAATCAGGTCTGCTATCAGGGCCGGCCTTTATCTGGGAGAGCCATCAAATTATATGCTGCAGAATCTGGACGTTTACGCAGAGAATCTTGGTCTTGCATATCAGATTGCAGACGATATTCTCGATGAGGTGGGCGATCCTAAGGAGCTTGGAAAGGCAATAGGTTCGGATAAAAAGAAAAATAAGAATACATATACCTCTATAAATGGTCTTGAAGCAGCACATAAGCGTCTTGAAGAACTTACAGATAACGCGGTGGAAGCAATTGCTCCTTACTATGATAATGCAGAGTTTTTCAGAGATCTTGTACTTAAACTAAAAAACAGAAGAAAATAGGATAATTCATAAAAATGAAGAGAAACATTCTTGACTATAATTTCCCGCAGGATTTAAAGTCGATGTCTGAGGAAGAACTGGAACTTCTGACATATTCCATAAGAGAATTCCTTATCGAGAAAGTGTCAAAGACAGGCGGTCATCTGGCATCTAATTTAGGTGTAGTCGAACTTTCCATTGCTCTCCATAAGGTATTTAACAGCCCTGATGATAAGATTATATGGGATGTAGGGCATCAGTCCTATGTTCATAAAATTCTCACAGGAAGAGGGGAACAGTTCGACAGCCTCAGACAATTCAAAGGCTTAAGCGGTTTCCCTAAGGAAAAGGAAAGTCCTCACGATGCTTTTGATACAGGCCACAGCAGCACATCAATATCTGCAGCTGCAGGCATGGCTTGTGCAAGAGAGATAAAAGGCGAAAACTACGAGGTAGTGGCAGTAATCGGCGATGGTTCACTTACCGGCGGTATGGCCTACGAGGCAATGAATAATATCGGGGCATCCAAGTCAAAGGTTATAGTAATACTCAATGACAACGGGATGTCTATTTCTAAAAATATAGGCGGCATATCTACTCATTTGGGAAACCTTAGGACTTCTAAGGGATATTTGAATGCAAAGAGATTTATAAAAAACACTATCGGTTCAAGAGGAAGCGTAGGAAGCGCCATTGCCGGCGGTCTGGCAGGATTTAAAAACGATGTAAAATACTCAATTCTTGAAAAAGGCGGAGTACTTTTTGAAGAATTGGGATTTACTTATTTTGGTCCTGTAGACGGACACAATATCGGTGAACTGTTAAATGTTCTTAACAGAGCAAAGAGCCTTGACGAGCCGGTGCTGATACACGTTATCACCCGTAAGGGAAAGGGATATAAGAATGCTGAAAATGCCCCGGGAAAATTCCACGGTATAGGGCCTTTCAATCCTGAAACCGGCGAAACCGTAAAGAAAGAGGAAGGATTCTCATACTCGGAGATAATGGGTAATCATCTTGTTGATATGGCCGAAGAAAATAAGAATATTGTCGCCATCACGGCTGCAATGGGACAGGCAACCGGGCTTGGGCCTTTCGAGGAAAGATTTCCCGAAAGATTCTATGATGTGGGAATTGCAGAACAGCATGCTGTTACTTTCGCCGCAGGTCTTGCAAAATGCGGCATCAGACCTGTTTGTGCCATATACTCATCTTTCCTTCAGAGGGCATATGATCAGATTATGGAAGATGTGTGCATGCAGAAGCTGCCGGTAGTTTTCGCTATAGATAGAGCAGGCATTGTAGGTGCTGACGGAGAAACCCACCATGGAATATATGACCTTTCATACCTCTTGTCTATGCCTGAAATGACTGTGCTGACCCCAAGAAACGGAAGAAGTCTCCAGAATGCCATGGACTACGCACTTACTCTCGACGGTCCTGCTGCTATAAGATATCCAAGAGGAAATGCACCGGATTCTGCAGAACTTGACGAGAACAATGTTATGTCAACTACGCCTGCTGTTATAAAAAACGAAAGAACTGCACACGGCAGAGATGTTGACATTTGGGCTTGCGGAAAGATGTATGACTGCGGCATTAAAGTTGTTGAAATGCTGAAAGACAGAGGCATAGATGCTGGTCTTGTTGATGTGGAAATCGTCAAACCTCTTGATCTTGATGCTTTTGAAAAGAACTGCAGGCTTCTGGTTACCATAGAGGACAATGACATCTGCAGCGGTTTTGGAATGCATCTGGCAGCTGAGCTTAAAAACGAAGAAATTAAAATTCTTAATTTTGGCTGGCCGGACAAATTTATAGAACAGGGAAGCTTTGAAGAGCTTGCCGGTCAGTACGGCCTGATGCCGGAACAGATTACGGAAAGGATTTGTGAATATATTGAAGGAAAGGCTTGATGTTTTACTTGTAAAAAAAGGATTTTATCAATCAAGAGAAAGAGCCAAGGCATCCATTATGGCCGGAATCGTCTATGTTGACGGCCAAAAGAGCGATAAGGCGGGAAATATGATTGACACCGAAGCAGAAATTATCGTTAAGGAAAACATTTGTCCTTATGTGAGCAGAGGCGGCCTTAAACTTGAAAAATCTATGAAAATATGGCCCATAATCCTTGAAAACACTGTCTGCATGGACATAGGTGCATCTACCGGCGGTTTTACAGACTGTATGCTGCAAAACGGGGCCTCTAAAGTCTATGCTGTCGATGTGGGATATGGTCAGCTTGACTACAAACTCAGAATAGATCCGCGCGTTGTTAACATGGAGAAGTGCAATATCAGGTATCTTGACTTTGATAAAATTCCTGAACCAATTGACTTTATAAGTATAGATGTGTCTTTTATTTCACTTAAGCTTGTTTTTCCCATCTCTTCAAAGCTTCTTGGAGAAGAGGGAAGTCTGGTGTGCCTGGTTAAGCCTCAATTTGAAGCAGGCAGAGAACAGGTCGGAAAGAAAGGTATTGTAAGAGATAAAAAAGTACACAGACAGGTTATTGAAAATGTGATACAATATGCAGAAGAGAACGGCCTTTATACTGCAGGACTTACATATAGTCCTGTTACAGGTGCAAAAGGCAATATCGAATATCTGCTTTTCCTTACAAAAAAGCCGCATGATGAGCTGGAATCTATTGACGAGGCTGCGGTAGAAAAAGTTGTCAACGCCTCCCATGAGGAGTTAGAATAAAAGATGTTAATTTTAAAAAAGGAGAGAAAAAGAAATGAAACTATCACAGAAAATTCAGGCTATGCAACTTTCACCAATCAGAAAATTCGTTCCATATGCCGATGCTGCAGTTGCCGCAGGAAAGAAAGTTTATCGTTTAAACCTTGGTCAGCCTGATATCAAGACTCCGAAGGCTTTCTTCGATGCTGTAAAGAATTTTGACCAGGAAGTATTAGCTTATGCCAATTCTCAGGGTGAAGCAAGCCTTTTGGAAGCTCTCGTTGGCTACTATAAGAGAATAGGCCTTGATTTCCAGAAGAAAGACCTTCTCATCACCAACGGCGGATCAGAAGCTATCAACATGCTTATGACTGCAATTCTCGATAACGATGATGAAGTTATCATGGCTGAGCCTTTCTACACAAACTACAAGACTTTCGTTGGTCAGGCAGGGGGAAAGGTTGTTGCTATTCCTACCACTGCTGAAGATGGATATCAGTACGCAGTAAGAGAAAAGATTGAAGGCGTTATCACAGACAAAACTAAGGCTATCTGTATCATCAACCCTGG
The DNA here is from genome assembly GCA_945828095.1 of uncultured Clostridia bacterium. Taxonomy (GTDB): domain Bacteria; phylum Bacillota; class Clostridia; order Peptostreptococcales; family Anaerovoracaceae; genus SUG1106. Next base: position 8,382 of record CALZOZ010000039.1, read on the forward strand.
TAATCCTACCGGTAAAGTTCTTACTCACGATGAAATGAAGCTCATCGTTGATATCGCATTAGAACACGATCTGTTCATTATCGCAGACGAAGTTTACAGAGAATTCACTTACGACGGAAAGGAAATGGCTACTTTCGGTTCCTTCAAGGAAGCTGATCAGAACGTAATCATCGTTGACTCCGTATCAAAGAGATTCTCCGCATGCGGTGCAAGAATCGGTTCAATTGCTTCCAAGAACGAGGAACTCATGTCCAACCTGATGAAGCTTTGTCAGGCAAGACTTTGCTGCCCGACTCTTGATATGATCGGTGCTGCTGCTCTCTATAATCTTGAACCGTCATACTTCGACGATATCAAGAAAGAATACGAGCACAGAAGAAATGTTTCAGTTGAAGCTCTTAAGGAAATTGAAGGAATCAAGTTCGGAGTACCGGAAGGTGCATTCTACATCACTTGCCAGCTTCCTGTTGACAACGCAGAAGACTTCCTTATGTTCCTTCTTCAGGAATTTGATGTTAACGGTGAAACAGTTATGTTTGCACCTGCAGGCGGATTCTTCGGAACTCCTGGCGTAGGTCAGTCCGACATCAGAATCGCTTACGTTCTCAAGGCTGAGGACATGAAAGCCGGTATCAACATCATCAAGGAAGGTATCAAGGCTTATAATTCCCGCTAGGGAATTTCATCGGTTCTTACCTTGCGGCAACGCCGCAGAGACAATCGAAAGAACCGATACAACGCAAGATAGTTTACATTTTATACATACATTTTATTAAGGAAAAACACAAAGGAGATTTTTTATGAAGCTATCGCCCATGATGCAGCAGTACATGAAAATAAAAGAAGAATATAAGGATTGTATTCTGTTTTTCAGACTGGGTGACTTCTATGAAATGTTCTTTGATGATGCAATTCTGGCGTCAAAGGAATTAGAATTAACATTGACCGGAAAAAGCTGCGGTCAGGAGGAAAGGGCTCCCATGTGCGGAGTCCCTTTCCACGCAGCTGAAAGCTATATTGCAAAGCTCGTTGAAAAAGGCTATAAGGTAGCCATCTGCGAGCAGACTGAGGATCCGGCTCAGGCCAAGGGCATAGTAAAAAGAGAGGTTATTCAGGTTGTAACTCCGGGTACTCTGACCTCCCAGTCTATGCTTTCTGAAAAAGAAAACAATTATCTAGCCGCAGTCTGGGCCGATGAAGAAGCCATGTCTGTGGCTTATTGTGATGTTTCAACCGGCGAGCTTTACCTTACCGAATATAACGGTCAGGACCTTTATACGGCTATTTTAAACGAGCTTGTAAAGATTAAAGCAAGAGAAATAATCTGCAGCGAGGAATTTGCAGCGAAATATTCTCTTGATGAAATAAAACATACCACCGAGGCATATATAAACATTCTCAGCGATGAATTCTTTTCCCAAAAGGGTGCCGAGGATGCTATAAAAGCTCATTTTAACTGTATTTCCCTTACAGGCCTGGGACTTGACTTCAGACCGAGAGCTGTGCTTTCTTTAGGTGCTCTTCTGAGCTATCTTCTCGAAACTCAAAAACAGAACCTTTCCCATATCGCACACATCAATCATTATCAGATTGGTACTCACATGGCATTGGATAAGGCGACCATAAGAAATCTCGAAATAACTGAAACCCTCTATGAAAAGAAGGTTCATGGTTCTCTGCTTGGAATACTGGATAAGACTCACACAGCCATGGGAAGCCGTAAAATGCGCCAGTGGCTAAGGGAACCTCTTAACAATTCAAAAGAAATCAGTCTGCGTCTGGACGGTGTAGAGGAACTTTACTCCGACCTGCTGATGCGAAACAATATTAAGGAAAACCTTAAACACATATACGACTTTGAACGGCTGGCAGGCCGTATCGCCTGCGGAAATGCCAATGGCAAGGATTTAATTGCTCTCAGGAACTCCATCGCTGTTCTTCCTGAAATAAAATCAGATCTTGGTGCTGCCGGTTCAGAGCTTCTTAGAAAAATCAACGACGAAATTGACTGTCTTACAGACATTTATGATATTATAGATAAGGCAATATGTGAAGAACCGCCTTTTGTTATAAAAGAGGGCGGGCTCATTAAAGAAGGCTATTCTGAAGAGCTGGACAACCTTAAATTTTCCATAAAGGACGGCAAGAGCTGGATCTCCAATTTGGAAAACTCCGAAAGAGAGCGTACGGGCATTAAAAACCTTAAGGTAGGCTATAACCGTGTGTTCGGATACTACCTCGAAGTAACACGTTCATATTACGATCTTATTCCGGAAAACTACATAAGAAAGCAGACTCTTGCCAATGCAGAACGCTTCATCACGCCTGAACTGAAAGAGATGGAAAATCTGGTTCTCAATGCAGAAGCAAAGATAAATCAGATGGAATATGATCTTTTCACCCAGGTGCGCAGCTTTATCAAAGGATATATTGAGGCCATTCAAAAAACTTCTGCGGCCATTTCCACTTTGGATGTTCTTGTTTCTTTTGCACATGTCAGCGAACGTCTTGGATATGTAAAACCGGTAATAGACGACTCTATGGAAATTGAAATAGTAAAGGGCCGTCATCCGGTAATTGAGCAGACCGTTTCCGACGGACTTTTTGTATCAAACGATGCATACCTCAATGATGATGATGCAAGCATGCTGCTTATAACAGGGCCTAACATGGCTGGTAAGTCCACATACATGCGCCAGACTGCTCTCATAGTTTTAATGGCTCAGGCGGGGTGCTTCGTGCCATGTGAGAAAGCCAGAATAGGTGTGGTAGACAGAATTTTTACCAGAATAGGAGCTTCAGACAATCTTGCACAGGGCCAGTCCACCTTCTTTGTGGAAATGAGCGAGCTTTCATATATTCTGAACAGTGCCAAAACTCGAAGCCTTATAATTCTCGATGAAATAGGCAGGGGAACCAGCACCTATGATGGCCTTTCCATTGCCTGGGCTGCAGTTGAGCACCTTTGTAACGAAAAGACCCATATAAGAACTCTGTTTGCTACTCATTACCACGAACTGACTGTTCTCGAAGAACAACTCCATGGTGTGAAAAATCTTAACGTGGATGTAGCCGAGCAGAACGGGAACATAGTTTTCCTTCATAAAATCGTGGAAGGCTCGGCCAGCAGAAGCTATGGCATCCATGTGGCTAAGCTTGCAGGAATACCAAAAAGCCTTCTGGACAGGGCACAGGAAAAGCTCAGCGAGCTTGAATCAGGAAATCCCGATGGATATATGGCATCAGTTTCAAAAGATAGAGTCTGCGAGGAACAGATTTCAATGTTTTCACCAGAGCCAAGCCCTGTAATTGATAAGCTTCGCACTTTAAATCTAATGGAAATAACGCCGTCACAGGCTATCAAAATACTTGAGGAGCTGAAATCGGCTCTGGATTAATAAAAAAGAGGAGGATGTACACATGTTCAGAAAAATGCGCCATGAGGCCAGAAAATCAATTACTCAAAATGAATGCAAAGAAATGCTGAAAGAAGCAAAGCGTGGTGTCCTTGCAGTTGCCGGTGATGATGACTATCCTTATGCCTTCCCGGTTAACTTTTATTATGATGAGTCTGAGAATAAAATTTATATTCATTGTGCCAAAGCGGGACACAAAATTGACTCGATAAAGAAGAATCCTAAGGTATGTTTTACAGTCTGCAGCGAACCTGAAATTAAAGATCTTGATTGGGCTCCTTATCTCAGCAGCGTTGTGATATTCGGTAAAGCGGAGATTATGTCCGAAGCTGAAAGTTTCATAGATGAACTCAGAAATCTTGCCATGAAATATTATCCCGACGAAGATACTGCAGAAGAGGAGATTCGTGCTGATATAAACGCTGTTCAGCTTATAGCGGTCAGTGTAGAACATATGACAGGAAAAACTATACAGGAAAAATAAGCGGAGTACCGTTATGATCAGATTATTAGACAAATCAGTATCAGACAAAATTGCTGCAGGAGAGGTCATAGAGCGTCCTATCTCCATAGTCAAGGAGTTGGTTGAAAATGCCCTGGACGCAGGAGCTGATTCTGTGGTTATCGAAATTAAAAACGGCGGAAAATCCTATATAAGAGTGACCGACAATGGCTGTGGAATACCTCCTGAAGAGGCTGAAACAGCCTTTCTTCGTCATGCCACAAGCAAGATTGAAACCGCATTGGACCTTGATGCTATCGATACATTAGGTTTTAGAGGTGAAGCTCTTGCCTCCATTGCAGCAGTCACAAGAACTGAACTTGTGACAAAGACGGCTGACAGCAAAACAGGTGTAAGACTGGTGCTCCACGGTGGCTCAGTAATTGCCAGCGAACAGACCGGATGCCCTGACGGAACAACCATTGTGGTTACTGATTTATTTTATAACACTCCTGCCAGGCTGAAATTCATGAAATCAGCTTCCGCGGAAAGCGGACTGATTATCGATTTCATTTCTCAGATGGCTTTAGCCTATAAGAACGTGAAATTCCGTCTCATTAATAATGGAAAGATTCTGTTCTCAACTCTTGGTGATGGCAACAGGCTCAATACAATCTTAAGAGTATACAGCGATGTTGATGCCCGGAACATGGTTCCTGTAAGCTTTAGCGAGGGAGGCCTTGAGGTGGAGGGATATATATCCACACCTGCCTTCAGTAAAACTACCCGAGGGAGTCAGATTTACTTCGTCAACGGAAGGGTTGTGTCAAGCAAGGTCATTGAAAGAGGCGTTACGGCAGGATATAAGGAAAGACTTTTTGAGGGCAGATACCCTGTCGTATATCTGTTCCTTCGTGTTGATCCCCATACTATAGATGTCAACATCCATCCTAACAAAAGGGAAGTCCGCTTTGATGAAGAGTATATGATAACTGATTTTATTTCCAGGGCAATAAAAGCCGCACTGGCAACAAAAGACGCAGTGGTGGATGCAGGAAATCTTTTTAAGGATTTGGATAAAAAGATAACTCCATCAAAGGTTTACGAGAGGGTTTTCGAGCCTTTCAGAGAAAAGGAACCTGATAAGGCAGAAAAAGAGTCTGAGGATAAACAAGTTGACATAAAACAATTATTGTCGTCAATTGATAATCCTGCACATCCGGCAACTTCTAAGCCTGTTGAAAAACCTATGCCTGCTGAAGAGCATAAGGCTGATGTAACACATGAACCTGTACTTGAAATATATGAGCCACAGCTGAAACCATTTGATTTCAGAGATCTTGAGGTTACGGGCGTAATATTTGATACATACATCACAGCTGTGGATGGATCAAATTTTTATCTTATAGACCAGCATGCCGCCCATGAAAGAATCTTCTATGAAAAGCTTGTAGGGGAATATGAAAGCAGTGAAAAAGCTAGACAGCCTTTGCTGATTCCTTTGATTATAAATGTATCTCTATCTATAAGCGAAAATCGCTTCGACTGGCTGGATGCTTTGACCAAAATGGGCTTCACAATTTCTGAATTCGGGCCGGGAACCTTTAGAATTACTGAGATTCCAATGTTTATGGAACTAGGTGAGGCAGAAGATTTCGTAAATGAATTCATAGAAAATATGTCAAGCAGCACCAATCTGTCAAACAGAGTTGTAATCGATAAACTGATAATGATGTCATGCAAAGCTGCTGTGAAAGCTAATGACAGGCTTAGCCCTGAAGAGATAAAAGCACTGATAAGCGATCTTTCCGCCTGTATAAATCCTTTCAGCTGTCCACATGGCAGACCGACTTTTATCAGGCTTACCCGATATGAGATAGAAAAAATGTTCAAGAGAGTGTAAAAATGAGAAAAATCATTGCAGTTGCTGGCCCTACGGCCGTCGGTAAAACTAAATATGCCATTGAGACAGCCAAGGCTTTTAACGGTGAAATCGTGTCCTGTGATTCCATGCAGTTATATAAATATATGACAATCGGCAGCGCCAAGCCTACGGCAGAGGAACAGGCGGAGATAAAGCACTGGCTTGTGGACGAAATAGACCCCAAAGAGCCTTTTTCCGTTGCAAAATACGCACAGATGGCAAAAAATGCCATAGAGGACATTTTCAGCCGTGGCAAGACACCTGTAATTGAAGGCGGAACAGGCCTTTATCTCAACAGTCTGCTCTATGATATGGACTTCAGCGGTGCTCCTGTAGACAATGAACTCAGAACAACTCTTGAAAAAGAGGCAGAGCTTTTTGGACCCGGATACATCTACAATAAGCTTAAAGATGCGGATCCGGCGGCTGCAGAGCGCATTCATCCCAATAATATAAAAAAGGTTATCAGAGCACTGGAAGGAGCCATTAACGGGAGCGGAATCGAAGATTTTAAGAATTGCAGTAAAAAATGCAAGGATTATGATACAATCTTAATAGGATTGACAAGAAATCGACCTGAGCTTTATGATAGAATAAATAAAAGGGTGGATATCATGGTAGAGCAGGGCCTTTTCCATGAAGTAGAGGAACTTCTTGAAATGGGACTGACCGAAGAAGATATTTCTATGAAGGGCATAGGATACAAGGAGATTATAGGATTCTTTGACGGACTGTACAGCCGCGATGATGCCATTGAACTGATAAAAAAGAACAGCCGTCATCTGGCTAAACGTCAGCTTACATGGTTCAGAAGATATGAGAACATGGAATGGTTCAATCTCAGCGAATACGATAATGATGAGGCTGCAGTGGGAGATATAATAAAATGGGTACAGACACAAGGAATATAAAAATTCATAATAAGAGCGACAGGCCCGACAATGTTATAAAAAAGGAAAACGATATTTACCTTGAATGCGAGGAACTGGAAAGTCAGCTTCCAAAGTTTCTTCGAGGCTTCTTTTCTTATCTTAAGGGTAATGTTCTGCCTGCCACACGACTTGCATATCTTCATGATATCAGGTTTTTCTTTAAGTATCTGATTGAGGAGACAGACCTGACCGATGCTGAAACCACTGATAAAATAAAACTTTCCGATCTGGAACAGGTCAAGGCAGTGGATGTTAATATGTTCATCGATTACTGCCGAAAATATAAGGTGGATACAGGCGATGCCATATACATATATGAGAACTCAAACAAATCACTGGCTCGTAAGAAATCTTCGATTTCTGTGATGTTTAAGCAGCTTTACAGGGATGAGCTTCTTTCAAAAAATATAACTGATGGATTCGACCCCATAAGGGTTCCGAAACCGGGAGAACGGGAGATTAAGGCCCTTCAGGATGATGAAGTGATGATAATGCTTGACGCTGTTTCAAACGGAACAGGGCTCACCGATCACGAACATGCCTATTGGGAAAAGACGAAAAAGCGTGACAAAGCTATATTGATTATTTTTCTGACATACGGGCTCAGACTTTCCGAACTGCAGCAGCTTAATATTTCGTCTTTTAACTTTAACAGAGGCGAATTTAAAATATATAGAAAAAGGGGAAAGGAATCCATAATGCCCCTCAATAACTCTGCTACAGCCGTTATTCACGACTACATCGACAACGAAAGAGCTTCGGATTCATCTCTTTCAGAGGAACATAGAGATGCACTCTTCCTGTCTCTGCAGGGTCGCCGTATGACCGAAAGGCAGATCAGAGAACTGGTAAAAAAATATACATCCATAGCTCTCAATACCACCAGAAAAGCCGGCTACAGCCCACATAAGCTGAGAGCAACCGCCGCAACCAGCCTTATAGGCCGCGGCAACTCAATTTTTGATGTGGCCGCATTGCTAGATCATGAGCAGGTTACAACTACTCAGCTCTATGCAAGGCAAAAGATGAATGTAAAACGGGATTTGGTAAAAGATATGGAATGGGAAACAGAACGAACAGAAAAATAGGAGATTACACCAATGAATTTAACAGAACAATTTTTAATTGATGATTTTGGAATTGACGAAAGAGTACTGAAAATCGTGGCAGAGGCTGAAGATGAAGTACGCAGCGAGTTTGAAAAACTTGACGATATTATGGCCTATAACCAGTATAAGGTGCTGTCAGCATTCCAAAAAAACCGCATCCGAGATATGCACTTCGGCTGGAAGACAGGTTACGGCTACGATGATGCAGGAAGAGAAGCAATTGAACAGACTTTCGCTGATGTTTTCCATACAGATGCAGCCCTTGTGAGAACAACTTTTGTAAACGGTACACACGCGCTTGCAACTACGCTTCTGGGAGTTTTAAGACCCGGAGACGAACTGATTTACGCAACAGGTGAGCCTTACGACACACTTCAGACAGTAATCGGTATCACAAACTACGAAAAGGGCAACGGTTCTCTGAGAGACTATGGCGTTACTTTCAAGCAAGTTGATCTGCTTCCTGACGGCTCCATCGACATCGAAGGCGTAAAGGCTGCAATTACTGATAAAACACGAATGATTACGGCTCAGCGCGCTACAGGTTATTCCTGGAGAAAGGCCATATCCATGGACGAAATTGAAAAGCTCATGAAGGCAATCGAAGAAGTTAATCCGGACATTGTAAAGATGGTGGACAATTCTTACGGTGAATTCCTTGACACGAAAGAACCTACCGATGTGGGTGCAGATGTTATGGCATCTTCACTTATTAAGAACCCGGGCGGCGGTCTTGCCCTCAGCGGCGCTTATATTGCCGGCAGACAGGACCTTATTGATCAGATTCAGTACCGCATGACATGTCCCGGTATCGGCGGCGAATGCGGCCTTACTTATGGCCAGACAAGAACCATGTTTCAGGGTTTCTTCCTTGGTCCTCGTGCTGCAAATGGTGCACTAAAAGGTGCTGTTCTCTGCGGAAAGGTTTATGAAAAGCTTGGCTTTGAAGTATCTCCTAAAGCCGGAGACATCCGTTCTGACATCGTTCAGTCTGTAAAATTCAAAGATCCGGCTAAATTAATCGCTTTCTGCGAAGGAATTCAGGCTGCCGCTCCTGTTGACAGTTTTGTAGCTCCTGTACCTGGAGATATGCCCGGTTATGAAGATAAGGTAATCATGGCAGCAGGCGCTTTCGTACAGGGTTCAACTATCGAGCTTTCTGCAGATGCTCCTATGCGTGAACCATACATCGCATACTTCCAGGGCGGCCTTACTTACGAGCACTCAAAATTCGGCGTCATAAAATCGGTAGATGCTTTACTCAAGAAGGGACTTATAGAACTGTAAAATAAAAGGGTATTAAAATGGGTGTTGAGAATATAAAGAAAGCAAAAAAAGAAAGTAAACGGCGAGTCATAATTTCTATAATTAAAATTACGCTGCTCCTCGTAATAGTAATCGGGTTTCCGCTGTATCTATGGTTTTTTCACGGTGAATGGATAAAAAGCTTTGAAAATATAGACGATGTGGTCGCTTTTCTGGAAAAATATGAAACACAGTCCATATTTGTATACATTGGTCTGCAAATCGTACAGATAGTCATAAGTATTATTCCGGGACAGGTTTTTCAGATGGCAGCAGGCTATATCTACGGCTTCTGGCCTGCATTGCTCTTCGCCATGGCGGGGGCTCTGGCCGGAACAGCAATTTCATTTATGCTTGCAAAGGTTTTAGGACGCGACTTTCTCCATATATTTTTCGGTGAGGAAAAGATGTCCTACTATATAGAACGACTGAACTCCAAGAAGATGTATACCATAGTCTTTTTCCTGTATCTTATACCGGGAATTCCAAAAGACATGGTGAGTTATGCCGCCGGTGTCTCCGAGATTAAGTTTAAACCGTTCATTATAATTTCTGCACTGGGAAGACTGCCCGGAATGATAGGATGCCTGCTCATGGGAGATATGATGATGGAAGAAAACTATGCCGGAGCAATCGTAATCGGCTTTTTCGCTGTAGTTGCATTCTGCATATGTATCGCTTTCCGAAAAAAAATTCAGGTGCTTCTGGACCGTTTTTACGAAAAAATCACAAGATAAAATATTAAAATACGCCTATCTATGAATCATAGACAAAATCTCAGATGAATAGGTAGGCTTTTCTTTTGCCCTGTTTTAATATATAATTACAGGAGGGAGGAAAGATTATGTTAAACAACAAGGATTTCGGAACGAAAATCGCTGATTTAAGGAAAAAGAAAGGCCTTACACAGGCCCAGCTGGCTGATTTACTTAATATAAGCAATAAAACGGTTTCGCGCTGGGAGACAGGGGAGGGATATCCGGAGATAACCCTGCTGTCACCTCTCGCCAGAGCTTTAGGAGTAACTGTTGATGAGCTGCTTGCGGAGCCGGCTAAGGAAATGGGCGACGATGAATCCGAACCAGACTCAGATGATTCACATAAAAATCATAACAACGGCAGCAAACCTAAAAAACACAAAGAAATACCTGTAGAATGGCCTGAATTTAATTTCAAAGGCTCTTTAAAAACGCCGATGGTAATAATAAATGTTTTACAGATAGCGTTCTTCATTATATTTACCATGGCGGCTTTCTCCTGCGGTAAATATCGAACATATCAGCCAATTGCAAATTCAAGTGATTATGCATTTTTATGTACCGCTAAAATAGGATATGCTGTTACAGGTATCATGGTTCTTATCTTTATAATAATGACAGTATTGTATGTTTTAAGTTACAGATCGCACCGTATCAGCAGACAGCTTATGATTAGAAATGTTGCAATGTCAATGGTTTTTATAATAGGCATAATAATCTGCTATTCGCCTTTAGACAGCAAGTTATGGTTAGATACGAGTACAACCATTTATGAATCAGAAAACGTGAACTTCTTTAACTGCGATTATTTTAAAGTAAACAGGCAGATTATAAACTACGTGTTCTGGGGTGTTGTACTGATTTATCTGATTTCAGAGATAATACGGGTAAGGCGCATAAAAAAAGAACTTGGAGAAAATTCAGTGTTTCAGTCACACCGGAATTCATTCTGGAAGTCACTGACTATATTTAATAAAATTGGGTTGGTATGTATGGCGGTATGCTTGATTTCACTGTTTGTCACCATATTAATTGTGACTTTTTCACAGAGTTTAACGATATCAATTACAGATTCAGCAGTTGCCGTAACTCCAGCCATAATGCTTACATTTATAAGTATATTCCCGAAAATAGGGCTGATTATAACGGCTATTGGTCTAATTCTCGGAGCATGTGATTTATATGACCGGCAGTACAAAGTCTCAATTATTATAATAGGGGCAAATCTCATCCTGCCATATATAATAAGTTTTTTATCTGTAATATTATTTATTTATCCATATCAGACTTTGTTTAACTAACAATGTGAAAAGGGCGGACTGAAATATCTGTTCTTTTTTTAAAAAAATAATCGAACAAA
>CALZOZ010000040.1 GCA_945828095.1 uncultured Clostridia bacterium
CTGTTATCTTGCTCTGTGAAGCCGCTGATGCAAAGCCCGATGCCCCGAAGGTCATTATAAGAGCAAGGGTTATCGTCAGAAGCAGTGATACTATTTTCTTTTTCATGCTTTTTCTCTCCTTTCCTTCAAGCACTTCCTTTATACCATGGAATTGTCCCCTACGTCTTTTCCTGGGTCACAGGTGTATACCCACTCGACAACGTCTCCGTCGCTGAGATAATATGATGAGCAACCGTAGTTCGGGAACCAGCCGTTGACCTTGTACATCCAGCCTGACTGATTGCCTCCGTCAAACTCGTAGAGATAATTGATTCCTTCTATGTAATATGATTCATATAGCGGGGTATAGCTGATTTCCAGAGTGACGGTTACAGGCTTTGGCTCTTTTGCCCTGAGGACCGCATTGCCGCAGTTTGATGCGGTAAAGTCTTCGCTGTTATCTGCCTTCACATCGGAAGGGTCGATTTTTCCTTCTCCTCGTCAGTCAGCTGGGAAAGCTCTTCCGCCTGCTTATCTGCGTCTGAAGACGAATCATCTTGCTGGCCTGCTACAATGTTTCCCTGTCCGTCAGGCAGCTTGGCATCTTTTCCCTCTATGGAAAGACCGGCTACGGCAGATACGCAGATAAAAATTGCAAGTACCGTTAGTATGTATTTTCTGTACCTCTTTCCCTTTAGATTGGCGGTCAGTTCTTTCTTTTCCTTTTCATTCATTCTGCCCTTTGCATCATTTCGCTGCCTGCATTGGTTTTACGCCAAAGCCTGCCGGAGTTTCTGACTGCCGGCAGGCTGGTTGAATTTAGTTTTCAGTTTATTTCGCGTAAGCTTTATTTCGTCCACATTCTCACAGCGTATTTGCACTGTTTCAGTGCGGTCTGTGCTACAAGCTTGCCATCCTTGTCATAAACCTGGATTCGTGCTTTGTAGTAGTACCTGGTTCCCTTCTTGCCCGCGGTATTGGTGTAGGACTTGGTTGTCTTGGTTATCTTTGCCTGATACTTGTATGCCTTCTTCGTTGAACGGTAGTATTTGTACTTCACAGTATAGCCCATTTCTTCGATTTCTTTTATGGCTGCTGCTGTGCTCTTATCCACGGACAGAGTAACCTTGATGCTCTTCTTGGAAGTCTTTGACGATCTTGCATCAAGGCTCATGTCGGAAACGAGTCCCTTGATTCTTTCGATGTTTGCTTCTTCATCATTTGCTTCCAGTCCCAGCTCCTCAGCGTCTACCAGTGCAAAGGCTGAGAAGTGCGGTGTTTCGAAGGTGTAATATTTCTTGCCGTCGATTTTTACGGTCTTTCCTTCAAGCTGCTCAATCTTGCCGTCCTCTGTGATGTAGATTGCAGCCACCTTCTTGTCCTGAAGCTTAGCAGGGATTTCAACGGTTACTGTTGCCTTGCCCTTATTGAAGTCTGAGATAATCTTATCTCCGGACTTGATTACTAGGCGGATAATATATCCGTTTGTGCCTGCTGCCTTCTGCTGAGCTTCAGTAGGCTTAGAAACCGTTACGACTTCCAGTGTGATGGTTGCTCCCTTGGCTTCTGATGCAACGGTGGTTAAAGCTTCGCGGTCAAGGCTTACCTGTCCATTTTCGGTCTTGACAGTGAGGGAAGCTGATGTGTCAGATACGATGGACTTCACCGTTGCTGTGTCAAGCTGAACCTTTACTGTCTCAGCGCCCTTGGTATCGGATGCGGCTACGTTGAGCACGATTTCTGCTGACTTGTTTTCCTTGGCCTGCTTGATGGCTTCGGCAGCGTTTTCGCTCTTGACGGTAGCCGTAGCAGTGGAACCGGAGACGGTTACTTCGGTTGGAGCAGTGGTTGCAGCTGAACCGGAAGTGCCGGAGGTGGTGACTTGAGACTGATTTTCCACCGGAGCACTTGCAGCACCTCCGCCGCTACCTCCCACGGAGTCGGCAGCCTTAAGCCAACCGTTCCAGGTTGATGCATTTCCCAGCGCCGGATGATTTTCATCATTTACCCAGTCCTGAACTTCATAGGAATAATCATTCACATAGTGCCAGATGATAATATCGCCTTCTTTGATTTTCCATTCATTCAGGCCTTTATCCGGATGTGTTCCGTTTACTGTATACATCCAGCCAGATTTTGGTCCATTGGTCATTTCGGCCAGTACATATCCTGATGGTGCCTTAATCGAGGAAATATAATTGTTTTCAAATCCTTCGTATTCAAGTCCAGCTTTATCCAATGCTTTCTTAAATACCGTTCCCACTGTAGCATCTTCACCAATTTCTTCCAGAGTATAAGTTGTGGTTGCAATCCATGTTACATAATTAGGAAGGTATTTGTCTGTACCAAGATCTACATCCTGTTTCGCCTTCTCACATCCAATCAGACGGAATGTCACACTCGGCTTCGCCTCAGGGGTTTGAGGTGTCTCCGTTTTATCTGAAAGCTTTACATTTGTGATATATCCCAAGTCATCATTATTGTCACCGGAACTGTCTTTTGCAAATGCAAGTGAAAGCGTATATTCTCCTGCAGCCAACAGCTTGCTGAAATTTCCACTATTAATTCCGCTTATTCCATCGGCTATGATTTCCGGCTCTCCATCAGTCTTTGACAATATAATGGTGGCCTTATCATACTTCTCTTCTGAAGATACACCGTATCCGAAGCTAAGTACTTTTTCCTCAGAAAGAGTAAAAGATAATTCAGTTTTAGATTTTGATCTGCTCACGCCTCCGTTTGAAGACTCAAACCGTGCTTTTGAAGTCTTCCAGTTCCAAGAATAATCCCCTTCATCATTCATGGTTATGGTTGTGACACCTTTTGCAGGAAGTACAATGTACTGCAGTCTGTCATCGTTCCAGATCCTATAATTTTCACCACATACACTGCAGGTTTCATCTTTGTAAGCGGCATAAACCTTTTCCTTTTCCGGTGTAGATGTATGCCCTGATGAAGCAACATAATTTGTTTTATAGGTTTCATGGCAAATGCTGCATTCATATAAATCATATCCCTTTGTATAGCAGGTAACTGCAACCGTTTCCTTTTTTGTACCAACGTGTTCTGTTTTGCCGATTTCCCATGAAAGTGCCGGGTAGCCATTGCATACCAGCTTAAAGCCTTCCCCAAGGTCCGCAGATTTTAAATCTTGAGCGCTCAATGCCTCTGCATTATCATCCTGCGCTTCATTCCCTAAGTAGTAACATTTCTCGAAAGATGATTTAGATGCTGTCCCTGCAAAGCCTTTTCCCCCTGATACAGTTCCTGCATTGTAGCACGATGTGATAGTTGTCTTCGAGGTTTTACCAATAAATCCACCTGTATTTGCTGTTCCTGTCGCAGCTCCAGTGTTATAACAATTCTTGATTTCAATACCATAGGTATCTTCGCCGATTATTCCTCCGACATTGCTACTTCCTGTAACTGTGCCTTCATTTATACAGCCTTCAATTTTCCCTTTGTCGCCGACAGTATCTCCCAGTATTCCTCCTACATTTGAACCTTCAGCCGCAATGTTTCCCTTGTTGATGCAGTTTTTAATTGAACCCTCGGCGTATCCCGCGTATCCCGCAATACCGCCGATAGTATTGTTATTATTTCCGGTTATCGTTATATTAGCTTTATTAACACAGTTTTCGATAGTTCCCGCCTGTAGGTATTTCGCGATTCCTCCTATTGAACCTTTTGAGCTTAAGATTTCACCTTCCAGGGTCAGGTTCTTTATCACTGAACCTCCTCCGACAGTGCCAAAAAGACCGTTATCTGACTTTAAGTTGTATACTTTATGTCCAGCTCCATCAAATTCCGACTTTCCATTATTGATATCTCCTGCCTTCCAAGGGTATTTTGCAAGGTCTATATCAGCAGTAAGTTTTGCCTTAATACCGTTTGTTTTTGAGGCATTTTCAGCAAACCATGCCATCTCAGCGCCGCTTGAGATCAGATATATGTCTTCAGTGTCTTTATTGGGTTCTGTCTTAGCAGCTCCATCCCATGCGTTTTCACTTGTCTTATTCAGTATGATATCAAACGAGGTATCCTCAGATGTAACATTTACAGTTCCTGTCTTGTACTCATACCCTGCAGCATTGATAGTGTAGCTGTATTCTTCTGCAAGGCATTTGAAGCTTCCGTCTTCAGCGACGATAATTTTATTATTATCACCATCTACCAATGAAATGTTTAGCTTGCTTCTGTCAACTGTCTTTCCTTCGTTATCCTTAAAGTTCAGCTTTGCCTGAATGAATTCTGTTTCCCCAAGCGCAATCGTGATTTCAGGAAGCTGTCCTAAAACGGAGCTTGCAGCAGGTGCATCGAATCCCTTCTGCGCACCCTTGGCGTAAGTAACCATTCTGTGGGTAGGAATACCTGCAAAGCCGCCCATCTTTATGCTTCCATTTAAGGTATAGCTGTCTCCAGCCCAATACTTTGGTATTGTGATTTCAATGATCTGCCGAGCCGGATTACCGCTGAAATCATAGACACCAAATGGTCCTCCGGGATTTGATCTAAAAAATGTCTCATCTTCTCCCTGATAGTACAGGCTTGCGTTAAAATTATAAACTCCTGAAAGCTTTTCCTGCGGGTTTACAAGACCGCTGAACTGCAGTTTAATATTATCTCCTGCCTTTACTTTTCTGGTTTCAGACAGCTTATTTCCTTCCTCATCAAGTACCTCATAGCTTACTTTACGTGCAGTTACAACCTGATATGAGGAAACTCCATTCTTTTCCACCTTAATAATATGTCTGCCTGTTGTAAGCCTGTTTACGGTTACTTCTCCACTTTCGGAAGTTGTAATACCTTCTGTTGTGAAACCGTTGAAGGACATCTTGCTGTTTACAGTTGAACGGGCGACGCTTACTGTGCATCCGCTCTCCGGTGTGAATGAAAATGATGCTCCCTCGTTTCCTGTGTAGAACAAAATATCATGTTCCGCATCAAAGGTGGAAGGGGATCCGAAGCGGTCAAGCTGCATATTGGTTTTAATCGCTGTTCCATCCTTTTCCACACTAACTACGAAAACACCTGTGCATTCCGGCCAGATTGCCGAAAATTGTTTTGTGCTTTCGCCGCCTGTTACCGCTGCTTTACTCATTCCCTGCATATGCGTCATAGCGTCATATGTAACCATGACGATCGCAGTTCCTGTCTTGTTCGCCTTCATAACCGCTACGTTGCTGTTCTTTTCGTCAGGAGTGATTGTAACGACATCACTTGACATTCCATCAAGGCCTACTACTTCATAGTGCATATCTGGCAGAGCAACCTTTGCATTCATATAACTTTCAATGGCAAACCAGTTGCGGAAGCTGTTAAGTTCATAGGTGTCTCCCTTATTCATGTTCAGATATCCCGCCTGATTGATGTTCAGATAGATATCAGCACGGTCATACACATTTTTTTCAAAGTTATGGAAGACGGTGGTTTTGTTAAATTCACTGCTGTCAATATATAAATCGGCTGCCGTAATGTCCACACTTGAACTTTCATTCCATCTCGCATAGTTCCAGTATGTCACGCCGTTAGGATTTTGCACACGATAAAAATAATCTTTATCTTTAGCAAGTTTATATACAGCCTCAACTTTGTCTCCACTTGCAGTCGGTGTAGAAACCGGTTCTGCAAAATTATAAACATAGTAGGAACTCAGTGTACCCACTGAAATTACAGAATTCTCCGGTGCTGTAAAGGCCACTGTTACAACCTGCTGGCAGGAAGCGGAAAGTCCCGAGCGGTTAGATGTAAGTGTGGCACTGGCAGTTGCTTCCATAAAGTCAGGATGTATACTTCCATCAGGCGTGAATGTTGCTGTAACTGTATCGCCTTTCAATGCGATACAGGATTTAACCACACCATACTGATTCACTTCACCCATTTCAAAGGTTTTTTCTGTGCTGTCCTGTGCCAAGATTTTTACACTCATGGTATAATCTTCGTTCAGAACCCATCCTGAGTTATCTGCTTTTATTCCTGTTACCGCATACAGTTCGAAATCATGGTTTCCGTCCTTAGTAACGTCGAATACAATACTTCCAAGTTTTTCAGGTGTCTCACCGTTGTTTTTATATCCTTCTATTAGGTATGTTCCCTCATCTACAGAAAGTGCATATCTGTCATTTGCTCTTTCTGTCGCAGCAAGCAAATCCTCTCCCTGCTTTCCTGTGTCGCTCCACTTGTACAATTTCATGCTGCTGAAAAAAGCATTATGACCATACAAGGTGATATTGACTTGCTCCTCGTTTTGTAATACCTGCGTTGCACCTGTGATGTCACTGTCTACATCTGCCCATGCCACAGCCGGTATCATGGTGAATACCATCATGAACGCCAATATCAGCGCCAGAATCCTTTTTTTGAAATTTCTTTCTTTTCCCATTTTTCCTTTCCTTTCCCTTCTATTTCGCTTCGGTATAGCTCTGCCCTGTTGCTTTGCCATCCTCTGCCATATATCTATGTAAACACTATGTTTCGTGTAGTGAACGTGTTGTCCGGGCAATAAAAAAACGATGATTGTAAAACCATCGCTTTTGTGACATATGAAATACAGGCAGACAGCTTACGCCATCTCCCTTTCTTCCGGCTCCCCGACCCTTTCTTTATCTCGGATTCAGGGGTTTGTAGGTCTTCTGACTTTTACATTCAGATGCAATCTTTTCAATTGCACCAGCGCACACATCTCGCCTTCTCTCCGGGCCATGACAGCCCTTCCAATGACCGGCTTTCGCCGTATGCAGATTACCCTGCACAGAAACGGTACTTTGTAATCACAGCTACTAAGGGAGCTTGCATCTTCGCCAGTATGCACCTGGCTGCCGCTCCCACGTGTCCAGGAATTTCACCTGATTCCCTTGTTCAGCAAGGAACAAGAATGCGTGTCCGAAGCGTAATCGCATCTTCGGGTCGCGCATTTGCCACAAAAGCCATTTTCCTATTCAATTATTCATAGAAATCGCTTCCACCCGTCAAACGGGTGGTTCGCACTGGGGCTATAAGCCCCTGTTACCGGCCCGCGCCTAAAGACGCGGGCTTTCACTTTGTTCAAGCCTTAGTGCCTTTGCCGCTTTTGCCGCCCCTCAAGGGGCAAATTCTATTTGAACGGGTCTTCTCTTTCTCTTACACTCAGCTTATCCAAAGCGATATCATGTTTTTCCTGATCCTGAATATACTTTTTTATCGTTGCTTCGTTCAGGCCTACGGTACTTACATAATATCCTTCTGCCCAAAAGTGACGATTTCCATATTTGTATTTCAGGTTCGCATGTCGATCAAACATCATGAGTGCACTTTTCCCTTTGAGGTATCCCATGAAGCTTGAAACACTGATTCTCGGTGGAATTGATACTAGCAAATGGACATGGTCAGGCATCATGTGACCTTCAATAATTTCTACCCCTTTGTATTTACAAAGAATTTTTATTATTTCTTTCAGATCTTCTCGATATTGACCATAGATTGCTTTTCGTCTATACTTAGGAGTGAAGACGATATGATATTTGCACATCCACTTCGTGTGTGCAAGGCTATAATTTACATTCGCCATAAAGGGCCTCCTTTCTGAATTTACAATAAGGCTTGAACAACTCTATTGTAACAGAACGAGGTCTTTTTTGGTATAACCACCGATGCACACCCGCATAGCGGGTGGTTCTTTTGTCTCGTGCACCTTGTGCACTCGACGGGCTAAAGCCACATAAACAAAAATAGACTGCCTTTCTTCGGCAGTCTATGCATTCTCGTAATATCCCAGCACCCCGGTGCTGTTTTCGCTCGGTGCCCCTCCGCAAATCCCCGCCGCTGTAGCAAAGGACTCTCCTCTTCGGTTACCCTTACATTGAATGTTTCTTCTGCCTCAGAAGTGAAATCATTCGAGCCACAACTCGTCTCCCGTCTCGTCGCTTAAAGCGCATCACGGTTGCTGAGAAACAGTCGGGGAATCTCACCCCACTTCCGTTCGTCATGCTCTTTTCGTCATCTATTCTGTTTTTATCACCGATCAAATAGTATCACACCGGCATCATAAAATCAACACCTTTTGCCGAAAACTTGTGACCGAAAGGCAGATAATTTGTCAGTTCCTCATGACAATACATTCTTTTCTGAAAAAGCAAATGCCATATTTCAGAATTTCCGTATATCCTTCCCGGCGCAGCTCTTCTTCGTACTTCCTGTCCTCAATCTGCATCAGAGCTTCCCGGCACTTTTCTTCCATCTCACGGAATTCTTTCGCTGTTTTGATTTCAAAAATGACTGCCTTTCCATTTCGAATCATCTTCGTCTTCATCACCAGGTCCGTCCGTCCTTCTCCGCTCTCTCGGTTGGACAGAACCCGGTATCCCCCTGCTGCTTTCAGCAGTCCCGCCAGGAATCCATGGTAATAGCTTTCTCCATAGTCAAAGAAACTAATCGTTTCCATCAACTGCCCGCTGATGATGTCTGCCATGGTCTCTGTTTCCCCTTCTTCTACGGCACGCACCAGCGGTTTCAGGTCAGTGTTCTTTATCTTTTTATCAAACCACGTCAGCACGGTGTTCTTGTAGATTGTACGGATCTCCGTATTCGGTATCCGCATTTTGAGGAAGGTGGTTTCTCCGTCATATCTGGTTCCGCAGGATGTCAGATAGCCGGTGAAGTACAGGAAGTTCCACAGGTTATCCTCCGATTCATGGATATCGCCATAGGTGATTTCTTCATGAATCGGCTTTTCCAGATACTCTCCGGTAATCAGCGCCTCTATTTCACTGCGAATCTCATCGCTTCCCTCCTCAATCAGTTCCTTCACAATGCTGTTGGAGGAGGTGTTGGCCCAGTATGCTTTCGGAAACATTTTCGGGTCATAATCTGCATTCTTCACATAGTTCAGAATACTCCAGGGATTGTAGATTTCCTTATCGCCGAAACGATATCCATCGTACCACCTTCTGATTTCTTTTAGCTTTTCATCCCGGTCATAATATTTCAGCATGATTTCCACTTCTTTATCTGTGAATCCAAAGCTGTCGCCAAAATCTGGCCCAAGCACTGTATTCACCGCCAGGTTGTTCAGTCCGGTAAAAATGCTTTCCCGGCTGATCCTCAGGCACCCTGTGATTACAGCGAATTCCAGGCTGGCGTTAGTCTTCAGGGCAGATTCAAACAGAGACCGGATGAAACCCGTCATTTCATCATAGAAACCGCAAAACCATGCATTTTCCAGCGGCACATCGTATTCGTCGATGAGAATGATGCACTTCTTTCCATGGTATTTTTCGAGACAACCGGAAAGCGTCTTCAGTGCGTCAATATACAACTGGACATCATCTTCCATCTTCAGTGTGCGGCGAAAGATTGTTTCTTCCCGTTCCGTCAGGCACCCTCCGTCAAGCACATACGCATGCCGCTCAAACTCTTCTATGATATTTTTTTTCAGCATGCCATATGCCATTTCATAATCCGGCTGCTTCGCAGACTTCAGTGACAGGCTGATGACCGGATGCTGCTGCTGATGCTGCAGGTATTTCTCCCCGCACCGGCTGATAGCAAGGCCGTCGAAAAGCTTCCGGTTATCCACCGGCGTACCGTCAGCCAGCCTCTCATCCTCGAAGAAACGCCGGATCATAGAAAGGTTCAGCGTCTTGCCGAACCGGCGCGGGCGGGTAAACAGGGTCACCTTGGAATTAGAATCCAGAAGCTGCTGCAGCATCCGGGTCTTATCCACGAAGTATCCGTTTTTATTGATGATTTCTTTGAAATCTTCCATCCCAATAGAGATGATCTTTCTTTCTTCTCCGCCCATGCTCTCCGGCTCCTTTCTTCTCTGATAATCTGCACGTCATCACACTTTCTGCCCCTATTATACCTTAGAAGCCCTGAAAACACAAGAGGAACGGCTCTTGTAAGCCGTTCCTCCCATATTCATTTTCTGCGCATTGTTTATGCGAGTTTATGCAACTCTCCATACCTTCGTGGACCACTGGGTATAATACTTCTTGCCGTCCAGAATTCGCACACCGCGTACCTTATAGTAGTACCGGGTACCTTCCTTCAGCTTCCCAGTATTTACATAGTATGTCTTCGACGGATTCTTTGCATTCTTCGTGGTATAGAAGGCTACCTTGCCGAAGCCGCTGTACCGCTTCGTGGAACGGAAGACTTCGTAGTAATCCATTCTGTATCCCTTTGACTTGGTCCAGGTAATTTTGATGCCGCTCGCTGCCTTCTTGGAAGAGGCCTTCAGCGTGGTGTTCTCTACACCTGCGATCAGCTTCTCCATCTTGGCCTGCTCTTCATCGTTTACTTCCAGTCCCAGCTCCTCAGCGTCTACCAGTGCAAAGACTGAGAAGTGAGGTGTCTCAAATATGTAATAATCCTTGCCGTCGATTTTTACGGTCTTTCCTGAAAGCTGCTCAATCTTGCCGTCTTCAGCGATGTGGATTGCAGCCACCTTCTTATCCTTGAGCCCATCAGAAATTTCAACGGTTACTGTAGCCTTGCCCTTGTTAAAGTCTGAGATGATCTTATCCCCTGACTTGACGGTAAGCTGAAGCACCTGTCCGTTTGTTCCTGCCGCCTTCTGCTGGGTTTCGGTAGGTTTTGTAACCTTTACTACCTCCAGCGTGACGGTTGCTCCCTTGGCTTCTGATGCAACGGCGGCTAATGCTTCGCGGTCAAGGCTTACCTGTCCGTTTTCGGTCTTTACGGTAAGCGCTGCATCTGTGTCCGATACTACGGACTTCACAGTCGCTGTGTCAAGCTGAATCTTTACTGTTTCCACGCCCTTAGTGTCGGATGCAGCTACGTTAAGCACGATTTCCTCGGACTTGTTTTCCTTCGCCTGCTTCAGAATCGCTTCTACATTTTCTTTCTTTACGCTTGCTGTGGCTGTAGTTCCGCTTACAGTTACTTCGGTCGGAGTGGTGGTTATTGCCATGCCAGAGGTATCCTTAACCGTGATGACTTCTTCCTCATCAGAAGGTATCATGGCACCTGCAAGAGGATCCTCCTTGTAATCTGAAGTGTAGTACAGAAGGATTTTATCACTTGCCTTCAGATAATATGACCCCATGTACACATCAGGTAATTCTCCGTTCACGGTATAAAGCCAGCCGCTGTTTGGAGTATCGGTATCTGTCAGAGTTACGCCATCAGGATCTGTAATCGATGCGACGTAATCCCCCATGCCGCTGAAACTGTATCCCGAACTTGTGAGAGCTGTGCGTACAGCATCCCACGCGGTTGCCGTATCCGGATTCAACCCATCAACTATGTAACTGCCGATGTTCTTAAACCCTTTGCTTCCTTTTCCATCAACGGAAACGGTTACCGACATCGTTGTCGGCTGTGGATCAGGATCATCAGTTCCTGTTTTGCCCGCAAGGGTAATTGTAACTGCAATCGGTCTCTTATAGAACTGTTCGAAATCCTTATATCTCGGATCTGTGCCGAATTTTGTCCAGTACTTTCCCAGACTGCTGTGAGTCAAAACGCTGTCCAACGTAACTTCTGTGTTATATTCCGGCTGTTCGAACTGCAGAGTTTCGCAGGCCACCACTGACGGTTTGCTGGAACGAAGCTGACGCCACGGCTGGGAATACATCGGATCATAACCCGGAAGATCGTCCACCTCCGCTCCTCCGAAAGTAAGGTTTATTGCTCCTCTCACATACTCTATTTCACCGTTGTTATCAAGTATTTCTTCGAACGGATTCATCTCAGATGTTACATAATCCTTAGATGTGTTTTCACCTTTGATACCGTTCCAGAAAACTTCCTCTGTGCAGATTTTGTTCATCCATCCAGCTGCTGCATCTAGTTCTGACTGTTCAAGAGGTTTGATTGTCATTTTGAAAGTCTTTTCTCCCAAAAGCGCATTGTTTCTGCGGTCGAGAATCTGAATTGTATACTCTACTTCAGCTGGATCTTCTCCGGGCAGCGGACGATATACATAGGCGTGATACCCGTTGAATTCGAGAAGATCTGTATTGCCGCTTGTCATGACAACTTTCTGGTAATAGCGATCCGTCAAGATGCCGTTATCCTCCAGTACTGCAGGTCTCGGCATCTGAAGATCATCTTTTACATTGGACATTTCTACAGTCTGTGTCTTGTTGACAAAATCTCTTATCAGCTCAGGGTATTTCTCCAGCGCTGTGTTAATTCCCGCAGACTGGTCTTCGGTGTTGGCAGGAACAGTAATGTCGAAGAGTTTAAAGCTTTCAGCTAACTCTATCTTGCCATTCATAGTAGTTGTCTGCTCGATTGTATAATCATCCCAGAATTCAAATGTTGCTATACCCTTTAAGGTAAAGTTGTTTGCTTCCTCACCCTTGGCAGGCCTTACAAGAGTAGCTGCATAGGTGCCGTCGCCGTTGTCACTGACGTAGAGCGCATCCATATCCGTAGCCGTCCACTTTATATTTGCATAAGTTATTTTGCTGTTTGTGAGGTTATATGGAAGGGTCAGTTCTCCGGTTACATCACCCTCAACTACCGTACGATTCCACCCGTCAGAAAATTCGTCTTTTGAAGTATTGGTATTGCTTCCTTTAATGCTGTCCCATGTAATCTTGTTCATGGCTTCATCCAGAAGATTCTGAACATATTCTGCATCCCATCCTATATGGACACGAACACTCACCTCTGTTGCAGCTTCATTGAATGTCAGTCTGAACTTAACATCGTTATACAAAGCATATTTGGTTCCGTATCCATATTCACTTCCTGTAAAATAGGTGATGGACCCGTCATCGTCAATATATGTCTTATTGTCATTTGGCATAGCCTTCGTTCCTGCGCTTACAAATTCAACTGTAATTCCGGAGCCATCTATTGCCTGTGTCTTGTAGCCTCTTTTTGACAGCCACTGTTCCATAACCTCTCTCATGTTCGTATGGTTGTACATCTGAAGAGGCTGAATGAAATTGCTTGTCTGCTCAGCTTTTGCCTTTATCCCTTCAAGGAGCTGCTGATCCTGACTGCTGTCCGAATAAACAATACACTTAAATTCTTTTGTTTTTGAAATGTTTCCCTTTGTTACCGACGCTGTAAGAGTAATCGCAGCAGTTTCACTTGCCAGAAGGGTAACTTTACCTGTCAACGGATCAATTACATCTTCATTGCTGCTGCTCCAGGAAATACTGCTGCCCTTTTCTCCTTGATTTGGAAACGTAATGGTAATTTCATTTCTGAATTCGTAAATTCCTTCGGAATTATCCTGCAGGGTTCCATCGTCAGACTGGTCTATTCCCATGATTTCATAAGTCTCATCAATGGTTTTCCCCATTAGCGCAAGCTGATATTGCAGATACTCATCATAACCAGCCATCAGTTTTGCTTCTTTTTCGTCCTCAGTTAACCCTCCTATGGTTTCCCATTCCTTTGCAAACATACCATCACGTGCAAGATCGTCTCGTACCTGCTTCTTGGAAGCCTCGATCGAAGCAGCTTTTCCTGCATCTTTAAGTATGATTGCGTTCATGTCAGAAATAACATCCTGTTCAAATTGTGGTACTGACGGCTCCGTTCCTCCCTGCCATTTAAGAACAGGGTATCCGCTGTTGATGCTGTCAGCAGCATCATCCTGATTAAAGGCGTCTCCCAGGGTATATGCGAATAACCCCTCTTTCATTTCGCCGGAGGTCTTCTGACTGACGTCTATCGCAGAAGAAGCGCTGTTAGAAGCGACTGCATTGGCAGTGATTCCTTCCAGATAATATACATTTGTGATAGCACCGCTGTTGATTCCTGCCACCGCACCGATGCCTGCCTCAGGTCCGGTTACAGATCCAATAGTGTAGGAATTCTTTATTGTTCCTGCAGCGTATACAGTACCGGCAATGCCACCAATGGCTTTGTTGCTCGTTTTGCTTGCGTCTGCCTGAACTTCTCCGGTAAAGTAACAGTTTTCAATGGTACCATAGGTATAACCTGCTATGCCGCCTGTCTTTAGCTCAGAATTATAGTATGCATAGCTGTTTTTAACTGTTGCCGTACTTATACAACCCTTTATTTTATTTCCAGCAGTTGCTCGCCCTGCTATTCCCCCTGTGCCGGAATTTCCGGAATTTATTATGCTACCCTTGAAAACGCAGTTTTCTATGGTTCCTTTGCTGGTATTGGCAATACCGCCTATAACGCCTGAGCCTGATATCTCTCCTGCTGCTGTTAGGTTCTTTATCGTACCACCTGGTGCCAGGCAGTTCACCAGACCGGAGGATCCGGAAAGTCCACTTATGGTATATCCGCCACCATCCAGAGTACCTGCGAATCCGGACGCATCGTCATTATAATCGTATACCCCAAATCCACTCCAAGTCTTGCCACCAAGGTTGATGTTGGCGATCAGCTTTCCGTTGATTGAAGGAGTGCTGCTTACCTGCTCGGCGAACCATGCCAACTCGTCACCATTGGCAATCTGATAAACCCCGTTTTCCTGCACTGGCTCGCTTTTCGTCGTTCCATCCCATGCTACTCCCGCGCTTACTAGCGCCACAGTTATGGTCTTTCCTGCATCTGCCCTGAAATGCTTTTCTGCGGAAATATATCCCTCTGCGCTTATTTCACAAGAATACTCTTCATCCTTCGGCAAGCTGTAAATCATGCTGTTTTCAGCTGTCGGAGCCATTATCTCTCCTGTGCTGTTTTTTACAACCACGACGGCACCTGATGCAGGTTCGGTGATTGCAAAGGTAACATTTACACGCTGTGTTGGAGTCATGGTCACTGTTTCAGTCATGCTCTCTTTGATGCCGTCCAGAGTAAAGCTTCTTGCCGAGATTGTTTCATATCCAAAGGCTTTCACTTCATACTCGTATGTGCCTTCAGAAAGCAGATATTTTCCGTCCACAGGTGTAATTGCTTCTGTATTCTTCTTAACGGTGATTACAGCATTTTCAGGCATGCCATCAAATATTACTTTCGTAAGAGGTTCTGCATTGAAGTTTTTCAAACGCAGCCAGTTTTCATCTGACTGAGTCATGGAATAATCATTTTTATAACAGCTGTATACAAGTATTACTTTATCATCTGCATCTGCAGAGATCTGATATGTTTTCCACGCATCACTCACTTCTTCGAAGCTCGCAATCTGAGTATTGTTGCGCTTTATAATCAGTCCGTAGTCGCTGCTTGTTGATGTGCTTCCTTCCTCAGAGACCATATATTCAAAAGACAGTACGGAAGGCTTTTGAAATTCAAAAGTAATGGTACTTTTTGAACCATTGGCTTTATTTGATGACTGAAGATACTTTTCGTCCCCGTTCTTTACCGGATTATAAGGGTAAGCTCCCGTCTGATTTGTGACAGTTGCTTTTTCTGTAATCTGAGTAAAGAAATCTTCGAAGCGCAGTTTCTTTATCAGTCCTACGTTCACAGTTTTTTCTGTGTTTTCAACAATAAATGTACCGGTTTCTGTTTCACAGCCTTCACAGGTTACCGTATAGGTATATTCACCTGCAGGAAGGGTGTATTTACCGGCTTCTGAAGCAGGTATTACTTTGTCTCCATATTTTACCTCTATGGCTGCCTCCGCAGCAATGCTGTCAGGCCTGGTTATGTTAAAGGATACATCATATCCTGTTTTTGCAGCAAGGCTTACTGGATGAACAACATCCGCCGATGTTATCTCCACAGTACCTGTTCCTGTTTCATAGCCGAAAGCAGAGGCAGCATAGGTATATGTGCCTGTCTCGAGAAGATAGCTTCCGTCAGACTCCGCTGCAAGCTCAGTTTCTCCATGTTTAACGACAAAATCTGTTCCATCAGGTGCACCGGAGAAGGTGAGCCTGTACAGAGGAGCAAAGGTAAATCGTTTCAGCCAGACGGTATCTTCGTTTCTATCCCCACTGGGATCCTTTGTGTACTTAAGTTCAACTGTATCTCCTGCGGCAAGATTGGTACTGAAATCTTTCCAATCGACTTCCCCGCTTTCTGTAACCTTGGTCTCTCCCTTAACAGCAACAGTAAATCTATCGTAGTTTTTTTCTGATCCTACCTTGTACATGAAAGACAGCTTTCCAACTCCGCCTGCTGTCAGAATAAGCTGTGCCGTACTATTGCTCTTACTCTGATTACTTGATGCCAGCACGGTTTTATCTTCCTGATTCAGTATGAACCCGTAAGAATCTCCATTGGTAGCTGTAACATTCATTCCGCTGAAGTAATCACTGATGACCCATTTTCTTATCAGTGCTTCTGTAATCGTAGCATCTTCCACAGAAACGGTAAACTGACCTGTAACGGGCTCGCAGTTCGGATGGGTAATCGTGTAGGTATATTCACCTGCAGGAAGCTGATAAGTCCCGTCAGCCTCTGCTGAAACAGTTTCACTTCCGTTCTTAACTTCGATTGACACATCGGAAGATTCCAGTCCTTCCGGCACAGTAACATGAAAAGAAACTTTTTTACTTGCCAGTTTTGTCAGTGTTATCTGTTCTTCTTTGTCACCACCGTTAACAATAACTGTGCCTTCTGCAGTTCCATATCCGAAAGCGTTTATGGTATAGCTGTATGTACCATCTTCAACTGTATAAACACCGTTATTTCCTGAAACGATCTGATCTTCACTATTTTTTAAAACGATATCTGCACCTGGTATATTGTTTCCTTCTGCGTCCTTCGGCTGTATGGCCAGCGTACGCAGTTCTGCCAAATTGAAATCCTTCAGATAAATACAATCGTCCAGTTTTGCGGTAGAAGAATCTTTTATATAGGATATCCTTACCGTATCTCCATTATTTACTATAATACTGTAGCTGTTCCAAGATTTATCATTTACGGATAAAATCTCTTCGTTATTTATCTTGAGATAATCCCACCTGGAACTTCCATTATTTTCAGAACTCAAAATATAGTCAAAGGTTAAACGGTTGGCTTTTTCAAGTCCTGTAAATTTTATTTCTACCGATACTTCGGTTGAGTTTTGGCCTGCACTGTTTGACTTTAAACAGTCAACCTCAAGTTTATTTCCATCAACAAAAGCATTTTTTGATGCAACCTTACTCTCATTCGAAGACTTATAACTTACTTCGGCTTTTCCTGCCAGATTGTTGAATACCGTGCTCGGGAATGGTTTCTCGCTCACCTTAATATTATAAACGGCTAAAGATCCTTTGTACTTTACGGTAATTACCTGACTGGCTGCTGCCACAGTTGAGTCAAAACCTGTTACTTCAAAGCCTTCCGTGATGTCAGCAGTAGTGCTGTCACTGTATGTCACGGTCAATGTTAGCCCCGTAGTATCCAGCACATCACCCACATAGTATTCTGTTTTAGAAGCTGCAGTCTTAATCGAGATACCTGATACAGTCTTTAATGATATTTCCTTAACAGTGTTTGTCTCCGTAACTGTTATGGTACCGGTTTCACTTTCAACAGCTTCGTCGCCAGATGAAACGCAGTAATTATATTCTTTGCTTTTCAACAGTTTATATGATGAACTGTTTTCATCTATCGGTGCGATGAGTGCATTGCCGTTTCTTACAGTAATGTGGTAATTGTCGCTTCCTGTAACGTTGAATGAAACAGTTCCCCAAAGTTCTTCGTCAACTGAAAGCGTAATTTTCTGCTCACCAAGCGTGTCAGAATTATTTGCTTCTTCTTTGGATACTGTAAAGCTATCCGTTTCGGGTGTGTATCCCTCGCACGTCACGGTATAAGTATAGCTTCCTGCCGGTAAAGCTACTGCTCCGGCTGCTCCTGTGTAGACAACTACACTGCTTGCTGTATCTGTTATGGTCAAAACAGCCTCGACAGGTGTTACACGGAATGGCACAGATGCGGTAGGAATCAGCATTTCTTTGATTGATACCAGTTCAGGATAGCTTTCCGGCACTGAACAAAAAGCGTCCCCTAATGTTACTGCAAAAGCCGCCTCTTTCATCTCATCCTGCGTTTTATAAAACACCTGAGCATTTGTGGAATTATCTGTTCCAATCAAAATCGAGTCCGAAGTTCCCAACGCAAAACAGTTTGAAATGGACCCGGATGTTGACATAAAACCAATCAATAATCCACCCACCGGGCTTGATAAACCTGTTAGGGTATAATTGCCTGTCGAGTAGCAATTTTGAATAGTGGGAGATGCACTGCTCTTTGTGGCCTGTCCTATAATTCCTCCCGCATAAGAAAAGCCTGTAACATTAGACATATTATAACAGTTCCTGATTATTGTATTTCCGCTGCTTATGTTACCTACTATGCCCCCTATTTGAGTGTTTCTTCCCAAAACAATGCCTGTATTGGCACAACTCTCAATGACAACTGCACCGGCTGTCATTCCAGCAATTCCTCCTACGGCCTTGTAACCACTCACTGTTGCTTTATTCCAACAGTTTCTGATATTAACTGCATTAGCTGATGCATTAGCACTGCCTGCGATAGTGCCACAATAACTTTTATTTGAATTATCAGCAATACAGACTTCTCCATCAATAATCAGGTTTTTTACCAATGCTCCGTCTGTCAGTTTGCTGAAAAGCCCTGTGTAGGTAGTCTCACTTGTAATGTTCAGCGTTATGGTATGTCCTTTACCATCAAATGTCCCGCTGAATTCATTCCCATATGGTGCGGTTATCGTTATATCCGCCCCCAATTCATAGCTTCCGCCCGGCTCCATTGCGGCAAAGGCTTCACTGGTTTTTATGACACTAGTCTCTGCACTAGTCTCTGCCATAGCTAGTTCAACACCCAGACTTCCAAAGCCGCCTGTAAAAGAACCGAGAATCATTACAAATGCCAAAGCAAGCACTATGATTCTGTTTAACGGTTTAATCTTACTCATTCTTTTTCTTCTCCTCCAATCCATTTTATCTATTCCTTACACTCTTTCCGCAGTATATGAGGTATCACCTCAAGCAGGAAATGTGCTATCAGGCAAAAAAGGCTTCCCAATCAGCTTTCTACATCTTAAAGCGTTTCTTTATTTCTTCCACTTGAACAGGTAGGCCATCGTTTACTTCTACCCCGAACCTCTCCGAACTCAATACACCTTATAATCTCAATCATCCGGCTTTCTTTTTCTGTCAAATCTGCCGTTACAGTATTCTTCTCATTGTCTTTCAATTTACATCTCCCAACATAAAGCATATAGTCTGACATAGGATAGCGGGGCAATTGGCCGCTTAAGGCAGTGCCGCCACCCCGCAGGATGAAAAATCATATGAAACAGTTCACCTTATTTGTGAAAAAAACTGCAGCCTATGGGCAGTTTCACACTACCAACCGGCTACAGCCCGTTTTTACTGCAACAAAAATATTCGCAAGTGCTCACCGGCACAAGGAACTTTTCAGCTAATTATGCATGTCTCCTGACTCAGCTATCAACGCTTTGCTCACCTTCCCACACCCATCTTCTGTCCTATTAACGTCAGGCAGAGGTGCAGTGGTGTACTGAGCAAAACTCCTTCAATACAGTGGCGGGACCGTGCAGGATTCTGACCTGCTTCCATCTTAGCTCCGGCTCGGCTCAGTTCATGCCGCCCGGAGAACATAAATGCCTTCATATGAACTTCGTA
>CALZOZ010000041.1 GCA_945828095.1 uncultured Clostridia bacterium
CAGATGCTCTCCCAGCTGAGCTAAACTCCCACAGCGTCTTTTTATCTGCTCGACACGTTTATTAAATATACATCATTTTATTTAATTTGTCAAGAGATTTTTTAACTTTTTTAAACTTTTTTCGGCTGTTTTCTTCGGCTCTGAAATTGACTTCTCAAACGAGCCGAAAACTATATTATCACAACAGTCCCCTGGTGTCAATGGTATTTTTTAAAATTTTTTAAGTTTTGTTTTTAACAAGTTCCAGACGTTGATTTTTCAACATTCCCTTTCCCCCTGTAAGGTTTGTGACGGCGCTCATTACCTCTTCCTGCTTTTCCGGAGGCATGCAAAGTGTGACCTGAACCACATCGGTATAGGCTGTATCCGAAATGCTGAAAAGACCTCCTGCAGCCAGATTCTGCAGCTTTGCCAGATATGTATAGTCTATCTCATATGTGAGAAGACACATTTCCTCCACATCACAGACCCCTGCAGCTTCGAGGCCCAGCTTGGCACTGCTTGTATATGCACGGACAAGTCCGCCCGTTCCAAGCTTTATTCCGCCAAAATATCTTGTGACCACGATTACAACGTCGGTTATGCCCTCGCTGACAAGAAGCTGCACCATTGGAGCTCCTGATGTTCCCTGAGGTTCACCGTCATCGGAAGCCCACTGTACCTGAAATTTTTCTCCCAGCACCATGGCCGGTACATTATGAGTGGCATCTTTGTGTTTTTTTCTTATAGATGCAATGAAAGCATCTGCCTCCTCTTTGGTCGAAGCAGGACTTACATAGGCAATGAATCTTGATTTTTCTATAATCTGCTCCGCCTGCGCCTGCTTCAGCACTGTGCTATATAATTTCATATTCCTTCAACCTCTGATAGTCTGCAGCTTTAAGTTCGGCATCAAACCATGTGCCGTTGTCCTTATATTCCATTCCAAAAACTCTGGCCTTTTCGCACAGGTAAGAAGAAATATCTCCTCTGGTGTAGGGCACCAGCAGCTGCACTCTGACCATATCCTTGAATATTTTGCTTTTTATAAGCTCAATAAGTTCATCTATGTTTCTGTCATATTTGGCCGAAATGCAGATATTATCTGTCCCCGGAACGGGAATAACAGAAGACGGCTCCTCAACTAGATCGATTTTGTTGAAGGCCATGATCTTTTCCTTGCCTCCCGCACCTATCTCTTCCAGCACCTTATTGGTCACTTCGATGTGGAAGTCGTGGTTTTCGTAGGAAGCATCCACCACATGTACCAGTAAATCGGCATATGCCACCTCCTCAAGCGTTGCCTTGAAAGCATTCACCAGCGAATGAGGCAGTCTGCTTACGAATCCCACGGTATCTACCAGAATAAACTGATGGTTCGTATCCAGGGTGACGCTGCGCTGCTGTGTATCCAACGTGGCAAAAAGCATGTTTTTCTCGAATACGGTCTTTTCCTCCTTTTCGGTTATGGTCAGGAGTCTGTTCATCAGTGCTGATTTTCCCGAATTGGTATATCCCACCAATGCGACCACGGGTATTTCGCTCTTTTCCCGCTTGGCTCTCTGCACACCTCTGGTGTTTTTTATCTGAGCCAATTCTGATTTTATGTCATACATCCGCTTCTCAATATGACGCCTGTCGGTCTCCAGCTTCTTTTCACCCGGGCCTCTTGTACCTATGCCGCCTCCAAGTCTGGAAAGTGATTTTCCAAAACCCGTCAGCCTTGGCATGCGGTACTGTAGCTGTGCAAGCTCAACCTGCAGTTTGCCCTCTCTTGATGAAGCTCTGTCTGCGAAAATGTCCAGAATCAGTATAGTCCGGTCAATTACACGCACGCCAACGGCATCTTCAAGATTTCGAAGCTGCATTCCCGTCAGCTCGTCGTTGAAGATCACCGTATCAGCCTCCATATTTTTAACCATTTCAGCCAGTTCTTCTACCTTTCCCTTTCCGATTAAGGTGGCGGTGTTAGGTCTTTCCAGATTTTGAATCATCTGTCCCAAAACCTCTACACCTGCCGCCTCTGCCAGTCCTTTCAGTTCCTCCATGGAATAGGAAATGTCCTCATCTCTCTGTAAGCCGACCAAAACAGCCCTGTATTCGTCTTCTCTTATAACTTCATTGTTCTCATTAAATCTTAACATACAAAGTATTATACCACATTCTGCTTAATCTTGTCATTTAATTTATTGCATCCAGAATATCCTCCTTCGGCACCTCCACATAATTGCTCGGTACATCCCCCACTATTACTGCCTCCGCCAGCAAAAAACGCCTGTTTATCTCAGACACCTCATCTGTAAAAGGTGCCAGTATGCGTATTCTGCTGTTTATAGTGCAGTAGACGCAGTAACGTGTCTGATTTATACCCTGGGTTTCGAATTCAGTTTCATACTGAAATTTTGTCAGGCTAAGGGGCTGCACTTTTATTTTAGTTGTAAACGGCAATTGAGACAGAATTTTGCTCCCCGTTATAACGCCCAGATTTGTCTCTACGACCTGCGTATCCTCCAGACTGTATGTTTCGTTGACTCCCGTCATAAACTCGAGGACAAGCTTATTTATAAGCCTTGAATCAGGTTCCAGATATTTAATATTACCTTCGATGTCTCTCTCAACATGTATCAGAGGTCCGTCAAGCTGGGAACTGTACATGCCTTCTTTCAGACTTGCGTTGATTTTCATGGCAACGTAATTGACAGCAATAGACTCTGATGCTCCGGCTATGCTTTCACCATAGGTTTCCTTGAACATCAGCAGGCTGCCTGCGGCAACCAGAGCAATACCCAGCAATATGACAACCACTCTGCGCATAAAAATACCCCCTTCTGCAGTATATGCCGCAGAAAGGGGCTGCGTGTTATTTTGTTGCTGTTGTCAGCCGGCAGACGTCTCTTTCAAGTAAGGATTCAGAATTTTAATGTAGGTTCCCTTCATTCCAAGGGATTTTGTTTCTATAAGTCTGGCGCTTTCCATCTTTCTCAGGGCATTTACCACCACTGAGTTGGTAAGTCCATATTGCGAAGCCACTTTGCTGGTAACAATCAGGCCTTCTGAATCCTCAAGCTGCCCCATGACCTTTTCCATGGCATCCTTTTCCGAAAATGAAAGGGTGTCCAGGGCCATGTCCACAGCAAGTCTGAGGTTTCTTTCTTTAGCATGCTCCAGCTGAATGTTTCTTTGTATTTCAAGACCTACTACGGTGGCTCCGTATTCGCAGAGTGCTATTTCCTCATCATCGTAGCTGTTTTTATATCGTGCCATAAGCAGCGTTCCCAAACGCTCTCCTCCGCATATAATAGGTATTATGGCATGGTATTTGTCCTTCATGCTGTAGTCTCCGCCCAAAACGGGCACCAGACTGTCGCCTATAAGATTAGCCATGGTTTCATGGATCTCTAAAAAGCCTGCGTTATCCTCATCTGAAACCTTCTCGAAGCCTAGCTCGTCTTCGAAGGTAGAAGTATCGCTGGCATCTGTGTATGCCACTCCCAGTACTCTTCCTTTGGCATCCAGCACATAAATATTGGCGCTGATGATTTCACTCAGTATCAGGCTTAAATCCTGATAGGAAAGGCTTCCTGTAGTGCTTTCGCTCAGCACCCAGTTCAGCCGTCTTATTTTTCCTAAAATTTCTTTGCTCATCCTTCTTTTTTTAGCCGCCCTCCCGGCTTTAGGCTTACAAAAGCCTGTCGGAACTTACAGAATGTATCTGTCTAAGTCCTCTGCATGCACTGTTTCCTGGAATTTTTCCTTCACATACTCTTCGTCGATAACAACTTTTTCGGTGTCCATTTCAGGAATATTAAATGAAATATCCTCAAGGAGCTTTTCGAGAACGGTATGAAGCCTTCTGGCCCCTATATTTTCTGTCTGCTCGTTCATCAGGAAAGACATTGTAGCAATCTGCTCTATGGCATCGTCTGTAAACTCAACCTCAATTCCTTCTGTCTCCAGCAGGGCTTTGTGCTGTTTCAAAAGAGCATTCTCAGGCTTGGTGAGTATTTCTACAAAGTCTTCCTTGGAAAGGCTGTCCAGTGTAACTCTGATTGGAAAACGTCCCTGAAGTTCAGGAATCAGGTCTGTCGGCTTGGCAGTATGGAAAGCTCCCGCACCGATAAACAGAATGTGGTCTGTCTTTACCGGTCCGTATTTTGTGTTGATTACGCTGCCCTCTACGATAGGCAGAATGTCACGCTGTACACCCTCTCTGGATACATCAGCTCCTGAAGTCATTCTGGAACCGGAAGCAATCTTGTCTATCTCGTCAATAAAGATAATACCGTTTTGCTCTGCATTTTCAATTGCCTCATCAGATACCTGATCCATGTCCAGAAGTTTCTGCGCCTCCTGCTCTCTCAGGATTTTGCGTGCTTCCTTTACCTTGCAGTTCTTTTTCTTAGTCTTTTCAGGCATCATGTCGCCAAAGATATTGCCGATGGCAATGCTCATGCCTTCGTTGCTCATGTCGAGCTGGTTTCCCTTAGGTGCTGCAGTTACCTCAATCTCGATGTACTGCTCCTCCAAAAGTCCCTGCCTAAGTTGTGCTCTTACCTGCTCTCTTGCCATCTCAACATCCATGTCCTCTTTTGTCGGATCAGCTTCCTTGGCTGCCTGACTATCAAGGTACTGCTGCTTCTGACTGGTGTAGCCGCCGCTGTTCATTATGAAATCAAACGGGCTCTTGGATGTGCCTGCTTTTTTCTTGTTCTTTCCCGGAATAATAGCTTCTACTATCTTTTCCTCTACTATTTTATCTGCTACGGAATACTTTTCCTCCAGCTTGCTCTGCTTTGTGATCCTCATGGAAGCCTCTACCAGGTCTCTCACCATGGAGTCAACGTCTCTTCCAACATAGCCTACCTCGGTAAACTTAGTGGCCTCAACCTTTACAAAAGGAGCGTCCATAAGTTTTGCCAGTCTTCTGGCGATTTCTGTTTTACCGCATCCTGTAGGACCCATCATAAGGATGTTCTTAGGAGTGATTTCCTCTCTCATCTCTTCAGGGAGCAGGCTTCTTCTGTATCTGTTTCTCAGAGCCAATGCTACTGATTTTTTAGCCTCATCCTGTCCGATTATATACTTATCCAGCTCCGCAACGATTTCCTTGGGAGTCATGCTGTATAATTTGCTTGCCATCTTAAATCCCTCCCCTTAAAGCTTTTCGACAGAAATGTTGTCGTTGGTGTATACGCAGATAGAGCTTGCAATTTTAAGAGATTCCCTTACAATTTCCTCTGCCGTCATGTCTGTATGATTAAAGAGTCCGTTGGCTGCTGCATAAGCGTAATTTCCGCCTGAGCCTATCGCCACGAAGTCCTGATCCGGCACAATTACCTCCCCATTGCCGGAAATAACCAGCAAATCCTCTTTATCAGCCACAATCATAAGTGCATCAAGACTTCTCATTCCCTTATCAGAACGCCAGATCTGCGCCAGATCTACCGCAGCTCTCTTTAAATTTCCTGAATGCTCTTCCAGCTTTTCCTCAAACTTTTCTGTCAAAGCGAAAGCATCAGCAACAGAACCTGCAAATCCGGAAAGAACTGTGTTCTTGTAAATCTTTTTCACTTTCTTTGCGCCGTTTTTCATTATAGCTGTCTCGCCCATAGTAACCTGTCCGTCACCGCCGATGCAGACATCATCCGGTCCGCGTCTTACAGCGCATATAGTGGTTGCATGAAACTCTACCATATAAAATACCTCCGTTTTTATTCTCTGTATCCACATTTATCATTTGAACATACATATTTTGTGTTCTTTGTGTGTTTTTCCAGTAAAAGTTCTCCACACTGAGGACATTTTCTGTCAACAGGTTTATACCAGAAGGCTCTGTTGCATTCCGGGTAATTGCTGCAGCCGTAGAAAACCTTTCCTGATCTTCCCCTCTTTGCTACGATATCACCGCCGCAGTCAGGACACTTGACATCGATGGTCTTGACTATAGCCTTTGTATTCTTACACTCAGGATATCCTGTGCAGGCAAGGAACTCGCCAAATCGGCCCGTCTTGATTGCCATAGGCTTTCCGCAGAGCTCGCAGATGTCCCCGCTGAGTCTGTCTTCCAGCTGAACCTTTTCTATGGCTTTGTCAGCTACAGTCAGTTCTTCCTTGAGCGGTCCGTAGAAATCTCTTACTACCTGTTTCCAGTTTAAATCTTTTGCTTCTATATCGTCAAGCTTATCTTCCATGTCTGCCGTAAATCCTGCATCCACGATTTCCTTGAAATACTGTTCCATCAGATCAGTTACCAGAAATCCCAGATCTGTAGGTACCAGGGTTTTCTTCTCCCTGCTTATATACTTTCTTTCCAGCAAAGTGGCTATAATCGGTGCATAAGTACTTGGACGCCCGATATTTTTTTCCTCTAAATCTTTTACAAGGCTTGCTTCGGTAAACCTTGAAGGCGGCTCAGTAAACTTCTGCTCGCTTGTAACCTCTTTAGCTTCAAGTTCTTCGCCCTCACAAAGCTCAGGCAGCAGTTTATCCTTATCCTCATCAAGATTGGAGGAATATACTTTCTGATAGCCGTCAAAGATGAGTTTTGAGCCGGATGCCTTGAGGCCATAGCGTCCGTTTTCGATGCTTACCTGCATGCTGTCAAATACAGCAGCGGCCATCTGGCTGGCAAGGAACCTTGACCAGATGAGTTTATAAAGGCTGTACTGTTCTTTAGTAAGGGAATCCTTTATAGCCTCAGGGTCCAGTTCGATTCTGCTTGGGCGGATGGCTTCATGAGCATCCTGAATATCTTTCTTCTTATTAGTATAGATGTTGTTTGCAGTATACTCTTTACCGAAGTTGGCTTCGATGTACTGATGTGCAGCTGCCTTTGCCTCCTGTGAAATTCTCACCGAGTCGGTTCTGATGTAGGTAACAAGACCCACCGTGCCCTGTCCCTTGATTTCCACACCCTCGTAAAGCTGCTGTGCTACCATCATGGTTTTTTTGGTGGTGAAGCCTATCTTATTAGCCGCATCCTGCTGCAGACTGCTGGTTGTGAAAGGTGCAAAAGGCTTTCTGCTTCTTTCTCTTCTCACAATCTGAGAAACGGTGTACTTTCCTGCCTCAAGTTCAGCTTTGACCTCCGCCGCCTGCTGTCCGTTTTCCACAGTTAGCTTTTTGCCGTCCTGCTCTGTCAGTTTGGCGGTAAAGGACTTTCCTTTCTTAAACACTGCATTTATGTTCCAGTACTCCTTGGGTACGAAGTTTTTAATCAGGTTTTCTCTGTCACATATAATTTTAAGGGCTGCTGACTGCACTCTTC
The DNA here is from genome assembly GCA_945828095.1 of uncultured Clostridia bacterium. Taxonomy (GTDB): domain Bacteria; phylum Bacillota; class Clostridia; order Peptostreptococcales; family Anaerovoracaceae; genus SUG1106. The sequence continues at coordinate 7,247 of CALZOZ010000041.1, forward strand.
CTGCAGAAAGGCCTCTGCGGATTTTTCTCCACAAAAGAGGGCTTATCTGATAGCCCACCAGTCTGTCCAGCACTCTTCTTGCCTGCTGGGCATCTACCAGCTTCAGGTCAATAGGCCGCGGGTTTTTTACCGCATTTTTTATGGCATCTTTTGTGATTTCGTTAAATACAATTCTGCACGGTTCCTCTGCATCTATTCCCAAAAGATACGCAAGATGCCAGGAAATAGCCTCCCCCTCACGGTCAGGGTCGGTTGCCAGATATATCTTGCCTGCAGCCTTTGCTTCCTTCTTAAGTTCCTTTATAAGATCTCCCTTTCCGCGAATTGCGATGTATTCCGGTTCAAAATCGTTTTCGATATTTATTCCCAGCTTGCTTTTAGGTAAATCCCTGACATGGCCTACAGAGGCTACCACCTTGTATGATGAACCCAGGTATTTGCCTATAGTTTTCGCCTTTGAAGGCGACTCTACTATGACAAGCGTTTTCTTTTTAGTATTTTTTCCCGCCTTTGCCGCGGATTTAGAAGTTTTAGCAGTTGCCATTTCCCCTCCGAATTTAATAAAATAGTTTGCAAATAGTAATCATATTACTTTTTTCAGAATTTTGCAATAAAAATTTTGCCAAGATTGTATACCACCAGTCCTTTTATCTCAAGGACCGTCACAATCCCATTTACAAAAACCGGCGTCTTGTTCAGGGCGCGGCATATAAAATCCACCGTCACCTCTCCGTTTTCCTTAATCAGCCGATACACCTGCTCCTCGTCCCTTCCAAGCGACTCAGTTTCACTCCGGGATAAAGCCGGCTTTATGCCCATTCCGATGAAGATATCATCGATAACAGCTATGGGAGTAGCTCCGTCTGTTAAAAGCTTGTTGGTTCCAAGGCTGTACTGACTGTTTATATTCCCCGGCACAGCAAATACTTCCCGGCCCTGGGCCGCTGCTATTTCAGCCGTAATAAGCGCACCGCTTCCCGTACCTGCCTCCACTACTGCCACAGCCTCGGAAATACCCGATATTATCCTGTTTCTCTGAGGAAAGGTGTATGGTCTGGGCTCTGCATCCGGCGGCAGTTCCGATACCAACAGTCCTTCTGAAGCAATCTGTTCATAAAGCTTTCTGTTTTCCTTCGGATAACATATGTTTACACCGCAGCCCAGGACAGCTATGGTTTTGCCGCCTGCCTTCAGTGCACCAAGATGTGCAAAGCTGTCGATTCCTTTTGCCATGCCGCTTACCACAGTTATATTGTTATGTGCAGCCGCCTCACCTATTCTCATGGCCGTGGTTTTGCCGTATTCGCTGCATTTACGTGAGCCTACTACAGCCAATGATCTGCTTTCAAGCAGACTCGTATCACCTATGCAGTACAGAATCTCCGGCGGATTGGTAATAGTCCCAAGAAGCTTGGGATACGCCTTGTCCTCTTTCTTTATTATTCTGAAATTTTCTTTTTTATTCATAATTATATATCCCTTTTGTTGTTAAACTTACTTTTTTGCTTCGTATGAATCAAAAAATCTGGTATAGCCAAGTGCTGAAGCAAGATGAAAAACTTCTATATCCCGGCTTTCCTGTAAATCCGCTGCTGTACGAGCCAGCTTCAGAATCTTATGATACCTTCTGGGGCTCAAGCCGTAACGACTGTAAGCAGACTTCATGAAATTCTGCTCTTTTTTACCCAAAGGGCAAAACTCCTTCACATGAGCCTCGTCCATCATAGCGTTGGTATCGAATTTAAAGGATGCAAAACGCTCTCTTTGTATCTGCCTCGCTGCTTCAGCCCGTCTTCGCATTTCCTCGGAACCGGCACTTTCCTCACCCGTAAGTGCCTTGTAATTCACCCGGCTTACCTCTATACACATGTCTATCCTCTCACAAAGGGGCCCCGAAAGCCTGCTTCTGTATCTGTCAATCTCTGTCTGCGAGCATGTGCACTGATGCTCGGTATCCCCTAAATATCCGCATTTACATGGATTTGCCGCCGCTACCAGAGTAAATCCTGCAGGAAAGGTATAGGGCTGAGATCTTCTTATTATAGTAACCTTCTTTTCCTCCATGGGTTTTCTGAGGAGCTCGATTTGTCCTCTGTCAAATTCCAGAAACTCGTCCATAAAAAGTATTCCGTTGCTGGCGAGGGAAATTTCTCCGGGCAAAGGTTCGTATCCTCCTCCCATGATCGCCGCTGGTCCTGCTCTTCTGCTCAGTTGCCTGAATGGTCGTTCTGATATTACGGGCTTCTCGCTGCTCAGCTGGCCTACCAGTGAATATACCATGGATGTCTCAAGCTGTTCCTCCGGTGTCATTTGGGGAAGTATGGTAGGGATTCTTTTTGCCAGCATAGTTTTGCCTGTACCCGGAGGGCCTATCATAAGCAGACTGTGCCCTCCCGCTACGGCCGTTACGATAGCTTCCTTTGCGGCCCAATGCCCTTTTACATCGGCAAAATCCAAAGATATTGTTTCGCTTTTCGAAGCTGTATTTCCTGCATTTTCCTCGGTGCAATAAGGAGCAGGTACTTTGCCTGTAAGAATATCTGCAGCTTCTCTCAGACTTTTTACCGCTATAATTTTAATACCCAGTCCCGATGCTGCCAACATCCCTTCCCGAACGTTTTCTTCCGGCAGATATATTTCCTTAACCTGACCCACAAGGCCGCTTATCATGGGCAGAATTCCCCTTACTCTTGTAACCCGTCCCGTCAAAGCCAGTTCACCAACAAAAGCCTTTCCCTCTGCAGCTGCCTGTGGAATCACGCCTTGTGCCACAAGCAGTCCTATTGCCATGGAAAGGTCGTAGTGACTGCCCCTTTTATGTATCCATGCCGGAGAAAGATTTACTGTTACTCTTCCTCTTGGATAATCAAAACCGCTGTTTATTATGGCACCCCGCACTCTGTCTGCAGCTTCCTTCACCGCTGTATCACCTAGTCCTATAACGTGAAACGCCGGAAGTCCTCTGCCCACATCCACCTCCGCTTTAACGCTGATTCCTTCAATTCCTGCCAGGGCTGCTGTTCTTGTTATTGCAAGCATAATCCCATCCTCCTAAAATTCCAATCTTTCCAGATGAGCAGCGTTTATCTCAATCACCTGAAAGTCCACCGCTTCATAGTACCGTCGGCATATGGCCATGTAGCACAAAGCACAGCGTCTTATTCTCTGTCTTTTAACAGCTGTGACCGATTCTGCTCCGTTTCCGCATGACTCAAAAAGCCTGGTTTTCACCTCGACGAAAGCCAGCACCCCGTTTTTTGATGCGATTATATCGATTTCGCCGTATCTGCATCGGAAATTTTTTGCCAGAATTTTATACCCCTTCTCCTGCAGCATAATTCCCGCCAGTTCTTCTCCAAGTGTTCCTATTCTTTTGTTGTTCAATTCTCACCTCTTCCCCCTGTGAGATTCATGAAATACGCCATTTTATTTAGAATTTATTTACAATTTTACATTATATTACTCTATCTGTCAATATAATTATCCATATTATGTATTATAGTGCAAAAAAAGGCGGCACGACGCCGCCTTACCTTTACCTACCTTTACCTTTACATGTGTTTGCCTGTGTTTGCCTGTTTGCCTAGATTGACCACTTATAATATTTCCAGTTCCGCTATATCATCATACCTGATTTCTTCCTGTCCCACCTTAAGTCTTCTCTTATGATACAAAATACCGCTAACAGTCCCCTCGGTAATTACATACCCACGCCTGCGATAGTGACGCACCCGAACTGAATCACCAACAGAAAGACTGCGCAGCTTCCTGTCCAGCTCCTCTGCTCCATCCTCCCCCAGCACAATGCGAGGCTCCGGGCTGCTTTCGCGCCGGCGCAGTGCCTCCTCGTAACCCTTAAGCGCAGCGAAGGGCATAAACTGCTTGGCCCTGTCCTGTCTGTTCATGCCCGGTGTCCTCCAATCTGTCTGTTTCGTTCTATGGCTGTGGCTCCTTCCTCCAGATCCATGGCTTTGAAGATAGAGTTTTTTCCGTACTTTTCTTTTATATCAGCCACAGCTGTCAACATCCGGTTTTCTTCCTTTAAAGTTTCTGACTTTGCAAACATATTGAGCTGAAAACAATCATCGCTTACCGTATTATTAAATGTGACAGACATGCGTTTTACCATGGCATGTCTGCTGACAATTCTTTCAAAGAGTCTGTCTGCATGCTCTGTTATGAGCTGGGCAGAGCCTGTGGCAAATGGCAGACCGATGGTACCCCTTGCCGACGGCAATCCGTCCTTTTTAGAATACCCCACGTAAAGGTGTATAGAGTCAGTCAGCAGTCCCTTTTTTACCAGTTCAAGGCACAGGGAATCGGTCATTTCGCGCATCACAAGCCGTGCTTTATCATATGAATAGTCTGTGGCCAGCACCTGTCCGCTGCTCATACTATGCGCCTTAGGCTCATAGGCCTTAATGTCGGCCATAGTAACACTTTCGCGCCCCCATGCATGATCAATAAGAAGCTCAGCGTCCACTCCAAAAACCTTATATAACATTTTCGGATCCGCCTGGGCAATCTGCCGCATGGTGTAAATTCCATATCGGGCAAGTCTTTCGGAAATGCCCCGCCCTATGCGCCAGAAGTCTGTGAGAGGTCGATGATCCCAAAGGATATCCCTGTAATCATTTTCGTCGAGAATTCCTATACGTCCCTCGGAATGCTTAGCTGTAATATCAAGAGCCACCTTAGCTAGATACAGGTTAGTGCCGATGCCGCAGGCCGAAGCAATTTTTTTCTCCCGCAGGATTTCATCCATTATGGTCTGAGCAAGCTGCCTCGGATTCATTCCGTAAAGTCCCAGATAATCTGTCACATCCATAAATACCTCATCAATGGAATAAACATGTATATCGTTCTTATCTATATATTTAAGGTATATTTCGTAAATATCCGCCGAATAGTCGATGTAAAGCTTCATCCTCGGTCTCGCCTTAATGTATTTTATGCCCTTTGGAATTTCAAAGACTCTGCATCTGCCGGGCACCCCCAATGCCTTCATAGCCGGCGAAACCGCAAGACATATTGTCTTATCCGTTCTCTCCGGGTCAGCCACCACCAGATTGGTCGTGAAAGGATCAAGTCCACGCTCCGCGCACTCCACCGATGCATAAAAGGACTTTAAATCTATGCACATATATATTCTGTTTTCTCCGATTCCTCTTGCGTGTTTATCACTGCCGCAGCTAGCCATGGTCTCCGCCTCCCCTTGTACTTCTCTCCGTTTTTCTGTTCTGATTATATTATACCGAACAAATGTTCTTTTGGCAAGTGGAAATCTGCGGCAACCGATTGCACAGTCCCTTACAGGCGTTGTAAAATGTGTCCAAAAAAATATTAAAAATTTTCAAATTGTATTGAAAGTAACGTTTAGATATAGTATCATGATACTACATCATAACATCGGGAGAGTCCCTGCCAGACAGTGGGAAATTTTAAATCAGGAGAGTCCCTGCCGAAAAGTGGGAACCATCAAATCAGGAGAGTCCCTGCCAGACAGTGGGAACGATAATTTCAAGACAACCTTCGGGTTGTCTTTTTTTATACAGGAGGTAAAATTATGCTAAAAATCTTTGAAGTAAGTTCCGATTATATCAATTATCTTCATATTTTCGAGAAGAATATATTATATAACAAAGATGATGGTATTCAAAAGAAAAGAAAGTATATCGGAATTGTACTCCAAATTAATGGATATAAGTATTTAGTGCCACTTTCTTCTCCAAAGGCTTCTGATTATGTCTTAATTGACGGCATAACAGCAATAAGACCTTCTATCGTACCTATTATGCGTATAACAGAAAACTCCGCTTCAGGAAAGAAACTGCTTGGAACCCTTAAATTCAGCAATATGATTCCCGTACCAGACTGTTCCTTGATTCCATATGATCTAACTTCTGAGCCGGATGAGAAGTATCAAGCTTTGCTCAGCAAACAACTAATATTCATCAGGCGTCATCAAAATCAGATATATAGAAATGCTCGCACTATCTATAAGCAAAAGAAAGATAAAAAAGATATTGTCTACATAAAAAATACAGTAGACTTTACAATGCTCGAAAAGAAATGTAATGAGTACATAGATACGCAAAAAAATTAACAGGCGCCGGCAGTATTCCGTCAGCGCCTTTCTTTGTTATCCATTTGGCTTATCAGCCATTCCATTACTGTTGATCGTCTATGTCATGGGCGGGCACATAATCGTAAAGTTTCTTCGCCATTTCACGGAGTCTTTCCTCTCCTATGACATAATACGCCTCGCTATGCTCCTTAAAAGCCTCATCGTTACCGTAGTAGGTGCCCCCTGTCATCTTTTTTCTCAGGATCACAGGGTTATTGAAATCCGTCATGTCGGCTATAAATGATATCTCCGGTCCTTCCGGTGCCCCTGTGTTGGTGTACCTCATAATAATCATCCTCACCGACATAAAGGTTCTGTCACCCTTTTTCTCTATAATAACCGAGCCCATATTAGGCGAATAGAATTCAGGAAAAAAGTTGAAGCTGTCAATGTAGAACGACTTCATATCTCCATCTTCCCCCTGATTCATGTCTATGATGTTGTGTGTCAGATTCTTGCGTCTGCCATAATCGGTGAACTTTTTAAAATCTGTAAATGACCATTGCCCCTTCTTTCTTTCTGCATAAATCTCACCATCGCTTCTGCTGCCATCCTTCATGAGCGTATTTACATAGAGTATGGCCTTTTCCCCGCCTCTATAAATATATCTGCTGTAGAGTCTGGTATCCGAAGCACCGCTGTTTTGCTCAAACTTCGCTGTTACTTCAGAAACCTCTCCGTCCGTAATTCCCACCGCCTTTGGAAATTCTCTACGCATTTTATCAAAGAAAGCTTCATCTATAATTTCTACACTTTGGGACGCGATGTTAAAAGCATCATATCCCGATCCGGGCATCGCAATCATAAGACCCGCATACACCTCTGCAGGAGCGTCATATTCAGGCAGATAAATTTTCTTCCATTCTTCGTATGTGATTCCCAAAGGACCAAAAAATTCCTGTTGCTCCTTTTCAGACATTTCTTCAAATGCTTTAAGCTTCTCCTCAGCTTTCGCTTCAATACTGGCGGATATCCTTCCTTTCTGTTGAGGAGTCATAAAGCTTTCCACCACATTCTTTTGCCAAATCTGAGTTTTTACCGCATTCAGTCCGTCCTCCACCGGATCATAGCCTGCAAAATAGGTGTTATATCTTATGGCATATTCCATCCTCTCTGCAGACACCTCTGTTCCTCCGATTATAGCTACTGTTCTCTGATTTCTCCATCTGCTCCATGTGCTGCCGGAATCTTCCGGATTGGCGATGCAAAGCACCGTCACTGCAATGCATATTACTGCAGTTACAGCCGCAAGCCAAGCTGCAGGCTTTTTCCAGCTGAGCACATTTTTGATTCTTCGCTTCACATCAGTCTCCCCGAATGCCAGCGGCCCCGGTGACGGAAACCGTCTGTCTGCGGCAAAGAAAAGCAGAGACATACTGTAGCTTTTTTTCATTTCCTCTCTTGAAAGCTCCTCGCCCTCTGCCAGCACCTTTTCATCGCAGCTCATTTCCATATCGCGGTTCATTAGGTAAAAGGCCAGCCAGCAGAAAGGATTGAACCAGTGGATTGCCAGCAGCAGAAAAGCAAGAGACTTTACCAGATGGTCCTTCCGTCTCAAATGATAGTTTTCGTGAGCCAGAACATATGCCAGTGTTCCCTGATCCAGACCCAAAGGGATATAGATTTTAGGCCTGATAAATCCCATAATAAACGGCGAAGAAACCGCATCCGACTGCCATACATTCTCCTCACAGCCCTCAAGTCTTAGGGCAGTGTCCATTCTGCGTTTCAATCTGATATATGACGCGATGCCCAGAGCAATGAATACCAACGTCACCGTAAGCCATATCAGTGCCATTACGCTGACAGGGTTCGTCACTCCTGTATCTGCAAGCTGCCCTGCAGTCTGACCGGCATATATTCCCCGGCAGCTTGAATGAAACCGGACAGCAGAGCCGAAAGCCAACTGCCGCCCAAAGGACATAGGAATACTTTTTAGGAGCGCGCCTGAGTATAAGACGCACCAGCAGAATTGCTGCGATAACCCAAGACGCTGCTATGCTCATGTTAACAACAGTCACAAATATCCTTTCCATCTTACCCCTCCTTATGCTGGTCTATAAGGCGTTTAAGCTCTGCTGCCTCCTCTTCAGAAATCTTTTTATCCCCCAAAAAAGACACCAGAAACTTAGGTAAAGACCCTGCGAAAGTATGCTCCACAAAATGCTCGCTGGCGTAGGCCTGCACCTGCTCTCTGGGTACCAGGGATGACACGATGGTGTCCACATTCTGTGCGAAACCTTTTTCGCTGAGCTTTTTCAATGTCGTATAGGTCGTAGCCTTTTTCCAGCCCAGTTTTTCAGTGCAAAGCTCCACAAGCCTGCCTGAAGGAAGAGGCTCGTTTTCCCAGATTACCGACATGAACCGGTAATCACTTTCACACAGCTTCAGATTTTCCATGATATACCTTCCTCCATCTGTCTGTTCATTTTGGTTGGCAGTCACCAACCTCATGTTGTACTTAGTCTATAACAACCAACCGCATATGTCAAGTAAAAACGTAATACCTTTTATTCCAGTATTCATGTTCAAAACAAAATACTTTATTTATCTTGTCAATATCTGTTGAAATACCTGCCTTTTTTAGTTACAATGGAAACATGAAATCCATACAGACAAAATTTTTAGTATTAATATTAAGCAGCGTTTTACTTTGTGCTGCTGTCATAGGAGTAGTAAGTATAAAATCCGCTACCAAGGTAATCGACAATGATTCCGCCATGTCCATGAATCTCATGTGTAAGGAAAGAGGTGCAATGCTGGATTCTCTTTTGGTGCGCATAGAACAGTCGGTAGAAACTTTGGCAGTTTATTCTATGTCTGAACTGGAAAGTCCCGACAGACTCATAAATGATCAAGCTTATCTCGACAGCTATAAGGACCATTTGTATGATATATCAGCAAATGCCGCGCAAAATACAGAGGGAGCTCTAGCGGTCTACCTTCATTTTAATCCCGATATAATGCCTCCTGATGAAGGCTTTTTTGCAAATAAAAAAATTGCTAGTGATGAAATGGTTAGAACTAAGCTTACTGATCTCTCACTTTATTCACCTGATGATATTAAGATGGAATGGTACTATGCTCCGGTTACAGCTAAAAAGGCCATATGGCTTGAACCATACTACAATCCAATCCTTAAATGTAATATCATATCATACATAATTCCTTTGTATAAGGACGGTCAGCTCATGGGCATATTGGGCATGGATATTGATTTCTCTGTAATAGAAGAATTGATTGATGGTGCAGACATATATGATACAGGCTATGCTTTTCTGACAGATGACAGCGGAAATCTCATATATCACCCTTACGTCAAGTCAGACGAAAAGTTATCCGGGATTGTTGTCGACACGGAAACAGCTATCGTTGATTTTGACAGTGAAAGCAGCGACGGCAAGCTGTATCCGTATTCGTGGAATGGCAAAAAAAAGAAAATGGCCTTTACCACCCTTCGCAACGGAATGAAACTGGCCATTGCAGCCCCCATAGCAGAAATAGACGCATCCACGCGCACTCTGTTTTCAATGATATTGGCAATAACCGTAATTATTGCCCTCATATTCGGCTGTTTAACATTTTTTATTACAGAAAAGCTGGTAAGTCCTCTTAAAGCGCTTACCTCTGCCGCCCAGAAAATAGCCGATGGAAATCTGGATGTTTCTCTTACAAGAACCACAAATGATGAAATCGGTATTCTTACAGAAAGCTTCCAGACCACGGTTGCCAGCCTTAATAACCACATCGAATACATAAACAACCTGGCTTATCTGGATGCACTGACAGGCGTAAAAAACAAAACAGCCTACTATGAGGCTGTCTCAGAGATAAACAAAAATATTCAGCTGGGTCATGCACGCTTTGCTGTCGCCATATTTGATATCAATAATCTGAAGATTATAAATGATACATTTGGTCACGAAACAGGGGATTATCTCATTACCAAAGCATGTGGCTGTCTCTGCAGTATTTTTAAATTAAGCCCTGTATACAGAATCGGCGGCGATGAATTTGTCATTATACTGGAAGGCGACGATTATGATGAATACGCCAAATCCAACAAATGCCCTAATGTAAAAATGACAGAACAATTAAGTAAAGAAAGCGGAGAAATGGAGATTTCCATTGCCTGCGGAATTGCTGTTTACATCGACGGCACAGATAAAAATTACGGGGACGTATTCCGCCGTGCCGACCAGGCCATGTATACTAACAAAACTCTGATGAAAGAAGCGGATCCGTCTCCCCTAGAAGAAGCATTCTTATAGTATATGCCACCCCCTCATCGTCATTTGACGGTGCTGTAATGTCAGCATCCTCAAGGATGTCTGCGGTGGCATTTTCCATTGCTACACCTATTCCGGCGCCTCTTATCATTGCTCCATCGTTAGGGCTGTCGCCAAAAGCCATGACGTTTTCCATGGTTATACCTTTCATGCGGCAGACTTCTTCAAGTGCCGATGCCTTGCTGGTAGTCTCCCCGCCCACCTCCAGATTATGAAAGGTGGATGATGTTAAAGTTATTCCCTCTGCCTTTTCAAGGACAGTCTTCATTTCTGCTTTATCCTGCTGATATTCAAACTGTATGTTTACATTTTCTATCCGGCTGCTATGCTCATACCAGAAGTCAAAAATTCTATCTACGGGCTCTCTGGTGCGAAGGATGTACTTTGCCGCCAGATAAGTGGAGCCGTTCTTTTTTACATCTTCATAGAGCTCCCTGTCTACATATGCTCTGCCCTCTGTAAACACTTCTACAGGAAAATCTCTTTCCATAAGTATCCTGCGCACGTTCAGTATCGCATCCCTGTCTACATAATTTGAATAGAGAAATTCTCCTGTAAGAGGCTTCACTATATGGGCCCCGTTAGAAATTATTATGTACTCCAGGCCCTTTATGTTTTTAACCTCCTCAGGCAGGGCAGAATAAGGCCGCCCCGTTGCGATAACCACATCAACTCCATTGGCTATGGCTTCCTCCAGAGTCTCCTTGGTCCTGCGTGTCAGGCCGTTTCTGGTAAGGGTTGTGCCGTCAAGGTCAAGGGCTATCAGCTTTATTTTATCAAGTATGGGCGAGTTTTTTAATTTAAAAATATTCACGTTTTATGTTTCCTCTTCTCTCATTATTTAAGACAGTCAAGAAATTCCCTGTTGTACTGTCTTACCTGCTTCATAGTTGCCGAGCCATCGTGACCCGGATATATGGTATACTCATTGGACCATCTGTCGATTACGCTGCGGCATGATTCCTCCATGTCCCTCGGCGAGCCGTCAGCCAGATCTGTTCTCCCCAGGTCTGTATCGAAAATCGTATCACCGGTAAACACCACCTTGCTTTTTTCGGAAAGAATGCAAATGGAACCCCATGTGTGTCCGGGAGTATTAAAAATGCGCAGTGCTTCTCCGTCCAGATTCAGCACATTACCGTCTCTAAGCTGTCTGTCCACAGCTCCCTTGTATACATGTGCATCCATTTCATGCATCATCACAGGAACACCGAAATAGTCTCTGATTTTAGCAGCGCCGCCCACATGATCGTGATGGTGATGTGTAAGGATAACACCAATCAGTGTAAGTCCCTCCTTTTCCACATAATCAATAAATTTTTTAGGCTCATAGCCCGGGTCTATTACAAAGCAGCTGCCTTTTTCCCTTGTGCTGATTATATATCCGTTGCTTTCCAGACTGCCGCCTACAAATCTTTTTATCCTCACTTTTTATTCTCCCTGAAATAAACATAAATAAATTTTTCTTTTATATTGTACAATAAAAGTACCGCACTTGCAAATTTTATATAATGTGGTACAATGGAATATACACTGTCTCTTATACACATCTGACGCTGCCGACG
>CALZOZ010000042.1 GCA_945828095.1 uncultured Clostridia bacterium
ATCTTTTCGATACGAAGTCTTTTTGTGTTCGTCATCTTAACTTAATGACATTGGGAAAGTATCCGGGTTTTTAATATTCATTTTCATATACTAGTCTTCGCATAGAGCCTCCAGACCCTCGAAGAACCGATCAATGGTAGGTCTGCCTCCGTATTGGGATTTTCCTCTGAGAAGATCCATTTCCATACGCACTGTGTCAAAGTTGAACAGTGTATGGGAATATTCATCAAATGAATCGCTGTAGTAATCTTCAATTCCCAGAGAAGCCACATTTGTAAGGCCTCTCTTTATTGCTCTTCGTATTCTCTGCTTTACACTCTTAGGATCTTCATTCAGATGAGCCGCATAATCGTTAAGCGTGGTCTTGCTGTCATAGTTGAGATTGTTGCGATTTAAATAGCTGCACACATTCAGAATATCTTTGGTACCGCTTTCGCCCAGCATGCCTACAGAACCCAGGATTTTTTTAACCTTTGCAGTGAATTCATCGCCGCTTTTTTCAGATGTTGCATGCTGAGAGGCGGGGGAAGGCTGACCCATAACAGAACGGATACCGCTTAGTACAGTTTCCATCTGCTTTTTTTCTATAACTCTCCTTATTACATTTTCAATTTCTATCCGGTTGTTGGGTTTGGTGATAAAAAACTCGATTCCTGCGTTGTAAGCATCAGAAATCATATTTTTATCTACCACTTGTGAAACCATTATGAAACTGATATCCGGATTTACTTCACGAACTTCGTTTACAACGGTGATTCCGTCCTTTACAGGCATAAGAAGGTCAACCAGCACGATATCAGGTTTCTTGGCCAGTATTTCTGCAACACCTTTTTCGGAATTGGTGTTTGTGCCGATTATCTCTCCCAGATTGCTGCTCTCAATTATGTTTGACATTACCTTTACAGAGCTTATCAGGTCATCAAGAATATAAAATTTCATATGTATCAGACCTCCTTTCTTTCTCTGGAAAAAGCATATTCAGGAATTTTAAGGGTAAAGACAGTACCGTGACGGGAAGAGGCTACACTTACCTGACCATCGAAATGTTCGGTGAGAAGGTCTTTAACCAGGGTAAGCCCCAGTCCTCTGTTTATGTCACCTGTCTCTTCATTATACTTGGTGGAAAATCCCGGCTCGAACAGCACATCAATCACATCGTCTGGTATTCCCGGGCCGTTGTCTTTGATGTTAATAACACAGTATTTTATATTTTCGATTATATCATCGGTGCAGCTTATGTCGATGGAACCGTGAAAGGGGTGAGATTCCGACAATGCATCGATAGAATTGGATACCAGGTTCCTTAAAATACTCATGAAAGCAAAGTGTTTTTCAATCATGTAATTAGTTTTGTAGCTGTAGGTAAATGTGATATTAGCACCGATGTCAGCAGAGCTTTTTTCAACATCTACTGATAAAATTTTAAGAATATCGCTAAGACTGAGGACAGTATCTTTGAATTCGCTGAGAAAGTTGTCCTGCAGGCCTCGTATTACACGTCTGTAGCCTTTTTTCACTTCGTGTATATCCTTTGCAATCTCAAGAGTGATGTTCTGCAGACTCTTTGGATAGTTTTCACGTTCAAGTGTTCTATATAGAGTAAAGGCATTTTTCATAATGTCTTCAATTTCGTTCATGTTTTTTTCCATAAAATAAACCTCGCTGTTGAAGGTGGAAGCCATGAGGACAAGCCTTTTGTAATTTTCCTCGTGCTCAGTCTTTTCCAGAAGAGATTTATAGATGTCCGAGGATATACAGATAAGAAGTATAAAGAAGCTTCTGCATATTGCAAGAATTATAAGACCACCCAACCTCTGTACCGTAAAGAACTGGTGAAAAATAAGGAATCTGACCATCATTTCAATGCAGTTGGATAAAAAATCGCTGAGTGTCAGTCGTATATAATAATTTCCGTATGAAGTATATCCCAGCTTGCGCAACACAAATCCAAAGAAAAATGCATACGCAAAAAAGAAAGCCATGTCAGGAAGGCACAGGATAGCTGATTTGGCCCAATCTCCGCCTTTCCAAAGCATTACAATGAGACGGAAGGCCGGGGAGCAGATGCCAATTAGCATAATTGCGACAACACTTTCCAAATCCTTAAAGATATAAAGGAAAATGCCCATCATAACTACCGACATTGCAATGATGAAGCCGTCAACGAACATATTCAGGTAAATCTGAGAAGCAATAGAGCTAACAGACACCATAAGAAACAGTCTGGAATTCTTGTTCATCTATACTCGTTCCTCCTAATAGAATTATACCATAGAAACACTATAATTTCTTGAAGAATTTTGAAGCGTTTTGAAGCATTTTGAAGAATAGGCATTTGGATTGAATTTTTTTGAAGTTGTATGAAGCATTTTGAAGACAGTGAATATAATCATGATATCAAATTAACACACAAATTTAAAATGAGAGGAGAAAAGTATGAAAAAGGTATTGGCAATTTTATTGACATTTGTACTTGTGTTCAGTATGGCAGCCTGCGGCGGTGGCGGCAGCGACTACGATGAGGGCCCTATCAAAATCGGCTGGGTAGGCTCACAGACAGGCGACCAGGCTGTATTCGGCACCTGCGAATCAAACACTATTAAAATGTTAATCGACCAGAAGAACGCTGAAGGCGGCTTACTGGGACGCGAATTAGAATTTGTTGGATATGACGTTAAGGGTGACGTTAACGAAACAATCAACGCAACCAAGAGACTGGTATCTCAGGACAAGGTTGCAGGTATCATCGGACCTAACGCTTCAAACCTGGCAATCGCTATGGCCGGAGTACTTACAGAAACTCATACTGCAGGAATCGCAACTGTAGCAACAAACACTAAGGTTACAGTTAACGATGACGGCACATTAAATCCTTACAGCTATAGAGTATGCTTCATCGACCCGTATCAGGGTTCCGTAGCAGCATCATGGGCTATCGATAAATTAGGATACAAGACAGCAGCTATCCTTTACGATATCTCTTCTGACTATGCTCAGGGCTTCAGACAGTACTTCGTAGAATACTTCGAAGCAAACGGCGGCAAGATAGTTGCTGACGAATCACACAACTCCGGAGATACAGACTTCAGAGCACAGCTTACAAACATTAAGAAAGCTAACCCTGATTGTATCCTTCTTCCTGGATTCTATAAGGAAGTAGCACTTATCGCTAAACAGGCAAGAGACCTTGGAATCGACGCTACACTGCTCGGCGGTGACGGATGGCAGTCAGAAACTCTTAACGAGATGGGCGGCAAAGCTATCGACGGTTCATATGTAGTTAACCACTTAGACGATAACGACCCTGCAGTACAGCCTCTTAAGGAACTCTACAGAGAGACTTACGGACAGGACGCTACAGTAGAATTAAATGCTTACATGGGTCACGACGCATTCCTGCTTCTGTGCGCTGCTATCGAAAAAGCCGGCACAGCTGATCCTGAAAAGGTTGCTGAGGCTATGACTCAGGTTGAGGTTCAGGGATTAACCGGTACAATCAGAATGTCCCCAGAAGATCACAACCCTGCAGGCAAGGAAGCTGCAATCCAGCAGTACAAGTATAAGGACGGCAAGGTTGCTCCTTACTTCGTAGAAAAATACAGCCCTGCAAATCCTATCTAGTATATAGAATATAGGAAAAGAGCTCAATTAAAAAAGAAAGGGGGCGGGCGGCATCGCCTGCCCCTGTTTTATAAAATCACAAGTTTTTAGTTTTAGGAGGACAACATGAGCCAATTTTTACAGCAATTAATAAACGGTCTGTCCTTAGGTAGTATTTATGCGTTGATGGCGGTAGGATACTCTCTTGTTTACAGTATCCTTAACTTCTCAAACTTCGCTCACGGAAGCGTTATCATGCTTGGAGCCTATTTCGGCTTCTACGCAATGACACTTCTCCCTCTGCCGTTTATGGCAGCCCTTGTGGTAGCTGCTATCGGCTGCGGCATAGTAGCAGTTATAGTTGAAAGGATAGCGTACAGACCATTAAGAAGAAGAAATGCACCGGGCCTTTATTTCATTATAGCAGCTATGGGTGGTTCCATTTTTCTGGAGAATCTGGTAATAGCTACTATCGGCCCGACATTTAAGACTTATCCTCAGATTTTCGCTTCAACAGCGTTCAAAATCGGGGATGTGTCTATAAACAAGCTTGACCTGATTATGTTTGTAATCGCTGCAGTCAGCCTGTTGCTCCTGGTATTCATTCTTGAGAAAACCAAGATCGGTCTTGCAATCAGAGCTTCATCATACAGCTCAAAAGGTGCTACACTGATGGGCGTAAACGTAGATAAAGTAGTATTCGTTATTTTCTTATTGGGTGGTGTGCTGGCAGGCCTGGCAGGTATGATGTTCGGTATGAGATTTACCGTATATCCAACCATTGGAATTATCACCAACAAATCCTTCATTGCCGCAGTATTCGGCGGTCTGGGAAGCCTTCCGGGCGCTGTAATAGGTTCCGTTCTTCTGGGAATGATCGAAACCTTCGCTGCCGGTTATGTAGCATCTAACTGGAGAGACTTCATAGCATTTGCACTGCTCATAATCGTACTTGTAATCAAGCCGTCCGGCCTGATGGGCAAGATTACGGAAGACAAAGCTTAAGGAGGTGCTTATTGATGTTTGAATGGTATTATTTAAGTGGAATCCTTATTCTTTGCGGAATCAACCTTATGGTAGTAATGGGTCTGTCGCTTCTGACAGGTTTTACAGGGCTGTTCTCATTTGGTCATGCAGGCTTTATGGCTATAGGAGCATATGTTTCCGGAGCACTTGCTACCATGCTTCACGTACCGTTTATTCCGGCTATTTTATGCGGCGGTCTTGCAGCAATGCTGGTTTCCTTCTTCATTGGTGCACTTACTCTGAACCTTAAAGGAGACTATTTCTGTATCGCTACGCTGGGTTTCGGTGAAGCAATGCGACTTATTTTTAACAACGTGCAGTTCCTCGGCGGTGCCAGAGGTATGACAGGAATCCCGATGAAATCTTCCATCGAGGTAGTTTACGTATTCGTTGTAATTGGCGTAATCTTCATGTGGTTCCTTATCAAGTCAAGACACGGCAGAAACATGATTGCCATCCGTGAAGAGGAGCTTGCTTCTCAGGCAATCGGTATCAATGTATTTAAGTATAAGATGGAATCCCTGGCAATTTCCGCTCTTTACGCAGGTATCGGCGGCGCACTGTGGGCATTCTATCTTGGATATATCAACCCGGCAATATTCATGCTGACCAAGTCGACAGAGCTGACCATCATGGTTATCATCGGCGGTCTCGGTTCCATCACAGGTTCAATAGTAGGTACTTTCTTCCTGACCTTCATCCCTGAAATCTTCAGAGAATTCGCTCAGTGGAGAATGGTTATCTACGGTGCAGCAGTAATTTTCGTAATGGCTGTAAGACCACAGGGCCTTCTGGGCGGTATTGAATTCAGCCCTACAGGCATTATCCGCTGGTTTAAGACCATGCCGGAAAGACGTGCAGCCAAGGCGGCAAGACAGGCAGCCAAGGCTAAGGCAGAGACAGCGCAAGGAGGTGAATCGTAATGGCAAGAAAGGTATTGACATTAGATCACGTTACTAAACGTTTCGGCGGACTTACTGCAGTAGGAGATGTAAGCTTCTCAATAAACGAAGGTGAAATCTTCGGACTCATCGGTCCTAATGGAGCAGGCAAGACTACGATTTTCAACCTTATAACAGGTGTATATACACTCACGGAAGGTGACATATATTTCGACGGCGGAAAAGGGGAACAGCATGTTGCCAAGGCTGACCCTTATGGAGCAGGCTTTGTAAACGACCTGAAGAGAAGATTCATCTTCAAGCCTCATAAGCCTTCGGAAATCGCGGAAATGGGTATCACCCGTACATTCCAGAACATAAGGCTTTTTAAGAAGCTTTCCGTATACGAAAACGTATTGACTGCATGCCACAGAAGTGCGTCATACGGACTTCTGGTATCCTTCTTCCCATGGAAGGTGCCGTTTACAAATATCGTATTCCCTTGGTTTAAGAAACAGGCAGCTCAGGAAAAGGTGCTTAACGATAAAACCGAAGAACTTCTTAAGATGATGGGCTTGTGGGACTACAGAGATATGACCGCAGCAAATCTGCCTTATGGACTTCAGAGAAAGCTGGAGATTGCCAGAGCACTTGCACTGGATCCGAAGCTTCTTCTTCTGGACGAACCGGCAGCAGGTATGAACCCGGAAGAAACCATGGCTCTTGTGGAACTTGTAAAGGAAATAAGAGATAAGTTTGATTTGACTGTTCTCATTATTGAGCACCATATGGATCTGGTTATGAACCTTTGCGACAGAATGTATGTGCTGAACTTCGGTAAGTTCCTGGCAGAGGGTGTTCCTTCAGATATTCAGAACAACAAGGATGTAATAGAGGCATACCTTGGAAAGGAGGAAGAGTGATATGCTGAAAGTCAAAGATCTTAATGTATTTTACGGCGGCATTCACGCTATCCGCGGCATAGATGTAAATGTTAAAAAAGGTGAAATAGTAACCATCATCGGCAGTAACGGTGCCGGAAAATCGTCCATGCTTAACGCCATCAGCGGTGTTATAAAGTATCAGGGCCATATCGAGTATAATGGACAGCCTTTGTCCACTCATGCTCACAGTGTGGTTAAGTCAGGTATCTGTCAGGTACCTGAAGGCCGTGTGATTTTCGCCAATCTGACCGTTCACGAAAACCTGAAGATGGGCGCATATCTCAGAAATGATACTAAGGGCATCAATGCCGACTTTGAAAGAGTTTATGAACTTTTCCCAAGACTTAAGGAAAGGGAAAAGCAGATTGCCGGTACACTGTCAGGCGGTGAGCAGCAGATGCTTGCAATGGGACGTGGACTGATGTCTTCACCGGAACTGATTCTGCTGGACGAACCGTCACTTGGACTGGCTCCTCTATTGATAAATACTATATTTGAAATAATAAAAGAAATAAAATCCATGGGAAAAACAATCCTCTTGGTAGAACAAAATGCTTTCAAGGCCTTATCAATTGCCGACTATGCCTATGTTTTAGAACAAGGTGTCATCACCTCCGAAGGTAAGGCCTCAGATTTAATCAAAGACCCTAAAATCCAGGAAGCATATCTGGGGAAGAAATAAATCTTCAGTCCTCCAGAAAAAGCCCCTTTTCTTGTGGAGGGGCAGGGGTAAAGAAAACCCGCAATGCAGCTGCTCACTGCGTTGCGGGTTTTTCGTATGATATCTTTATTTAGTCATCACCGTTTTCGTTATCATCAGGCTTATTAGAGTCCGGCGGTGTTACCGGATCGGTTTCTGAAGGGTCAGTTGGCTCAATCGGATCAGGCTCCGGTTCAGTAATCGGTTCCTCTACAATTGTAACTTTCTTTCCCGGTTCTGTAGGGTAAACCTCAGGATTAGGATTGTGAAGGTTGCAATAGTAGTGAGGCAGCTCATTCCTGTAGTCGCCGACGCTTTTGCTTGGAACATATGGCCTCATAACGCCTGATTTAGACTTAGTATGTGAGCAGGAAGGAGTTGCAAGGTATCCTGAATCTGAGCAAACCTGAGCAACCTGGTTAAGAGTTCCTGCTTCTTTTGGCTCTGTGCCTGATGTAAAGTATTCAGTACGAGTATTGGTACTTGCATCAGTAGCCAGAAGTCCGCTCTTCATATCAATCTTTGCGGAGACAACGTTAGACGGTTTCGACGAGTAGGTGCCGCCTTTGGCTCCGTCAATCTGTCCCATAATTTTTCCCCAAAGGCTTGCCGCCATAGGTGACATTGAGGAAAGCTTTATATTTACGTCGTTTCCAATCCAGATGGAAGCGGAGTAGTTTGCTGAGAATCCGTCAAACCAGATGTCGTAGCTGTCAGATGTAGTACCTGTTTTACCGCCGACCTTTTCACCGGAAACTCTGGCGTAAGAACCGATACCTTCGCTGACTACTGTCTGGAGCACATCACGCATAATCCAGGCAACGCCCGGATCAAGGACCTCTGTCTCGGTAACGGCAGGTTCAAGAATGATGTCACCGTTTCTGTTGGTAACCTTGGTGTAGCAGGAGTAGCTCTTGTGAATACCATCATTTACGAAGGTGGAGTATGCACTGGCCATTTCCAGAGTGGTTGCACCCTTGGTCATACCGCCCATACCCAGTGCTGCCAAGTTAAGGTCATTGCTTTCACCTTCCTTGATAAGGGTGGTAAGTCCGAATTTTTCTGCAACATCGTAGGCGTAGTCTACTCCCACCTGTGACAGGATTTTTACTGCACAAACGTTTACAGATTGCTGAAGGGCAGTTCTGAAGGTGTACAGACCTCTGTAAGAACGGTAGGAGTTAACCGGCCATGTTTTTCCGTTTATCTTTGTCGGTTCATCGTCTACGATAGATGCCGTAGTGAGATAATTGCCCCATAGTTCAGCACCCTGTTTGTCAAAACCGTTATCTGTAGCTGTAAACTCCTTGCCATCCTGTGAAAGCTCGTAGCTCAGTTGGAGGGCAGGGGAATATACTGCAATCGGCTTTATTGATGAACCCGGCTGGCGAGGGGAGGTTGCTCTGTTGAAGAGCATTCTGCCTGAAGTCTTACGGCCTCCTATCATAGCCTTGATGGCACCTGTCTTGTTATCAACAATTGTCATAGCAGACTGAGGCTGTATAACCTTCTGCTTCAAGGAGTAATCTTTGGTGGAAAGCTTTTCGCCATCCTGAGTGAAGAAGTCAGGGTAGTCTTCAAAGAACTTGGCCGATATGACCAGATTATTCTCTGAGTCTCTGGACTTGTATTCCTGAGGAATATTCAGGTATCCTCCAGGAATGGAGTAGAACTTGTTGTTTTCTATGGTGTACATGTTCTTGAATTCCACGCTGTAGTCGGTTTGACCCTGAACATTTGTATCATATATGAGAAGGCGCTTGCCGGCATAAATTGTCAGCGAACCATCCTCATTTTTCTTATATTCACTCTTTCTGAGCTTGAAGCTGCCGTCGCTTTCAATATAGTTTGAATATGCGTAAAGGAGTATACCGCCGTTCGGATTCTTTATGTTGCCGTTGTTGTCTCTTGAATAGCCCATAGGCTGAGGGAAGTTGTTATCGTTTTTAAATTCCTTTTCAACAACTGACTGGGCCTGTGAATCCATAGTGGTATATATTTGAAGTCCTCCGTTATAAACCATATCGCTGGCACGATTATAGTCGTAGCCGTACTCATCCTGGAGGTCCTTAATTACTGTCTCGATTACATAGTCAGCAAAGTAGTTGGAAACACTGTTGAGTGTATCAAGGTTAGGGTTTACTATGTCCTTGATTTCAGTAGCCGCAGCTTCGTCATATTCTTCTTTTGAAATATATCCCTGCTCGTACATGAGCTTGAGACATGTCTTCATTCTGCCTGCGGCCGCATCGTTCCAAAGATATGCGGTGTCATCATTTTTAGTGATTATATTTGGTGTGTCCTCTGTAATCTCTGAAGAGGAGACAGAGTATACAAGTGCATAGGCACTTGGAAGCTGAGGCATTGCCGCCAGTGCTGCAGCCTCTGCAATGGTTACATCCTCAATATCTTTTGAGAAATACGCCTGAGCCGCAGTCTGTACTCCGTTGCCGCAGCCGAAGTAAATTGTATTGAGGTATGCCTCAAGGATTTCATCCTTATTGAGCTTGCTTTCCAAAATAACAGCATAATACGCTTCGGTAATCTTTCTGCTTAGTGAACGCTCGCTCTTCTGATCTTCAAGGTAGAGGTTTCTGGCCAGCTGCTGAGTAATAGTACTGGTGCCGCTGATGCCGCCCCCATGAAAAACAGCATCTTTTATAGCACCAAAAATACGGATAATATTAAAACCGTGATGGGTCTCAAAAGTCTTGTCTTCCAATGCTATGAAGGCCTTCTGAACATGGTCCGGAATCTGACTTATTTCCACAATGGTTCGTTTTTCGCTGCTGGAAACGCTGTCGATTACCTCACCCTTGTCATCGTATAACACAGAACTCTGTGACAGCAGACTGTATATGTTGTCAGTCTGAATTTTCGGTGCACTTATGATAACTACAGTCGCATAGCCAACTGTGAGAATGGCAACCGCTAAAATAATACAGATAACAAACTTAAGGAATTGTTTCTTGTTAAGTTTATATTTCTTGCTGCTTACAGCTGCTTCGCCTCCGGCAGCGGTCTTTACCTTGTCGGCTATTGCTTTTCTCTTTTGAGAGCGTTTTTCCTGCTCTCTGGCCATGGCAAGTTCTTCTTCCCGCTGCTTTTTGGCACGCCGTGATCTATGCTGCTCTGTATCTGAATTGTTTCCATTTTTTGAATTATAATCGTCATAATTACTCAAATTATTCACCCGCTTTCTGTTGTAGGTATGAAAACATAAAATCTCACATTATAGTATACCATATCCATTCAACATTGCCAAACACTTTCTTCGCCTACTGCCATTGAACTGGAAATTAAGATATAATATAATGTGAGTATAGGAGAATTCGATTTAAGCGCCTTTTGATATCTTTAGGGAAGGGAATAAAAGGAGATATTATGAGGCGAAAATGTTTTTATCTTTTGATTGTTGTTTTAATCGCGATGTATACCATGGATTTTATGGGAATTCCTTTAAAAAAAGGGATAGACGAAGATCTGTTTACGGGCAGCAGAAGCTTCACAGGAAAGGTTATATCTGTGCAGCAGAAGGATGATTGTCTGAGGCTTACGGTGGAGATTGAAAGTGCAGAAGGGCGAAGCATTTCTCTGGGAGAGAATGTACTTCTGAACATTTACGACACCGAAGACAACCCATGGGAATTTCTTAACCGGCGTATATCCTTTGAGACTGCATTGGAGCATCCTAAGGGACAGCGGAATCCCCACTGCTTTGATTATGCCAGATACCTTAAAAGCAGGGGAACAGGTGCTGTTGCCGCGGCTAAAAATATTAAGCAGGAGTCATGCAGTCTGACCATGAATGAAAGATATGAAATAAAGCTGTGCGAAAAGAAATACCTTTTCTGCCGTAATCTTTCCGAGGAAAGCCGGGGCATAGTTATGGGCATACTTTTCGGGGACACGACCTTTCTGGATGAGGATGCCTATGATGAATTCAGAAAAAACGGCACTGCACATATCCTTGCTGTAAGCGGACTTCATGTGGGCATAATTTATGGAATCTACAAGAAACTGGCAGGACGGCGAAAAAATATACCGGCACTGTTTCTTCTTGCATTTGTTCTTTATACATACGGAGAACTTTCCTGCTGGAGTCCTTCGGTGAGCCGGGCGGTACTGATGATAACCATGAGCCTTATAGCAAAACTTGCCGATTTGCGCTATGACATGCTGACTGCAATGAGTGCCGCAGCTTTTCTGCTTATAATCAGTAATCCATACGTTATTTTCGGCACAGGATTTCAGATGTCTTTCCTGGCCATATGCTCCATAGCATTTTTAAGACCTGTTATGCCTGCAAAGATACCCGAAAACGCAGCGGTTATGTTTTCAGTGTATCTGGGACTTCTTCCGTATCAGATTTACCAGTTCAACTATATTTCCCTGACATCACTCATTGCCAATATACCGGTAATCTACCTGGCAGGATATTTTGTGCCTGTTTCTGCAGCAGGGTTTATTCTATTTGCATTTTTTGGAGATGCAGGTGCAGCAGGAGGCGTAATAGATGCTATGGGACGGTTGATTTATTTTATAAACAGGCTGACATCCCTGGACGGACGAAGCGGTTTCGATGTGGCTTCACCACCCTTGTGGGCAGTTCTTTTAATATCTGCATTTATATTTTTCCTTTCTTCGGAGACCTTTGCAATAATGAAGCTTCGTGGACAAAGGAGTCTTATCTCCGGATGCATGGGAGGCGTGCTGGCAATTTCTTTTTTGTTTCAGATATTCGCTTATTCTCCGTTATCTGACGACCGGATAGTCTTTGTGGATGTTGGACAAGGGGACTCTGTACATATAAGTTCTCACGGAATGGATGTGCTTATAGACGGCGGAGGAAGTATTGGCTATAATGTGGGCAAAAAAACTCTGAAACCCTATTTGCTGAAGAACGGTGCAGCAGACATAGACCTTGCTCTGGCAACCCACCAGCATATGGATCATATGAAAGGACTTGAGGAGCTGCAGGAGGTATATCCGGTCAAAAAGCTGATGACAGGGCTTACTGCCGGTACTGAAATAAATGTAAATAAAGACGTAAAAATTCAGACTCTTTGGCCGGAATCAATACCGGAGAATGAGGGACAGGATGCAAACAGTTTATGCTCAGTTTTTATGATTTTCTATAAAGAATACAGAATACTTGTAACAGGAGATTTGGATGAGAAAGGGGAAAAAATGATGCTTGAAAAATATTCTAAGACGGGTGCCTTGGCCGCGGATGTGTTGAAAATAGGCCATCACGGCAGTCCGACAAGTACCTGTGATGAGTTCCTTGAGGCAGTAAATCCTACATATGCGGTAATACAGACAGGCAAAAATAACTACGGTCACCCGTCACCTAAAATTATTGAAAAATGTGTAGAAAAAGGTATAATAGTGTATAGAAATGATTATCATGGGGCGATAGGTTTTTCTTTTGGAAAAAGGGGAATAACCTGTCATACCGTCACAGAAACCGGAGAATAGATTAATTTATGGCAGGAAATTTTACAAAGAGACAACATGCTTTCAAAACATTCAGCGCTGATCTTAAAGCGGATGATTTCCCGCCTGTGCTGTTTATGTACGGACCGGAGGAGTATCTCATTGACTGGGCTGTGAATTCTCTTGTTAGGCGTTTTGTCCAGCCGTCTGCTGAAGCCCTTGACTATGTAAAACTTTCCGATGACACAGGCGCCGACCAGCTTGTGGAGGCAGCAAGCACCTTTTCCATGTTTTCAGAAAGAAGAGTAGTATGGGCAAAGGACTTTCTGCCGCTGACCTCTGTAAACCCGAGAGGGTTTGCTTCGTCAGACAGAGACATTATCTCAGAATATTTAAAAAACCCTAACGAGGGGACTCTGCTTATTTTTTCAGCGTCGGAACCTGAGGAAAAAAGCGAGCTGGTAAAGGAACTTAAAAAAAACTGCAGAACTTATTTCTTTGACAAGCTTGACTACAGCCAGCTTGCAGCCTTCGCGGAAAAAAGATTCAAGAGTGCCGGAGTATTTATCAGTCGTGACACCCTGAAATACCTTATAGATGAAACAGGGTATTTCAATAAGGAGACGGAATACAGAATTTTAAATCTTGTAAATGACATAAAGAAAATAATTGCTTATGGTGATGGAAGAACGGTTACAGAGGAGGATGTATCAGCTACATTAAACGGGGACATGGATACTTTTGTATTTAATTTTCTCGATGCTGTCAGCAGCAACAGAAAAGATGCAGCCTTCAGCCTTCTTCACAACATACTGGCTTCGGGAAATGATGTGTTTTCCATAATAGGACTGCTTGTGAACCATTTTGAGCTGGTCCTTGAGGTGAGGGAATTCAAGGAGGACGGTCTTGGTCTTGCAGCCATAACTTCCAAGCTTAGAATTCATGAATTCAGAGTAAAAAAGGCAATGAGTTTTGCCGATAAGTTTACGGTGGAAAAGCTGCGCAGCATACTTTCCCAGTTATACGAAACAGATAGAAATATAAAGACGGGCGCTCTGGAACAGAGTCTGGCGCTGGAGCTGCTTGTCGGGAGGATCTAGGAAATGAAAAATCAAAAACAGATGCAGGCTGACCTGATGCTCATTCTGGTGACACTCTGCTGGGGTGTTTCTTATTATCTGATGGACATCAGTCTTGGAGATATGGACCCGTTTACGCTGAACGCCCATAGGTTTTTAGGAGCATTTTTTATTGCTTCTGCCATCTCCTGGAATAAGGTCAAGACGATCAACAGAACTACCTTAAAATACAGTGCCCTTGTAGGCATCGCACTGGTGGTTGTATACATAGGTGCCACGTTCGGCGTAAAATACACATCCCTTTCCAATTCGGGATTCCTGTGTGCCATGACTGTTGTTTTTACACCGCTGATAAGCAGGGTTGTCCTCAAGAAGAAACAGGACAGGAAGGTCGTAATAGCCGTTCTCATTTGTTTCATCGGCATAGCGCTCCTTACACTCAAGGACGATTTTTCGATAAACATGGGAAATCTCAAGGGAGACCTTCTGTGCCTGATGTGTGCCTTTGCCTATGCTGTAGACTTGCTTCTTACAGAAAAAGCAGTCTCTCATGAAGAGGTTGATGCATACCAGCTCGGAGTTTTCCAGCTTGGATTTACAGGAGTATGTAATCTGGTGATGGCCTTTGTATTTGAGCAGCCTCATTTTCCGACTACACCGACCGTATGGGGGGCTGTGCTGTTTCTGGCCATTTTCTGTACAGGAGTTGCCTTCGTAGTTCAGCCTGTTGCACAGCAATATACCACGGCGGCCCATACAGGCGTAATATTTGCTCTGGAACCTGTATTTGCAGCAGTAGTAGCAGTTATTTTTGCACATGAGTTTTTATCGCCAAAGTCATACTTTGGTGCTTTACTCATGGTAGCCAGTGTTATCGTTATGGAAATCGACTTCGGTTCGTTCAAACAAAAGCTTAAACGCATTAAAGGATGATTTTACATTATAAAAGTTGTATTTTATATTTTATCGTAAGACGAGGAGGAGAAAGGTGAACAGATTATATATTAAATCGCGTGATACCGCTCAGAAAACAGTAGAAGGTCTGTACAAAGACCTTGAGAGACGAATCATTGCAAGCCCGCCGGGACAGTGCCCTGTGGACTTGACCGCTTCCTTCCTTAGACTTTGTCATTCGCAGAGCTGCGGAAAATGCGTACCTTGCCGTGTAGGCCTGGGTCAGCTGCAGCATATCATCGATAATATCCTTGATATTGACGGAGAAAAGGATATGGAATCTATCAAGCTTCTGGAAAGAACTGCAGAAGCAATCAGCGCAATGGCGGATTGCGCTATCGGAACAGAGGCCGCTAACATGGTTCTCAGAGGAGTAAGAGGATACAGAGAGGACTTTGAATCACACATAAAGAACAGAACCTGTGCGGAACACATCAGGTCAAATATTCAGGCCGTGCCATGTGTTGCCATGTGTCCTGCAGGAGTTGATGTACCGGGCTATACAGCTTTGGTTAAAGCCGGAAGATACGCAGATGCAGTAAGACTCATCAGAAAGGACAATCCTTTCCCTACAGTTTGCGCTCTTATCTGTGAACATCCTTGTGAGGCAAGATGCAGAAGAAATCTCATTGACGCTCCGATTAATATCAGAGGTCTTAAGAGATTTGCAGTGGATAACTGCGGAGATGTACCTGTACCGAAGAAGATGGATGACACCGGAAAGAGAATTGCAGTGATAGGCGGAGGCCCTTCAGGCCTTTCTGCAGCATATTTCCTTTCCATTATGGGACATAAGGTTACCGTATTTGAAAAGAGAGCACAGCTCGGTGGTATGCTTCGTTACGGAATACCTAGCTACAGACTTCCGAGAGAGAGACTCCAGTGGGATATTGATGCCATCCTTTCCACCGGAATTGAGGTAAAATGCGATTATGACATTTCCTCACCGGAGGCAATGGCGGAGATTAGAGATAATTATGACGCTATATACATTTCCATCGGTTCTCACAATGCCAAGAGCATAGGAATCCCGGGCGAATACGCAAAGGGAGTAATTCCTGCAGTTGAAATGCTCAGAGGCATAGGCGATGATGCTATGCCTGATTTTGCAGGCAAATCCGTGGTAGTTATCGGCGGAGGAAATGTAGCCATGGACGTAGCTAGAACTGCCAAGAGACTTGGTGCCACAGATGTAAGTATTGTTTACAGAAGAAGAAGAGACGATATGACAGCTCTGCCTGACGAAATCGGCGGTGCAATTGCAGAAGGATGCGATCTGCTCCAGCTCAAGGCACCTGCTAGAATTGAGACAGACAAACACGGCGAGGTTAAGGCTCTTTGGGTTAAGCCTCAGATTGCAGGACAGGCAGACGGTTCCGGAAGACCTAAACCTGTGGATTCATCAGAACCTGAGCAGAAGATACCTTGCGACATTATCATTTCTGCCATAGGACAGGCTACGGATATCGGCTTTTTCGAGCAGTTCGGTATTCCTGTATTCAGAGGCAATATCAAGGCTGCAAAGAGCAGCGTAGTTGATAATGTCGGCGGAATTTATGCCGGCGGCGACTGTGTAACAGGACCATCTACAGTAATTAACGCTGTTGCAGCAGGAAAGGTTGCTGCGGCGAATATCGATACATATCTTGGATTCAACCATGAAATCGAGGTTGATGTGGAAATTCCTAACCCGGACCCAAGCGACAATCTGCCTTGCGGCCGTGTAGAAATGAAAGAAAGATATGCTAAACAGAGAGGAAACGACTTTGACGAGGTTGAACAGGGCATGAGCCTTGAAGAAGCAATGCTTGAGGCTTCAAGATGTCTGCGCTGCGACCACCATGGCTTCGGTTCCTTCAGAGGAGGGAGGGATACTAAATGGTAAAACTGATGATAAACGGTCAGGAGGTATCAGTAAAAAAGGGTACCACTATTATGGAAGCTGCCGAAAAGGTAGGTATACATATCCCGCACCTCTGCTATCTTAAAGGGATAAACGAAATAGGTGCATGCAGAGTCTGCGTTGTTGAGATAAAAGGCATGGAAAAGCTGGTAACGGCCTGCAATACTATATGCGAGGACGGTATGGAAATCCTGACAAACAGTCCGCGCGTACGTCGCTACAGGAGAATAAATGTTGAGCTTATCCTTTCAGACCATAATGCCAACTGTGCAAGCTGCGTAAAGAGCGGCAACTGTACACTGCAGGAAATTTCCAACGACCTGGGCATCATATTGACTCACTACGAAAATGTGGCAGAAAAAGCCCGCTGGGATATTAATCTTCCTCTTATCAGGGATGCGTCCAAGTGCGTAAAGTGCATGCGCTGCGTGCAGGTGTGCGAAAAGATTCAGGGACTTGGAGTATGGAATCTTATCGGCTCCGGCTACAGAACATCTATCGGAGTTCGCGAAAACAACGATATAAGCGATATTGACTGTGCTCTTTGCGGCCAGTGCATAACACATTGCCCTGTAGGAGCTCTCAGAGAAAGAGATGACAGAATTGATCTCAATGATGCTTTGGAAGATCCTGAAAAGATTACTGTTGTTCAGGTGGCACCGGCAGTCAGAACTGCGTGGGGTGAACAGATAGGCCTTAAAGACAAGGATGCCACCATGGGCAAGCTTGTATGCGCACTTAAGAAAATCGGCTTCGACTATGTTTTCGATACAAACTACAGTGCTGACATGACTATTATGGAAGAAGGCAGCGAGTTCCTGTCAAGATTGGCTAATCGTAACAGATTTACATGGCCTATGTATACATCCTGCTGTCCTGGATGGGTCAGATTTATGAAAACTCAGTATCCTGATATGGTGGATGATCTTTCTACAGCCAAGTCACCGCAACAGATGTTTGGAGCACTGTCAAAGACATATATTGCCCAGAAGATCGGCGTAGACCCGGATAAGATATATTCTGTTTCAATTATGCCTTGTACAGCAAAGAAATACGAGAGAAGCGTAAAAGAGGTAAACGATTCAGGTCACGGAAGCGATGTGGACCTTGTGCTTACCACAAGAGAGCTTGACAGATTTATCAGAAGCGACAGCATTAAGCCGCAGGATCTTATCGACATGCCGTTTGATGACATTTTCGGTGAAGGTTCCGGTGCTGCTGTTATTTTCGGTACTACCGGAGGCGTTATGGAGGCAGCACTTAGAAGCGCATATTTCCTTGTAACAGGTGAAAATCCGGAGCCTGATGCATTTAAAAATGTAAGAGGTATGGATGGCTGGAAAGAGGCTACATTTGACCTGGCAGGCACACAGCTGAGAGTGGCCGTTGCAAGCGGTCTGGGAAATGCAAGGAAGCTGGTTGAAGCTGTAAGAAAGGGCGAGGTTGCCTATGACTTCGTTGAAATAATGGCATGTCCCGGAGGTTGCGTAGGTGGCGGCGGTCAGCCGTTTAAGGATGGCGAGGAAAAGGCAGCAGATCGTGCAAAGAAGCTTTACGGACTTGATAAGAACAACAACATCAGGTTCTCTCACGAGAATCCTGCAGTCAAGCTCACATACAGCGAGTATCTTGACAAACCGCTTTCACACAGAGCACATGAGCTGCTCCATACGGATCTGAACTCATGGAATCTAGATATGAGGCAGGATGCAGAGGAGTAGAGGCAGCATTTCGTTTCAGCATTTCATAGAGTGAAATAGAGTTGAACTGGCAAAATGGGTAGAATCGCTAAGCTGTTAGTGGTTCTACCCATTAATTATGTGATTAGATTGAAAAGTAATTACTTTTTGTAGCAAAATAAGGAGCGATATAAATGGACAAAAACATATACAGATATAGAAAGAAAAATAGGGAAAATACTATGGTTAGAGTTATTGCAGAAAATGGACGACAGGAAAATGATGATAAAGAACGAAGAAGAAACACAAGATTAGGAGCTGTTATTGCGATTGTCGCATTAACTGGAGCATTGTGTTCTTTTTTGTTAGGATTTGCAAGAAACGCGTTTAATATCATGCAGGGAGGAATGATATATTGGTATGCAAAAATACTGTCTTCTTTAGTAATGTCAGTTGTAT
>CALZOZ010000043.1 GCA_945828095.1 uncultured Clostridia bacterium
ATGAGGAAGTTAAATGAGAGACTATAATTATGAAAAAAGCTGGAAAAAACTTCTCACACCGGAAACAGTAACATTACTTACGCAGATAAACGAGCACAAGGGCAGGCAAAATCAGCTGCTTACAACTGAAGCACAGCGAATTAACCCCCTCGTAGGAATAGCAAAGATACAAAGCACAGAAGCATCAAATAAAATTGAAGGCATTTCCACCTCCAGTGAAAGGTTGAAGAAGATTCTGCAGGACAAGGTTTCGCCATCAACCCGCAGCGAAGGAGAAATTGCAGGATACCGCGATGTGCTTGCCATGATACACGAAAGCTATGAGTTTATTGAACCGAGCCCGGGATTTATATTGCAGATGCACCGCAATCTATATAAGTACAGCGGCAGAGAAAACGGAGGCAGATACAAGAACAGCAATAATGTGATTTCCGAACAAGACAGCGAAGGAAATAAATTTGTAAGATTCCAGCCGGTAGAAGCATGGGAAACACCGCAGGCTGTTGAAGAACTATGCAGCTCCTTTGACAGAGCACTTAAAGAGGAAAGTGCAGATCCGCTGATTCTCACGGTTATGTTTATACTTGATTTCCTTTGTATACACCCATTTAACGACGGAAACGGCAGAATGAGCAGACTGCTTACCCTACTGCTTCTTTACAGAGCAGGTTTCATGGTAGGAAAATATGTGAGCATAGAGGGAATCATCGAAAAATCAAAGGAAACATACTATGAAGCCTTAAAGCAGAGCTCCTTTGGATGGCATGAAAATAAGAACGACTATGAGCCTTTTGTCAGATACATGCTTGGAGTGATTTTAAAGGCGTACCGGGATTTTGATGAAAGGGCATCCATATTGACAGCCGAGGGAGCCCGGAAGCCGGATCAGGTGAGAGAAATAATAAAGGACAGTCTGAAGCCGATAACAAAAAGAGAAATAGTGGAAAAATGCGCCGGAGTAAGTGAAATTACAGTGCAGCGCGCCCTTGCCGACCTTCAGAAAACAGGAGAAATCAAAAAGCTTGGTGGCGGCAGATATACGAAATATATTTGGAATAGAGACAAGGAGTAAAAGATGATAACAGGAGAACTTAAAAACAAAATTGACGGACTTTGGGATACCTTTGCTGCGGGCGGACTTGTAAACCCTCTTGATGTAATAGAGCAGATAACATATCTGATGTTTATCCGCGATCTGGACGCATCGGACAACCTTCATCAGAGGGAGTGTGCTATGCTGGGACTGCCATATGAGAGCATATTTGCCGGTGAAGTTGAAATAGGCGGCAGAAAGATTGACGGCAGCCAGCTTAAATGGTCAGTATTCCACGATCTGGACGCGGGAAAAATGTACTCCATTGTTCAGGAATGGGTATTTCCATTCATAAAGAATCTGCACAGCGACAAAGACAGCGCATATTCCAAATACATGGATGACGCTATTTTCAAGCTGCCTACTCCGCTGCTGCTTTCCAAGGTGGTGGATGCGCTGGACGAAATTTATCGGCTTATTGAGAAGTCTGATGATATGGATATGAGAGGCGATGTATATGAATATCTGCTTTCTAAGATTTCTCAGTCAGGCAGAAACGGACAGTTCAGGACGCCGAGACACATAATTAAAATGATGGTGGAACTCATGGCACCGGGCCCGGACGATGTAATATGCGACCCTGCCTGTGGCACCGGCGGATTCCTTGTAGCATCGGGAGAATATCTTAAGGAGAAATATAAGGAAGAGATTTTCTTTAACAAGGAAAAGAAAGCACACTATATGAACAACATGTTCCACGGCTATGACACGGACAGAACTATGCTCCGCATAGGTGCCATGAATATGATGACTCACGGGGTGGACAACCCGTTTATAGAGTACAGGGACAGCCTTTCGGACCAGAACGGGGACCGGGACAAATATTCCCTCATACTGGCCAATCCGCCTTTTAAAGGCAGCCTGGATGCGGATATCGTTTCGGCTGATCTGTTAAAGGTATGCAAGACCAAGAAAACGGAGCTCTTATTCCTGGCACTATTTCTCAGAATGCTTAAAATCGGAGGCCGCTGTGCCTGCATAGTACCGGACGGTGTGCTCTTCGGTTCATCAAGTGCGCACAAGGCTATAAGGAAGGAAATCGTTGAAGGCAACAGGCTGGAGGCTGTGATTTCAATGCCTTCGGGAGTGTTCAAGCCTTATGCGGGCGTTTCAACGGGAATTCTCATATTTACCAAAACAGGCCATGGAGGCACTGACAGTGTGTGGTTCTACGATATGACTGCAGACGGTTTCAGCCTGGATGACAAGCGCACGCCTGTATCTGAAAACGATATACCGGACATCATTGCAAGATTTCATAATCGTGATGCAGAGGCAGAGCGCAAGCGTACAGAGAAATCCTTCATGGTGACAAAGGCTGAGATAGTGGAAAACGGCTACGACCTGTCAATCAACAAATACAAGCAGGTTGAATATGTGCCGGTGGAATACCCGCCTACGGAGGAGATAATGGCGGAGCTCCACGAGCTGGAGATGGAGATAACCAAGGGACTGGCAGAGCTGGAGGAGATGCTGGGCTTGTAGTCCGGCGCGGTAATTGGAAGTTATAGTTGAAATTGAGATTTGTAAGGATGAATAGATGAAAGTTAAAATAGGAGAACTAACAAAAATCAGGACTGGAAAACTTGATGCTAACGCAGCCTCGCTAGATGGTGAATATCCATTTTTTACTTGCTCGAAAGAGCCATTACGCATATCGACATATGCCTATGACTGCGAATGTGTATTGGTAGCCGGAAATGGCGATTTAAATGTAAAGTATTATAACGGGAAATTTAATGCATATCAGCGCACATATATTATTGAGGATAATGGGAGTGGTAAATTATATATGCCATATTTATATTATTATATGTGTATGTATGTAGAGGAACTGAGAAAGCAGGCCATTGGTGGAGTGATTAAGTATATAAAGCTCGAGAATTTGACTAATGCACTTATTGAAATTCCAGAGTTGGAGAAACAAAAAGTTATAGTTGAGAAGCTATCAAAATTAAAAGGTATTATTGATAATAAAAAATATCAGATGGCAAAGATTGATGGACTCGTCAAAGCCCGATTTGTCGAACTGTTTGGTGATACTGTTCTTAATCCTTTTGGGTGGGAAAAAGAGTTGTTAGGAACAATTTGCGATGTTCGAGACGGAACACATGATTCTCCACAATATTTCAATATAGGTTTTCCTCTTGTTACATCCAAGAACGTAACAGGCGGAATAATTGATTTGACAGACTGTTCTTTGATTTGTGAGAAGGATTATAACAAAATCAATGAGCGTTCCAAAGTTGATATAGGTGATATAATCATGCCTATGATTGGAACGGTGGGCAAACCTGTTATAGTTGATATTGAGCCAAATTTTGCAATCAAAAACGTATCGTTAATTAAGTTCAAATCCGATTCAAAGGTTTTGAATATTTATATCCGGGCATTACTTCAATCGGACTATTTTGATGATGCCGTGCTGAGTAAAGTTAGAGGTGGAACCCAGAAGTTCATTTCTTTGGGAGATATTAGAAAACTTGAAATTCTTGTGCCTCCACTGGAACTTCAGGAGCAGTTCGCAGCCTTCGTCGAACAGAGCGAAAAATCAAAAGCTGCGGTACAGAAGTCGTTGGATAAACTGCAAATATTATTTGACAGCTTGATGCAAGAGTATTTTGATTAGTTATAAGGGGATATTTATGGATACATATATAGTTTATTTTGATGAAACGGGAGACGATGGTGCGAATACATGCTCAAGTAATCAGTTCGTTTTGACGGGGATGTACATGAGTGCAGATTCTTGGCAAGACAATTATGATAAACTTCGAGCATGTAGGAAAGAATTGCGTAAGAAGTATGGATTATTTATATCTCAGGAAATACATACTAAGCACTTGGTTAGGGATAAAGGAATGTACAGAGAGTATAACTGGACTGCAGACCAACGCCGCAATTTATTAATTGACTATACAAAATGTGTTGCTTCACTGGATATTAAAGTCGTGAATGTAGTAATCGACAAAGAGAAGCTGAAGACGGTAGATTATCCTGTTTTACAAAACGCTTTGACATATAACATTCAAAGGATAGAGAATGATTCTGATGGAAAATGGCATTATTTAATAATTACAGACGAAGGCAGGCTTGCTCCGATGAGGAAGATCGCAAGGGCAATAAGAAGTTATAATCCAATACACTCAATATTTGGTGGGTATAACAACAAACCAATAGTGGGATTAATAGAGGATATCATGCCTAAGGAATCTTCGGAATCATATTTTATTCAAACTTGCGACTTTATATCTTTCTTTGCGGATTTGTATTTTCGGTGCATTGACAAGAAAAAAGATCTTCCTAATAGAGTTTCAAGGGTCATTGATAAAGAATTTGTTCATAGGGTAATGGCAACATTAGAAAATGGGGATGTATTGAATTTAAAAGCTAGTAGCAGTCATAAATATGGATTTGTAATTTACCCTAAATAAAACACCACCTAGCCCGCATTCGCAAGTTCAGTGGTTCACAATTATATTAGCAAATAAATTAAAGTTTGTCAATATATGTGCGTAGATTTTGAATTTGGCCTTGGATTTGGTATCATAAAATAAAAAGAGGTATACCAAATGGAAGAAAAAATAGTAGCAGTAGTCAATGAAATGGCCGAAGTATTGAATGTCGCTCAGCTTAAGAAATTACAAGAGGTTTTGCTGAAAAATTTTAATGAGAACACTAAAGTTGAACAGCCTATAACCAACACCGAGTATTTAAGATTGTTTATCGATGCAAAGAGTATTGAGGGGTGTTCCGCGAGAACAATTAAATACTATAGCTCCACGATAGAACATATGCTATCTAAAATACAAACACCTATACGAAAGATAACAACCGAGATAATGCGAGAGTATCTGGTTGATTACCAGAAACAGAGAAATTGTAGCAAGACGACGGTTGATAATATAAGACGAAATATATCAAGCTTTTTTTCGTGGCTCGAAGAAGAGGACTATATTTTGAAGAGCCCTATGAGGCGTATTCATAAAATAAAAACTAAGTCGGTAGTTAAGGAAGTAATTTCCGATGAAGAAGTTGAAAAGCTAAGAGATAATTGTTCTACCATGCGAGATCTTGCAATTATTGATTTGCTTTATTCTACCGGTATCAGAGTCGGGGAATTGGTACGGCTTAACATAGCGGACATAGATTTCGAGTCCAGAGAATGTATAGTTTTCGGTAAAGGAGATAAAGAACGGCGTGTATATTTCGATGCAAAGACCAAAATCCATCTAAAAAAATATATTGATAGCAGAGAAGACAATAACATTGCATTGTTTGTCTCATTAAATGCGCCGTATAACAGGTTAGAAATAAGTGGGGTCGAAATACGCTTGCGCCAACTGGGTAGACGTCTAAACTTGAAAGCAATTCACCCGCACAAGTTCAGAAGAACCATGGCAACCAGAGCTATAGATAAGGGGATGCCCATTGAGCAGGTACAGAAAATACTGGGACATTCACAGATTGATACGACCATGCAATATGCAATCGTCAATCAAAATAATGTGAAAATATCACACCAGAAATACATGTCTTGATTTATTACAATTGAGATTTGTAGGGATTTAAAATGAAATATAAACTACTAAAGGATGTTTGTAATATTAATATGGGACAATCACCTGATTCTAATAGTTACAATGAAAATGGATATGGAGTACCGTTTTTTCAAGGTAACGCGGACTTTGGTGAAAGGTATCCTATTGTAAAAAAGTGGTGCAATGCACCTACGAAGATGGCGGCTTCAGAGGATATCCTGATTTCTGTAAGGGCACCAATCGGAGCAGTTAATTATGCGAAAGAGGATTGCTGTATTGGGAGAGGACTGGCAGCAATAACGCCTGATAAAACTAAAGTTTCGCCCGAATTTATATTTTGGCTTTTAAAAGGAAAAAAGGATGAACTAAATGATAAGGGAACCGGGAGCACATTTAAGGCTATTGGAAGGACAGTACTGGAGGAAATTTTAATTCCGGATATTGAGATAGAGAAACAAATAGAGTCAGCTGCGATTCTCGAGAAAATGTACTCGGTTATGCAAGCAAAACACCAAGAGATATCGAAGCTGGACGACCTCGTCAAAGCCCGATTTGTCGAACTGTTTGGTGACCCAATAAGCAACTCATTTGGGCTAAATACAAAACCAATGACCGATATTTGTGAGATAATAGATGGAGATAGAGGTAAAAACTATCCAACTATAGACGATTTTTCCGACGACGGCTATTGTCTTTTCTTAAATGCAAAAAATGTCACTTCGGACGGATTTAACTTTGAAAACTGTATGTATATTACAAAGGAAAGAGACGAAGCCTTGCGAAAAGGGCGCTTAAAACGGGGAGATGTGGTTCTCACTACTCGTGGAACAATTGGAAATCTTGCATTTTATACTAATGAAATCCCGTTTGAGCATGTACGAATCAATTCTGGAATGGTTATTCTACGCATGAAGCAAGAAGTGGCTGATGAAGTATATTTCATTGAGCATTTCAAGATGCAACTTGCAGATATAAAGGCGAAAATTGCAAGTGGTTCAGCACAACCACAACTACCTATTTCTACGATGAATAAGATTCAAATACTCATTCCAGAAATTGAACAACAAAGAGATTTCGCAGCCTTCGTCGAACAAGTCGACAAATCAAAATTTGACAAGCATGATAATATATTTACAAGGGACAAAACCTATGAAAAAACAACAACCAACCCGAACTAATCATATATACTCTGAGAAAATTCGGAAAAACCGAATTTTCTGCGAATAAAACATTAAGATGCTTGAAGGCATTGGAGGCACAAAGGAGGTTCAGTGATGACCAACTTCGATTTTTTAAAGAAGGAACCACAATTTGATACATTCGCCGATGCGGCAATCGTTGCTGAAAAGGTCTTTCACATAGACTCTGCGACCTGTGTGCTTAACTGCCGCCGTGCTATGGAGTTTGCGGTGAAGTGGATGTACTCTGTGGACGCAGGTCTGGAGAAGCCCTATCAGGATACTTTGTCGGTTCTCATGGGGACTGAGGACTTTCGGGATATCGTAAATAAGGACATACTGGAGCGGATGGTTTTCATACGCAAGGCAGGTAATCAGGCGGCCCATAATCCTAAGACTATTAAACGGGAACAGGCGGAACTGTGTCTTGAGGATCTTTTCATTTTCTTTGACTTTGTTGCCTGCTGTTATGCTGATGAGTACGAAGAACGGGTTTTTAATCATGACCTTCTGAAAGAACCGTCGGAAGAACCAGTAACAATGCAAACGCCGGCTGCAGATACAATAGCTTTGGACAAGCTGATTGCCGAAAACAAGGCTCTCAAGGAGGAACTGACCGCCCGCCGTGCAGAGCAGCAGCAGACCTATGTACCGAAGCCACTTGATATTTCCGAGTACGAGACCAGGAGGATTTACATAGACACCATGCTGCAGACAGCAGGGTGGACCGAGAATCAGGATTGGCAAAACGAAGTAGAGCTCTTCGGTATGCCTAACACTGCGGGAGTGGGATATGCTGATTATGTGCTCTACGGAGATGATGGAAGAGCGCTGGCTGTAGTGGAGGCAAAGCGAACCTGCGTGGACGTTTCCAAGGGAAGACAGCAGGCAAAGCTGTACGCAGACATTCTGGAAAAGAAGCATGGCAGGAGACCGGTGATTTTCCTGACCAACGGCTTTGAAACCAGAATTGACGACGGACAGTATCCGGAGAGGAAGGTTGCTGAGATATATTCCAAGAGAGATCTGGAAAAGCTTTTTAACCTTAGGTCAATGAGGACAAGCCTTAAGTATGTGCAGATAGACAGAGACATTGCGGGGCGCTATTATCAGGAAGCTGCCGTGAAAGCTGTTTGCGATGCTTTCGACAGGAGGAACCGCCGCAAGGCTCTTCTCGTAATGGCTACAGGTTCAGGCAAAACGAGAACTGTGATGGCTCTTTGCGACGTGCTGCTTAAGCACGGCTGGGTTAAGAACATACTCTTTCTCGCCGATAGAAATGCACTGGTAACACAGGCAAAGAGAGCTTTTGTCAACCTGCTGCCGAATCTTTCGGTTACCAACCTGTGCGAAAAAGACCGTGATTACAGTGCACACTGCGTGTTTTCCACATATCAGACCATGATCAGATGTATAGATGATGTGAGAGACGATGAGGGGAGAGTATTCAGCAGCGGACATTTTGACCTGGTAATCTGCGACGAGGCCCACAGGTCAATATATAACAAATATAAGGACATTTTTAACTATTTTGATGCACCGCTGGTGGGCCTTACCGCCACACCGAAGGATGAAGTGGAAAAGAATACCTATGAAATCTTCGAACTGGCAAACGGAGAGCCGACTTACGGCTACGAACTGGCGCAGGCTGTAAATGACGGTTATCTGGTGGACTATCTTTCCGTAGAGACATCTCTGAAGTTTGTAGACAGCGGCATTGCCTATGATGAACTTTCTGAAGAAGATAAGGAAGCATACGAAAATACATTTGCGGACGAGGAAGGCCAGATGCCTGAGGCCATTGCTGCCTCTGCAATCAACGAGTGGGTGTTTAATAAGGACACTATAAGAAAAGTTCTGCACATTCTTATGACAGAAGGACTTCATGTTGATTACGGTCAGAAAATCGGCAAAACTATAATCTTTGCCAAGAATCATGCCCACGCCGAGAAAATATATGAAGTTTTCAACGAGGAATATCCTCACCTGAAGGATTATGCCAAGGTCATAGATAATCAGATAAATTATGCTCAGAGTGCAATTGACGAGTTCTCTGAGGCGGCTAAGCTGCCGCAGATTGCTATTTCAGTTGATATGCTTGACACCGGAATAGATGTGCCGGAGATTCTCAACCTTGTTTTCTTTAAGAAAGTAATGAGCAAGGCTAAATTCTGGCAGATGATCGGACGAGGAACAAGGCTTTGCCCGGGACTTCTGGACAACGGTGAGGACAAGAAAAAGTTCTATATCTTTGATTTCTGCGGAAACTTTGAATTTTTCCGCATGAACAAAGGCAAGGCATCGGCCAATGCTGTGGCCCTGCAGAGTGCAATATTCAACATAAAGGCGCAGATGGTTTCCAAGCTGCAGGATATAAACTACCAGACTGACGAACTGGTACAGTTCCGTGGCGAACTGGTAGACGATATGGTGGGCAAGGTTCAGGAACTTAACCGTGATAATTTTGCCGTCAGACAGCATTTGAAATATGTGGACATGTACTCCGAGCCTGCCAGATATAATAATTTCACATATCAGGACACACTGTGTGTTAAGGAAGAAGTGTCACCTCTGCTGCAGCCTGAACCTGACGATGCCAGTGCAGTGCGTTTCGATGCGCTGATGTACGGAATCGAGCTTGCCTATCTTGAGGGCAAAAAACATCCGAAAGCAAGAAAGGACCTGATGAAGCGCGTGCAGGGCATAGCTGGCGTAGCCAACATTCCGGAAATCAAGGCTCAATCGGACTTTATCAACACCCTGCTTCATACCAGCTATATCGAAGATGCGGGAATCAACGAGTTTGAAGAGATACGAAACAGGCTGAGAGGACTGATAAAATATATAAAGAATGATGTCATTAAATATGAGACTAATTTTACGGATGATATTCTGTCTATGACCTTCAATGAGGCTGAACTGGAAAACGATGATCTGAAAAACTACAAGGCCAAGGCCGAATATTATGTGAGACAGCATCAGGACAATATCGTTATCGGAAAGCTCCGCTCAAATATCCCGTTGGGACCTAAGGACATAGAAAATCTGGAACAGATTTTGTGGAGCGAGATTGGCAGCAGACAGGATTATGAAGAAGCATACGGCGACAAGCCGCTGGGCGAATTCGTACGTGAAATCGTTGGTCTTGATATGAAGGCCGCAAAGGAAGCTTTTGCCGACTACCTGGATGAGACCAGACTTGACAGCAGACAGATATATTTTGTCAATCAGATTATTGAGTATATAGTTCACAACGGTGTGATGAAAGATCTGTCTGTCCTTCAGGAACCGCCTTTTACAGACAGGGGCAGCGTGGTGGAAATCTTCAAGGATACGACTGTCTGGAGCGGCATTTACAAGGTGATAGAGAAGATTAATTCTAATGCCATAGCATAGGAAGACGGGCTAACGCGCGATAAAACAGTTTTTAACGCGCGCGTGCGTTAGACGCGCGTTAAACAGTTGTTGCAAATTTTGCAACAACTGCAACAGGCGAAAGACAAAGGAATGATATAAATAAAGAAGGAGGCAAACATGGTATCGCCGAAAGAAGTATATGAAGAAGCAAAAAAGAGAGAGGATGAAAACCTGTTATTTAGAAATTTCCTTAAGGCTAATGCGGATGAAAAAGAACTGGACAAGCAGTTCAGGAGATTGCATAACGAGATTTTTTCCGGCTATGATTGTGATAAATGCCGTAACTGCTGCAAGGAATACGATATAATCATACCTGAGCAGGACCTTGAAAGAGATGCCAAAAAGCTGGGAATGAAGAAAAATGTTTTTATTTCCCTTTTTCTGGAGCGTGACAAAGATGACGGCAGCTATGTAGTAAGAAAAAAACCTTGCTTTTTTCTTGAACCGGACGGCAAATGTGTTTTAGGGAACTGCAGACCAAAGGAGTGTAAAGAATATCCATACACAAATCAGCCTGAACGGCTTCATAGCTTGTATAATATGCTTGAAACAATAGAAGTTTGCCCGGTAGCCTTTGAGATATACGAAAGACTTAAGGAAGAGTACGGATTCGGCGGTGGCAGCAGTTTTAAATCAGAAGGAAGCAAAAGCATAATAAAAAATACTAAAGATTTTTTGAAGCATTATAAGCTTATTCCGACATCTGCGGCAGGCATAGAGGCTGTAAGTTTTATGATGCCTGAAATAGAGGAAATGGTTATTAAGAAAGCGGAAGATATTGTTAAGATGTCAGACGAAGATCTGGCCTGCGAAAAAATGATTTCGGAAGCTAATACAAAAGAAGATTTTTTTAAGCTGATGCGTAAGCCGATGAAGGGAATGAATCGCAGCAAGCTGAGAAAAAGATTGCTGGAAAATGAAGAAATGCTGATGCCTTTAATTAAACAAAAATCCCTTAAGAACGGACAGGATTATTTTATTGAAAACGCTTTTTATTTTTTCGCACACGCAGAGGAAGACTGCTGTAATTGGATTATGAGCAATTACAATGACTTTAGAAATGAATATATGAAATCCATGCTGTGCCTCGTGCTTGGCATTCGGGGTAAAGAGGATGTGATACCTTTTCTGAAAAGTCAGGTGGTGAGATTTATATTGGATTACCCTGATGAACTTTTTGAACAGGGGCCATTGTACGGCATGGATATCCTAATTGAAAGACTGGATGGTTGACATTTTCCTCGAGTTAGCGTATACTAACTGCCTAGGAGGACACAATCACAATGACAAAAAACACACAGTTAACACTTAGAGATTTACATATAGGCCAGACGGCCACAATAACCTCTGTAGGCGGAGAAGGCTCCCTCAGGCAGCATTTCCTCGATATGGGAGTCATACCGGGGGCAGAGGTAACACTGGTAAAATATGCTCCCATGGGTGACCCTATGGAGCTTTTGATACATGGATATGAACTGACGCTCAGGCTGGCTGATGCGGAAAAAATAGAGATCGCAAACGCCCATCAGGCTGCAGAGAAACCGGGCAAGGCAGACTCGGAGACCCAGCAATCAAGCCGTAAGGGCGTGGATAAGCCTGCCGTAAAGAAAGCGGAGCATCCGGGACTGGGCGAGGGCGGAAAGTATCACACCAAGGCAGATGAACATCCTCTGCCTAAGGATACTAAGCTGACCTTTGCTTTGGCCGGCAATCAGAACTGCGGCAAGACCACATTGTTCAACCAGCTCACTGGTTCCAATCAGCATGTGGGAAACTTCCCCGGAGTAACGGTGGATCAGAAAAGCGGCTCCATCCGCAATCACCCGGAGACACTGGTAACAGACCTGCCGGGCATTTACTCTCTTTCCCCGTACACCAGCGAGGAAATCGTATCCAGACAGTTCATTCTTGAGGAGAGGCCGACATGCATCATCAACATTGTGGATGCAAACAACATCGAAAGAAACCTGTATCTGACCATGCAGCTTATGGAACTGGATACACCGGTGGTGCTGGCACTGAACATGATGGACGAGGTCCGCGGAAACGGCGGAACTATACATATTAATGAAATGGAAAACATGCTGGGGATTCCTGTAGTTCCTATTTCAGCAGCAAAGAATGAAGGCATCGATGAGCTTGTGGGGCATGCCCTGCATATCGCCCAGTATCAGGAAAAGCCTGGCAGAACCGATTTCTGTGATAAGGACGAAAACGGGGGCGCAGTACACAGATGCCTTCACGGAATTATGCATCTCATCGAGGACCATGCCAAGCTGGCAGGAATACCTGCACGGTTTGCCGCAGGCAAGCTTGTTGAAGGTGACCCGCTGGTGCTTGAAGCCCTTAAGCTTTCCGACAACGAAAAGGATATGCTGGAGCATATTATCTGCCAGATGGAAGAGGAAAGAGGTCTGGACAGGTCGGCTGCAATTGCAGATATGAGATTTTCGTTTATTCAGAAGCTCTGTAATGAAACAGTTGTAAAACCTCATGAGAGCAAGGAGCATGAAAGAAGCAGAGCAATCGACAGAATTCTCACCGGCAAATATACGGCAATTCCGGCATTCGTATGTATAATGGCCATGGTTTTCTGGCTGACCTTTAATGTGATAGGTGCATGGCTGCAGGGTCTTTTGGAGCAGGGAATCGATGCTTTGACGGCTTTGACAGACAGTGCGCTCTCTGCCTGGGATGTGAGCCCGCTGCTCCACTCCCTTGTAATTGACGGAATTTTTGGTGGCATTGGAAGCGTGCTCAGCTTCCTGCCTATAATCGTAACGCTGTTTTTCTTCCTGTCACTTTTGGAGGACAGCGGATATATGGCGAGAATAGCCTTTGTTATGGACAAGCTTCTTCGCAAAATCGGTCTTTCCGGACGGTCAATCGTGCCTATGCTCATTGGCTTCGGCTGTACCGTGCCGGGAGTAATGGCAAGCCGGACTTTACCTTCGGAAAGAGACCGTAAGCTGACCATAATGCTTACGCCTTTCATGAGCTGCACGGCCAAGCTGCCCATTTACGGCTTTTTCACGGCGGCCTTTTTCCCGGGCAAAGGAGCTATCATAATGGTTGGTCTGTATTTCTTGGGAATAGTGATAGGAATTCTGTGCGCATTGATTTCAAAGGGAACGATGTTTAAAGGTGAGGCGGTGCCTTTCGTTATGGAGCTGCCTAATTACAGGATGCCGGGT
Source organism: uncultured Clostridia bacterium (assembly GCA_945828095.1). Classification (GTDB taxonomy): domain Bacteria; phylum Bacillota; class Clostridia; order Peptostreptococcales; family Anaerovoracaceae; genus SUG1106. The sequence goes on from CALZOZ010000043.1 coordinate 13,424, forward strand.
GCCAAAAATGTAGCCATGCTGCTTTGGGACAAGGCTAAGGATTTCCTGCAGAGAGCTTTTACTGTAATATTTATAGCGGCAATCGTTGTTTGGTTCCTTCAGACCTTCGATTTCAGGCTTAATATAGTGAGCGACTCCCATGACAGCATGCTTGCTGTGATTGCGGGATTCATTGCTCCGATTTTTATACCGCTGGGATTCGGCGACTGGAGGATTTCAACGTCCCTCATTGCAGGATTTATGGCAAAGGAAAGCGTAGTCTCCACACTTTCTGTGCTATTTGGAGGAACTGCAGGAATCGTCACGGCAATTACTCCGCTGGCAGCAGCTTCACTTCTGGTATTCTGCCTGCTTTACACTCCTTGTGTTGCGGCAATCGCTTCAATCAAGCGTGAACTGGGCGGCAAGTGGGCTCTGGGCATAGTGGTATGGCAGTGTGCAGTTGCGTGGGCAGCGGCGTTTGTAATAAGGATTATAGGACTTGCAATAGGCATGGCATAAGGGGAACCGGAAGATACTCGGGAGGAGAGATTATGAAGACAATTAAGAGGCTTTTGAGCATAATTCTGATAGTTGCTATAGCGGCGGCTTCGCTGGTAATCTGGCAGGGGTATGAGATGTACAGCGATGCAGTGGCAAAAGTTTCTATAGAGGAAAAAGTTGCGGAAATCATGGAAAAAGAACATTATACCGCTTATGACGAGCTGCCGGAAACATATGTAGCGGCGGTCATTGCGGCAGAAGACCGAAGATTTCAATATCACAAGGGATTTGACATCATATCCACAGCCAGAGCAGCCTGGCGCAATATTAAGAGCAAAGAGATTGTAGAGGGCGGAAGTACCATTACACAGCAGCTGGGCAGGATAATGTATTTTTCTCAGGAAAAGAAGTACAGCCGAAAGGTTGCGGAGGTTCTGGTGGCGGGACGCATTGAAGAAATATATGAAAAGGATAAGATATTTGAACTCTATGTAAATACCATATACTTCGGCTCGGGGTACTATAGCGTTTATGATGCAAGTATGGGCTATTTCGGAAAGGCACCGGGACAGATGAACGATTACGAATGCACCATGCTGGCGGGAATTCCTAATGCTCCATCAGTGTATTCGCCGGATGTAAATCCGACCCTGGCGGAGCAGCGCAGGCAGCAGGTGCTTACCTGTATGGCTGAGGCGGGATATATTGAGCCGGGGGAAATTGAATAGTTGATTACATTAAAGACGGGACCTCAAATTGCGATGATCCCGTTTTGACATTATGATGAAGCGTTATTAAGCGTTTCTGATGGTGCTGATGCACTTTTCAAAGTCTGCCTTATCCCATACAACAGGCACAGGGTAAAGAGGATTGGATTCCTTCATTGCCCATTCTATAATCTGAGGTACATCTTCGTCCTTGATCACATCAAGTCCGGCAGGAATATTCATTTTAGCCTTCATTTCTTCAATCCAGCTTATGAATTTTTCTGCCTTTTCAGCATCGTTTGCACCTGTCATTCCGCAAATTTCTGCAAGACGTGCCAGCCTTTCGTGGGCAGCCGAACCGAACTGTCTCATTACATGAGGGAGAATTACGGACATTGCCAGTCCGTGAGGTGTTCCGTAAAGTCCTCCGAGAGTGTGACCGATAGCGTGGACATAGCCAACGCAGCCTCTTGTAAATGCACGGCCGGCATAGAAAGCAGCCTTCTGCATGTTCTGGCGCGCTTCAAGATTACTGCCGTCACAGTATGCTGTGTAAAGGTTATCATAAATAAGCTTTACTGCATCTTCAGCCAGCTTCTTTTCCAGCTTGCTGTTATATGTATTGTTGGTGTAACATTCTACGGCGTGGCAGAGGGCGTCCATTCCTGTGGTAGAAGTTACCTTAGGCGGCAGGCCCACGGTCAGTTCAGGGTCAAGCACGGCGTACTTAGGCATTAGACTGGTGTCGTTCATGGATGCTTTGTGATGAGTCTTCTCGTTGGTGATTACTGCGGCAACGGTAGTTTCTGAGCCTGTACCTGCAGTTGTAGGTACCGCGAAGATAGTAGGAATTCTATGGAGCACCTTGAAAAGTCCCTGAAGCTGCTCTACAGTTTTTCCTTTCTTTACAGCCATAGCTCCGATACCTTTGCAGCAGTCCATAGGGGAACCGCCGCCAAAGGCTACCATTGCCTGGCATCCGTTTTCTCTGAAAAGTTTAAGCCCTTCGTTCACATTTCTGTCTGTCGGGTTAGGCTGAACGCCGTCATAAACTACATATTCGATTCCGGCTGCATCCATGGCCTTGAGCATTCCCTTCGGAAGGCCTAAATCCATAAGAACCTTGTCTGTTACAACCAGTACTTTGTTATATCCTTTTTTCTTGATAAGGTCCGGCAGCTTTTTCACTGCACCGGCGCCTTCGAGAGTTTCCGGCATTCCCCATGGAATCAGGTACATGCCGATTTTAAATACAGCTTGATAAATTCTGCAATGCATCTTTCCCATTGTTTTTCCTCCTTTAGAAGTGTACTGCGTCAATAGGACATACATTGGCGCAAATTCTGCAATCTATGCAATCCTCCGGCCTTTTAAGCCTTGCAATTGTATTGATATCTCCATGAAATTTCGGAGCTTCGATTTCAAGACAGTTTTTAGGACAGTTTTCTACGCATACGCTGCATCCCACACATACGTTTTCGTCAAAGGAAGGCTTTTTCCAGTCTGCCTTTGGGATTTTTACTGTTTCATGACCCAGATTATCGCGGATGGCTCCGAATGCGCAGAGCTTGCCGCAAAGTCCGCAATCTATGCATTTTTCCGGATCTATGGTATGAACTTCCTTAAGATTTCCTGAAATAGCTCCTACAGGGCAGCTTTTGGAGCAAAGTCTGCACCCTGCACAGCAAGAAATAATTTTATATGCCAATATGAAGCACCTCCTTTGGTATCAGCCGCCGCCGGACGGTGCGAGAAATACCAGTTCGTCGCCGTCGCTGAGCTTCGATGAGATTTTTGCCTGCTTACCGTTGAGCATAATGACGCAGTTTTTGTATTCTGCCAAAGTCATTCCCGTGGTATCCGCCATTAGCACGCAGGCTTCCTTTACCGTTCTGACTTCTTGCGAATCGGCTTCAAGCCCCTTGCATCCTGTCTTCAGACGAAGGGAGCCGAACAGTTTGATCTTAATCACTAGGATGCACCTCCTGACGATGACTTGAATTCTTCGCAGGTCACCTTGTAGCTTTCCAGCTTGTCAAGGCCCAGCTTGCGCAGAGTCTTAGGTGTAGGCACGCCGTCGTCGCTCCAGCCCCTTGCGTGGTAATACACGTTTTTCATTCTTTCCAGAGGAACCTTAGTGGACTCATCGCCCTCTACCTGAGGCACATCTGTCAGCCTTGACGGAAGTGAGTCGTCTTTACGGCTGATGCCGAAGCGGGAGTTGATATGTCTCTCCAGCGTGTAGCCTCGTTTGCCTGCCTTAAAGAAAGAACCGAAGGTTACCGGCATTCCGGTGACAAGGTGAAGCGCCTTGGACTGATTGAATATTACCGGCAGGTTAAAGCAGACCATGCCGGGGAATTTGTTAAGCAGTCTGAGAACAGGCCCTATTACCGGCACCGCTTTGCAGAAAAGTCTGGTGTACCAGCTGTGAGGGTGGCTGATCAATGGAGGCGGGAAGAAAGCGTAGGTAGTGAACAGGCATTGTCCACAGGAGGATACTCCTTCCATCAGATCCTGAAACATTACTGTAAAATCAGGCTTGCCGTGAGGCGTCTGTGAGTTGACATTAAGGCTGAGTCCTTCTATCAGTACCATGTAGCCTCCGTTAAGGTGGCATCCGCCTCTGTTGGATACGGCATATCCAAGGCCCAGTCCTACAGATCTTCTCGGCTCGTAGGCCGCTAATTCCATTCCCTTGGAGTGGATGGCAAATTCCTTGCCGCCATACTTTTCGGAGCACCATCTGGAGCCGTTGGCCAGCTCGTCGCCTACTCCGCGGCGATATGCAATATCATCCCACACCTGAGATATTTTATCTTTATTTTCTTCGCTGAATTTCAGGCCGTTGTCCCATAAACCTTTTTCGTTTGCCTCCATGGCATAAGCCAGGGTGCTTGCGGCGGAGATGGTGTCCATGCCCAGCTCGTCAAGCTCGTAGTTCCATTTAAGTATGGAGTAAAGGTCGTTGTTTAATATGCCGCCGCCCAAAAGACCAAGAGTCTCAAGCTCAGGCCCTTTGACAGCCTTACCGCCTACTTCAACAGTACGGGCACACTTAATAGGGCATGTCAGACAGCCTTTGTTTACTATATTGTATTCCTCGGCCAGGGTCTCGCCGTTTACCATTTCGAAATCATCGTATTGGCCGTAATTATAGTTCTTGGTAGAAAGCTGGCCTCTCATCTGCATGGTTGATACCAGCCCTGCTGTACCCAGTCGCGGAAGCTGATCACCTGTAAGAGGGTGTGATTTGAGATATTTAAACCACTTTTTATTAAGGGCATCAAGCTTTTGCTTGTCGTAAACCTGTACCTGATGTTTTCCGGAAACGGTTATGGCCTTAAGGTTTTTCCAGCCCATTACAGCACCTGTTCCTCCTCTGCCAGCCAGCCTTTCGTTGCTGACAATGGATGCATAGAGAACCAGATTTTCTCCTGCCGGGCCGATTACGATTTTACCGTTTTTTACGGCTTTGCCGTCAGCCAGTGACAGCTTTTCGTCCAGTACCTGCTGAACCTTTCCTGTATGCATACCCCAGATGTCATCTGCATCGTGGAATGTGAAGGTGTCGTTATGTATCTGAAGCCAGACCGGTTTAGGACTTTTGCCGCTGATAACCAGGGCATCGTATCCGGCTTTTTTGAGGTAGTAACCGAAGTTGCCGCCACAGTTTGAGGATGTAAGAATTCCTGTCTGCGGAGAGAGTGTGGACACGTTAAATCGGCTGGAGCTTGGTGCTCCGGAGCCTGTGAAAGGGCCTGTGGTGATAACCAGCAGGTTTTCCTCGGAAAACGCAAGGGTGTCTTTCGTGAGATTGTCACCCAGGATTTTTGCCGCCATAGTTTTGCCGCCTATAAACAGTTCTCTTTCCTCATCGGACCAGGGATATTCATCTGTTAGGCTTGTGGTAAGGTCTATGTGCATTACCTTGCCCATGTAGCCTCCGTAATTCGTTGACATTATATCCCCTCCTCGTATAATATCTTTTGGGTACATAAATGTACCTTGAAAATTTAATATTTTT
>CALZOZ010000044.1 GCA_945828095.1 uncultured Clostridia bacterium
CCTCCCTCTTCAATTTTTTTAACATCTTCAGCCAGATGTCCGAAATCAGCTGAAAGAATAGATGGTGCCAGTTTAAGCATTTCTTTCTCCTTTTGGTATTCTAAAATAATCAGTACTTTCTGCGATTCTTTATTTCTTCCATATTGGCGGCATAGGATTGGTATCTCAGCTTGTGTATCTTTCCATCCTCCAAGGCTTCTCTGACTGCACACTGCGGTTCCTTCAGGTGTCTGCAGTTATCGTAATAGCATCCGCCTGAATACTTGTCTATATCAGGATAATAGTGCATCAGATTGTCTTCCTCTGCCTCTAATATCTCAAAGGATGTGAATCCCGGCGTGTCAAAAATCCTGCCTCCTCCTTCGGCATCAAAGATTTCCACATGTCTTGTGGTATGCTTTCCTCTTTTCGTCTTTTCGCTGACGCTGCCCGTCTCCATATTTGCATGTGGAATTAAAGCGTTCAGTATGGTCGATTTGCCTACTCCGGAAGGCCCGGCCAAAGCTGCTGTTTTGCCGGAAATGGCCTCCTTAAGCCGGTCAAGACCTTCACCTGTTCTAGCGCTTACGGTAATCACAGGATAAATATCCTCATATATAGCTTTGTATTCTGCCAGTGTCTCCGGCGACACGAGATCGCTTTTATTTATGCATATTACTGCCTCTACACCATGCATTTCGGCCATAACCAGAAACTTATCAACCAGAATCAGGTTAGGCTTTGGTTTAGCTGCTGCAAAGACTACCACAAAGGTATCCACATTTGCGATAGGCGGCCTTATAAACTGATTCTTTCTGGGATAAATACTGTTGATTACTCCCTTTTTTTCCTCTTCATCTATTATTTCCAGCTCAACTATGTCTCCTACTGCAAGGGTAATCCCATCTTTTTTAAAGATTCCCCTTCCCTTAGCTTCGATTATTCCTGCAGCTGTATCAACATAATAGAATCCGCCGATTCCCTTTACTATTAATCCTTTCATTGGCGTCTTACTCATCCTTGCCTTCATCAGGGTCTATATCAAGGTCTGCATCGCCGCTTCCGCTGCCTTCCGGCTTGGTTCCCTTGCTGACTTTATAGTCCACAGTTGAGCCTTTTTCAACTTCTGTGTCCGCCGCAACGCTCTGCCAGAACACAAGATTCTGGGCCATGCCATCGACTTCCTCGTAAACTACATTTCCGTTAGTTGAAAGTCCTGCACCTGCCAGCAGGCTGTTAGCCTCATCCGGTGTTCTTCCAATCAGATTAGGCACTTTCACCATTTCCTTGCCCTTTCCATCACTGATTTCAACATTGATTTCAGTTCCGCTCTTGGCTGATGTACCGTAAGGAATGAACTGTGATACGATTACACCCTTAGGCAGATGGCTCTGTACGGTAACTCCCGGACCCATTTTAAACCCGAAAGACTCTAAATATGCCTTAGCTTCTTCGTAATCCATACCTTCTATCTTAGGTACTACTCCGTCTTTTTTACCCTTGCTGATGTTTACGGTTATTACCTTGCCTTCAGTTACCTTAGCTCCTTCAACAGGATTCTGTGATGTTATTAATCCTTCTTCCTGGTCAGGGCTGTATACAAGGTCACCTTCCTGAATTACCAGGCCAAGTTTTTCGGCCTCGGCCTGTGCCTGTTCCAAAGTCTTTCCCACAAAGCTCGGGACAGTTATCTCATCGCTTCCGCCGAACCAGCCCAGCATTGAACCCAGACCTATAAGTCCCGCAATTGCGACTACCACTGCGCCTATTATGATGAACATGGTCATCTTGTTCTTTTCGTTGGACGGCTTGGAGTCGGTTTTGCGTCTTTCCTTCTTTACCGGCTTTACATCCGTCACATATTCTTTTTCACTGCTCTGTTCCTTCTTATAACGAGCCACTTCATCAGTGTCAGGGCTGTCGACAACAAAGGCATCCTTACCCATTACTTTGGTAATGAACTCTATGTCGTCCAGGTCCTTTATCATTTCGTCAACAGTCTTATATCTGTTGCTCTGATATTTTTCGGTGGCTTTGTTTACTATCTTCTCAAGCTGCGGCGGAATTCCCGGCACTTCCTTGGTCAGAGAAGGCATAGGGTCGTTTATATGCATCAGTGCAATGGAAACAGGATTGTCACCGTCAAACGGCACTTTGCCTGTAAGCATTTCATATAAGACGATACCCAGGGAATAAATATCGGACCGTTCATCCACATAGGCTCCCCTGGCCTGCTCAGGTGAGAAATAGTGGACGGAACCCATAATCTTATTATTTCCGCCTACAATTGTGGCTGCACTCACTGCCTTTGCGATGCCGAAATCGGCCAATTTAGCCACTCCTGTGCTTGTGATCAGAATATTATGGGGTTTGATATCCCTATGTATAATCTGATTTTTATGAGCCAGGCTCAACGCTGATGCAACCTGACGAATAATGCTTATGGCTTCCTTGTACTCGATTCTGCCCTTTTCCTTGATTACTTCGCTGAGAACCTTTCCGTCGATCAGCTCCATAACAATAAAGTGTATGTTCCCTTCCTTTCCAACATCGTAAACCCCTACGATATTGGCATGGGAAAGTCTGGCCGATGCCTGAGATTCCCTTTTGAAGCTTTCGATAAACTGCTCGTCTTTGGTAAATTCAGGACGAAGAATCTTAATGGCCACATATCTGTTGAGAAGTCTGTCTTTTCCCTTATAGACAACCGCCATACCGCCTTCGCCGATTTTCTCTATTAATTCATACCTTCCCGCAAGTAATTTATTGCTCATAGATATCTTCCTCCGTAACCTTTAGACTTATAATCGTAATATTATCTCGTCCTCCGTTTGTGTTTGCCCTGTTTATCAGTTCGGTACATACATCGGACATGGACTGATTTTTACTGAGTACCTGGACTATTTCCGGATTCTCCACCTCATCATACAATCCGTCAGTGCAGATGATGAAAATATCATCTTTCATAATCTCCACCTGGAAAAAGTCCGGCTCAACTGTAGGTTCAGCACCCAGGGCCTTGGTGATGACATTCTTTCGTTCGTCCACCTCCGCTTCCTCTTTTGAGAGAATACCTGCCTTAACCAGAGTGTTTACATATGTATGGTCTTCTGTCAGCTGAACCAGCTGGCCTCCCCTGTAAAGATACACTCTGCTGTCGCCTACATTCGTGATGAAGACTTTTCCGAAAGCAGCATAAACTATCACCGCTGTAGTTGCCATACCTGTGTTTTCCTTATAGGTGTTAGCCATCCTGAAAATCTTGCTGTTGGCTTCATCAAGGCAGCTTTGCAGATAGTTTACTATGGCATATTTGTTAGTCATATTCGCTATTGGATGTTCAACCACATAATTTGCTATTTCACTTACCGCGGTTCTGCTGGCAATCTCGCCGGCATTACCGCCGCCAACCCCGTCGGCTACGACGTAAACCTTGTCAGGCAGCAGCACGAAGCACGCATCTTCGTTGTTGCTGCGCTTTAAGCCTTTATCGGATTTAAAACCGACCTGCATTTTATTGCTCCTTTCTCATCTTGCATATAAAGAAGCCGTCGGTGCCTCCTCCCGGAAGCAGCTGCTTCTGTTCTAATACTTTATATTCTCTGTTTTCCTTCAAAAATGCTTCTATCCGGCACTGGTTTTCAGAAGGATTTACTGTACAGGTGCTGTATACCAGCGTTCCCCCTGCTGCCACATATTCTGCGGCAGAGCGAAGTATCTTCCCCTGGCGTTCTATAAGTTCATCAAGCTCCTGTCTGCCCTTGTACTTTATCTCGGGCTTGCGCCTCATAACCCCAAGTCCTGAGCAGGGCACATCTGCCAGCACTCTATCCATGCGTCCCTTAAGTTCCTCAATAGATTGTGTACTGTCGTGCTCCAGGAGTCTTATATTATCTATTCCGGCACGTTTTGCCTGTGCCTCCATAAGCTTAAGCTTGTGTTCGTATTTATCCATGGCATATATTACGCCTTCTCCCGCCATAAGTTCTGCCGTAGCAAAGGTTTTGCCTCCGGGTGCTGCACAAACGTCTGCAACGGTTTCTCGAGGCTGAGCACCCAGCATATCCGATGCCAGTATGGAAGCCTCGTCCTGTACCGAAAACAATCCATCCCTATACGGCTTGCTGTCAAGAAGTCCGCTGCCCTTTACAAGAAGTGCCCGCTCAGAAACCTTTGACTCTGCAGCCTCAAAACCCAAGGCCTCAAGTCTTTTTCTCAGGGAGTCGCGATCTGTCTTCATCACATTAACTCTGATAGAAAGTTCCGGTGTCTCGTTGGAAGCCTTGAGAAGTTCCTCGGCCTTTTTCTCTCCATAAGCATCTATCCACAGTTTTACAATCCATTTTTCTGTGGAGTACATAACGGAAAGATATTCCAAAGCTCCTTTTTCTTTATCAGGCAAAACAAGCTGCTGTCTGTTTCTGATAAAACCTCTGAGCACACCGTTTATGAAGCGTTCACGGCCTCTGGCAAGTTTTTTTGCCATTTCCACTGTCTCGCTGACGGCTGCGTATTCAGGCACCGATTCCATATATGAAATCTGATATACACCCATTCGGAGAAGCATGAGATCCTGCTTTTTAACCTTTTTTAGTCCGGAAGGAACCAACTGCTGTATAAACCAGTCCAAAAGAAATTTATTTTTCAGTACGCCGTATACCAGTTCCCTCACAAATGACGGGCTGTCAGGATTGTTTTTCTCTATGAAGTTGTTTAGTGAAAGATTGGAATATGCCCCGTCTCTTTCTACATTCATGAGCACATCAAAGGCCGTCTTTCTGTTTAAGTCCATCTGCCGTTTCCTTTTATTTAGTCTCTGCTGCCTCTCATGGCCAGGATTCTGAGAAGGTTTGCGATAGCTGTCGCCAAGGCTGCCACATATGTCATGGCTGCTGCCTTGAGAACCTTATTAGCCCCTGTGTTTTCTTCCTCAGTAATAATTCCAAGCTCATCCATCTGCTTAAGGGCTCTGCTGCTGGCATTGAATTCCACCGGAAGTGTAACGGTATGGAAAAGGATTACCGCCAGCATGGTTATAACACCAATATTAAAGAGCAAATCTCCCATATAACTGCCGTTTGCAAGCAGAACAATTCCCAGTATAACCAGAGGCCAGGTAAGACTTGATGCAAAGTTGACCAGAGGCACAATGGAGTTTCTGATTTTAAGAGGCATATAGCTTTCAGCGTGCTGAACTGCATGACCTGCCTCATGGCAGGCTACACTTACTGCAGCAATGGAATTTACGCCATACACCGACTGTGAAAGTCTGAGCACACGCTTTCTCGGGTCGTAATGGTCGGTAAGGCTGCCCCTTACCTGCTCTATCTGAACGTTTCTCAGGCCATTGGCATCCAGCATTCTTCTGGCAGCCTCCGCACCTGTCATATTTCTCGCGTTTCTTACATTAGAATATCTTCTGAAATTAGTATTTACCTTTGACTGCGCATACATAGTAAAAAGTATGGCAGGTATCAGGATAATCATAGAACCATAGTATGTCATAAACAAGTCCTCCCTTTTTTATATCTCAAATTCTATCTTAAAACGGTTCCCGCTTCAATGCGGTTTCCCTTCAGATAATCTCCAACTTTTACCCTTTTTTTCCCCGGCACCTGGATTTCGGTTACCATAAGAGCCCGGCCGCCGCACGCCACTTTCATTCCTTTCCCATCGGCAGAAATCACCGTTCCCGGCTGAATGCCCCGAGTGTCCTCATCCAAAGGCTGGGCTTTCCACAGCTTCATTACTATTTCGCCGCAGTCGCAGAAAGCTCCCGGCCAAGGATCAAATCCACGAATGAGTCTTTCGATTTCTTCAGGGCTTCTTTCAAAAGATACCTTGCCGTCATGCTTTGAAATCATATGAGCATACGTGGAAAGGCTGTCATCCTGCTTTTTCGGCTCTGCCTTGCCTTCTTCTATCAGGTCAAGAGCTTTCAGCAGAAGCTTTGAACCCAATTCTGCCAGTCTGTCGTGAAGCTGACTATAATTCATACTTCCTATTTCAACTGCCTCCTTAAGGAGCATATCGCCCGTATCCAGCCCTTCAGCCATCTGCATTATAGTCACGCCGGTTTCCTTTTCCCCGTCGATTATGGCCTTCTGTATAGGTGCAGCGCCCCTGAGTTTAGGCAAGAGAGATGCATGTACATTAATGCAGCCGTACTTAGGAAGTTCCAGAACCTCCTTTGGCAGAATCTGTCCGTATGCAGCCACTATCATTATGTCAGGCCGGCATTCTCTCAGGGTTTGAATAAATTCCTCATTTCCGCGAACCCTTTCCGGCTGGAGAACCTCTATACCGTTCTCCAAGGCTATCTCTTTGACCGGAGTATATTGAATTTTCTTTCCTCTGTTTTTTGCTTTATCAGGCTGGGTCACCGCATAGGCTACCTGATGGCGGCTTTCCGTCAGCGTCCTCAGGATAACCGCCGCAAAATCCGGTGTTCCCATAAATACTGTTTTCATTATTCTTCATCCTCGTAATCGTCGTAATACTCTTCGGCAGCATCTCTGATGTTTGTGGCCTTATCTGTGAAAAGCACGCCGTCCAGGTGGTCACTTTCATGGCACATAACTCTGGCATCAAAATCTCTGAATTCATATACCTGTCTGTTTCCTTCAATGTCTGTGGCTTCGATTTTGATGTAGTCCGGTCTTTCCACGGTGCCGATCATCCCCGGTACGCTGAGGCATCCTTCATCGTCAGTCTGGCTGCCGCTTTGTTCCAGAATCACAGGATCTATCATGTAGTATACCCTGCCCGGTTCCGGCTCAGCTACAAACATTCTTCTCATAACCCCCACCTGCGGGCCTGCAATTCCCACGCCGTGGGCCTCACGCATGGTCTCCAGCATATCCTCCAGTGTAAGTCTGATTCTGTCTGTAACCGGACCTACTTCTCTGCATTTTTTTCTTAAGATTTCATCGCCTTCAACTACCACATTCCTGATTGCCATAAAATAATCCTCCAAATCTATTTTTCTCTGTTCTTTTAAAAAAAGCTGTATGGATTTACATCGATTCCCACGGTGCAATCCACCTTATCTTTAAGCAGAACGCTGCTGAAATTGTCAAGATAATAAACGCAGCGGTTTCTCTCACCCTTTGGACATTTAATAAGCACATAGTACCTGAAGCTGTCCTTGCCTTTAAAATTCAGTGCTACCTTCGGCGAGAGTATCTTAGCATCTGCTGCAGGCTTATCCCCCTCAGATACCGCCATATTAAATGCATTTTCCATATAAATACGGCATCTTTCAGCGCAGCTTGCGGCCACCTCTTCATTTTCAGAAGTAAGGTTTACCATAACTATATCTCCAAAAGGCGGATAATCCATGAATCGCCTCAGAGCGGTCTCCTGCCTGAAAAATCCCTCGTAATCATTGGATGCCGCTGCCTTCAAAGCATAATTATCAGGGTCATATGTCTGAATTATGACAAGTCCCTGCTCGCCGCCCCTTCCGGCTCTTCCGGATACCTGAGTAATGAGCTGAAATGTCCGCTCAGCCGAACGGTAATCCGGAATATTAAGTGTCACATCGGCGGCAATTACTCCCACAACACCTACGCTGTCAAAGTCAAGACCTTTGGCCACCATTTGAGTACCGATGAGAATATCTGTCTTTTTATCGGAAAATTCTCCAAGGATTCTGTCCAGATCTTTTCTGTTTTTGACTGAATCAAGGTCAAGTCTTGCTGTATTTGCATCAGGAAAGAATTTTTTAACTTCCTCCTCCACCTGCTGGGTGCCTATGCCAAAATATTTTATGTATCTGCTGCCGCATTCCGGGCACTTAACCGGTACCGGAAATCTTCGTCCGCAGTAATGGCATACCATGGCCTCTCCAGCTTGGCTCTGACGATGGTAAGTAAGCGAAATTCCGCATTCAGGGCATTTCATAACCTTACCGCACTGGCGGCATGAAACAAAGTTGGAATAGCCTCTCCTGTTCTGCAGCAGAATTACCTGTTTGCCTTCCTTAAGAGTTGCCTCTATGGCCTCGTAAAGCCGGCTGCTGAAAATAGTGGCGTTTCCATTTCTCAGTTCCTTCCGCATGTCTGCGATTTCCACCTCAGGCAAAGGTGTCTTATTATATCTTTCCTTAAGTTCTATCAGTCTGTATTGTCCGTCACGACATCTCTGGTAGGATGTTACCGATGGTGTCGCACTTCCCAGGAGCAGCACTCCGTCGTAGTACTTCAGCCTTTTTGCTGCAACCTCTACGGTATCGTACTTCGGTGTCATGTCAGCCTTATAGGTTGCTTCATGCTCCTCATCCAATATGATGACACCGATATTCTGAAGCGGTGCAAACACGCCCATTCTGGCACCGATGACTATGGGAGCGCTCCCACTGTGTATACGCTGCCACTCGTCATATCTTTCCCTTTGGGACAGTCTGCTATGCATCACTGCAATTTTGTCCTTGCCGAATCGTCCGGCAAATCGTTCAATCATCTGGCCTGTGAGGGATATTTCCGGCACAAGCATTATGGCCGTCTTCCCCTGTTTCAGGCACTTTTCGATGATTTCCATGTAAACCTCGGTTTTACCGCTGGCAGTTACACCATGAAGAAGAAAAATCTCCTGGCTCCGGCTCCCGTCGTGGCTGCCTGAGCGGTCAACTGCCTTTCCTATTTCATACACCGCCGACTGCTGCTCTGCTGTAAGCGCCTCCGGCGGAGTATACTTTCCTTTAATGTCCCCGTAGGGTTCTTTTTGTTTTCCCTCTTTGGCCGGCTTGCCGCCCGGTATGAAGCAGCGCACGCCATCAAAATATTTGATGGCATACTTCTGTTTCATCCAGACAACAGTCTTTATAATTTCCTCTGTGAGGGATTCATTTTCACGTACTTCCAGAATACTCTTCAGTTTATCTATGGGGCATTCCGGATTGTCTGTAATCTCAAAGACAAAGCCTTCCTTAGGGCGATCCTTAGGTCCAAAGGGAACCATAACTTTGGCCCCCACGAAAATATCATCCCGTTCTGTACTGTATGTAAAGAAATTATCCGTGTGGCGGCTTTTGTTTTCGATGACTACATTGATATATTTCATAAATCTCCTTTAGATTAAGCGAAACGATTACAGCAGATGAATGTTATGTGCTTCGCACTCTTTAATCATTTCCTCAGGCCATACGGAAACCTGAACTTCGCCGATATGAGCCTTTCTGAGGAAAAACATGCAAAGTCTGCTCTGTCCGATACCTCCGCCGATGGTGTACGGAAGTCTGTCTTCTATTACGGCCTTCTGGAAATCCAGTTCGGCTCTTTCGGGACATCCCTCTGCTTCAAGCTGTCTCTTCATTGCCTCTGAGTCAACACGGATACCCATGGATGAAATCTCAAATGCTCTATCCAGAACTTCGTTCCATAGGATGATGTCTCCGTTTAATTCCCAGTCATCATAGTCAGGAGAACGTCCGTCGTGCTTTTCACCTGAAGCAAGTCTTCCGCCTATTTTCATGATGAATACTGCACCGTGCTCCTTCGTGATGGCATCTTCCCTTTCCTTAGGTGTAAGGTCAGGATACATTGCCTCAAGTTCTCTTGTAGTGATAAAGAAAATTTCATTAGGAATTTCTGTCTGAATGTCTCTGTAAAGTCTGTTTACATAGTCGCCCAGATTCTTAACTGCGTTATAGATTGTGGTTACAGTTTCCTTAAGGTATTCTTCGCTTCTCTGCTCTTTAGTGATTACCTTTTCCCAGTCCCACTGGTCCACATATACGGAATGGAGGTTATCAAGATCCTCATCCCTTCTGATAGCGTTCATGTCTGTATAAATGCCGTGTCCCGGCTCAATTCCGTATTTGCCTAAGGCCATTCTTTTCCATTTTGCTAAAGACTGTACTATCTCCACATGCATCTCGTCGATACCTTTAAGAGTGAAGTCTACTCTTCTTTCAACGCCGTTAAGGTTATCATTAAGCCCTGTTCTTGGATCTACAAAAAGTGGGGCGGATACTCTGCGAAGGTTAAGTCCGTATGCAAGTTCCTGCTGGAAATAGTCTTTAATCTTCTTGATTGCTCTCTGGCTTTCCATAAGATCGATAGCTGAGCAATAATCCTTTGGTAAAATTAAGCTGTTCATTTATCTAGTCCTCCATTTATAGTAAATAATTATCGTTGATTTTCATACGGCTCTGTCTTTATTCAGTCCTCATTGAATATATGCAGCCGCAGTAATTCTGGCGGTAAAGTCCGTACTCCTTGGACATTTGAATGCTCCTCTGAAAACCCGCCTTTTTCTTAAAATCCACATCGAGAAATTCCACTCCGTAAAGCTCCGCAAGGCTTGTTCCGATGGCAGAAATCAGCATATAATTCTTATGCGGACTTACAGTAAGAGTGGTACCGAACATGGCGTTTCCTGTTTTAAGTGCAACCTGCGCCGTTCTCTCCATTCTAAGCTTGAAACATTCGGTGCAGCGTCTGCCTCCCTCAGGTTCATTACTGAAGCCGGAACAAACCTCAAAGAAGTCATCCGGCAAGTATTCTCCTTCTATGAACTCTACTCTGTCCTCTTCAGGAAGCTTCTCGTTATATGCCTGTATGAATTTAATCTGTGCTTCTCTTCTGCGCTCATATTCATCTCTGTCCGTGATGTTAGGATTATAAAAGAAAACTGTAACTTTATAATCAGGCAGAAGTCTCTCTATACAAGCTGTACTGCATGGTCCGCAGCAGGAATGCAGGAGCACTGTTCTCTTCTTAGCCTCAGTCTCCGGCTGAGCTTGAAATACATTGACATTTTCAATTGTATCCGGCTGTATGGCTGCTGCCGGCTCCGCCTTTTTAACCATGATTTCTTCCCTTTCTTGACAAAATTTATTTCATCATATAGATTATATAGTATATCATAAAACGAGGAAAAATTAAAGGGAAAATAGAAAGATGAGTAAAGTATTTAGTGAGGATTTGAAGAATCTTTTTGGCGGTCAGCGATATCACTCCATCAGCACCATGCTAAAGCGTGAATTCGGCTGCAAAACCATCAAACTGGCCATCGACGGCGGGTTCACCTGCCCTAACCGCGACGGCACCAAGGGTGTGGGCGGATGTATTTTTTGTTCTGACAGCGGCTCAGGTGAATTTGCATCTGACATCGATGATCAGATACAGCTTCTTTCAGATAAATGGCCCGATGCAGAATACCTGGCTTATTTTCAGAACCATACCAACACCTATGCTCCTGTAAGCGAGCTTCGCGCCAAATATTACGCCGTACTCGAAAACCCTAAAATAAAAGGGCTTGTTATCGGCACCCGTCCTGACTGTCTTTCCGATGACGTACTGGATCTTCTTTCTGAAATAAACAAGACCCACTTCATGTGGGTCGAGCTTGGTCTGCAGACAATTCACGATGAAACTGCCCGCCTTATTAACAGATGTTATGACCTGACCGTCTTTGACGATGCCATGAAGCGTCTTGGTGCTCGCGGCATAAAGACTGTGGTGCATCTCATTTTAGGGCTTCCCGGTGAAAGCCGTGAAATGATGCTGGACTCCGTCCGTTATGTTGCTTCAATAGACGGACTCTTCGGCATGAAGCTTCACCTTCTCAATGTGGTAAAAGGTTCTCAGATGGAGCACCTGTATGCTGACTATCAGCCCTTCGGCTCCATTGAAGAATACGTTTCCCTGGTGGTTGAGTGCCTCGAGCTTATTCCGCCTCACGTTACCATTCACAGGCTTACCGGTGATGCACCTCGTCCTATACTCATAAGTCCGCCATGGAGCTTTAATAAACGAACCATACTGAACGGCATAAATGACCGTCTGAATCTGCTGGATACATGGCAGGGAAAAAAGGCCTAGGAGTCTGTCGCATCCGCAACAACTTCAACCGGCTCTTCTGCCTTCCAGCAGTGCGTAAAGCAAGGATATATGGTGGCGGTATCATAATCGTAGTCTTCCAGAATGAGGGTGCTTGTGAACTCATTACTGTCCCCTGTGCCCGCATAGGTCTCCATATAGCCTTCTCTTTCTTCTCCGTCAAGATACTCTCTTTCAAATACTTCATAAATTTCAGAAGTGCTTCCACCGTCGCTTCCTTTAACCGTCTTAAATCTTATCTCCACAGTCGGTTTTCCATCAGCGTGCTTCTGCCTTGAAATTTCCTCTAAACGTACTCCATCTGGCAGTCTTCCCGATATAACCCCTACATCAGGCTCTGTCACCTTTATCTTAATTCCTTCCATATCTTTTTCTGCAAGTCTTGCGCCTGTAATGAAGATTTTAAGGTTATCTGTATTATAAAACCAAGGGCTTTCCTTTCTGAAAGCTATAACTTCAGGTGTGTCTTTGCTTCCTAGGGCACTTATGCCGTTTATGCTTTCCAGCTTGCTGTCCTTTCCTCCGCCAATTGCTTCCACATAGAAACTCAGACTTTTAAGCCACATGGTGTTAGCTTCATCGCTTTCCACATTGAGCTGAAGATGGGTAGGATATATATCCACTGTTGTAAGGGTGAAATGCTGTCCCAGAATATCCAGTTTTTCATCAATCTCAATAGTCTTACCCTGAGCCGTGTAGTAAGGATCGATTTCCAGTGTGAAGGTGAATACTGCCAGATTTTCCTTGGCGTAATTCCAGGTTTGTGTGTCTCTTTCCTTTGCTTTAATCACAAGTGGTATGGTTTCCGGAACATCGCTGTCTGTGAAATCTATGGTGACTGACCTGAGTTTGCCTTCTTCATCCGAACCGCTACCCCAGGTAATGCCGTGAGGCGGCATATCTTTTCCTATTTCAACGAGAGCCGCCAGCTCGGTGTTCTCATTTCTTTCGATGTTGTTTCCTGCTTCGCCCCCCGTTTCGTATTCAAGCCTGTAAAATATATTCACCTGCTTCTGGTCAACGATGACATAATCAATGTCCGCCTTTATGCCGTTTTTTGTCTGATAAAGACCTATGGTCTGCACATAATTATTTTCCACGGCTCTGGAAAGAGACCCTGAAAAGTCCACTGCCGCTGCCAGATCCTTTAAAACAGGTATCTTAGAGCAGGCCTGTGCCACCGGGGTTATGAAGTTTACACTGAGCACAAAGCACGCAAAAACAGCAGCAATGCTTGCGGCCGGCTTTACAAATCTCATTACGGTGCGGTGCTTTTTTTCTCTTGCTGAGGCTCTGTCCCATACGCCTTCCAGCTCTGCCGGAACTGCCATATCAAGGTCTTTTAACATCTTCTCATATTCAGCCATTCTGTTATCTCTGTAATCCATGGTCTGCCTCCTTTTCATCGTTATCATCATTCAAGGCAAGCCTTAAAATGCCAAGGGCCTTTCTCTGTCTTGTGGCTGCCGTCCCCTGTGGTACTCCAAGGATACGGGCTGTTTCGGCTATGGTGAATCCTCCAAAGAATCGCAGCACTATAACCGATCTGAGCTCCTCAGGCAATGCACTTACAGCCTCTTTCAGGGGCAATCTGTCATAGTCCTCCTGAGAGAGCTCCGGCATTGTACCCGGTAGTTCTTCCCGTTTCTGATTGCGCATGATTTTGCAGCACTCATTTATCAGAATCCTTGTAATCCAGGTATCAAAATATTCCGGCTGTCTCAGCTTTTTAACGGCGCAAAGCCCCCTATACACCGCCTCATCCACTGCCTCAAGAGCATCGTGCTCGTTTCCCAGATAGAGCATAGCTGTCTTAAAAAGCTTTATTTTTATTTCGTTGGTTCTCACTGCAAACTCTTCTCTCGTCACAGCGTCCACTCCTTTCGTGCCCCTTTGTATATTAGATGGATAAGAAGCTGAATTTTATTTTTGTGTATCCACTTTATTCTTTATTCTTTATTCTGTAAAATAAAAAAACTCAGATGCCATTTGCACAATGTTGTTTGAAATGTAGGTTTCTTTAAATTTTTACAACCTGAATCCCTTTTACCGTCAGTTCCGTTGTAATATTTTGAAATATTGCAAAGAAAAAACAACACTAGCCTCCTATTAGGCTCAATTTCGCTGAGTCAGGAGCGATAGTGTTGTTTTTTTCGGGTATTTTAAGCTTCTAATACAACATTCAAAATAGCCAAAGTAATGATCTCCACACCAACATTTGTACATGCGTTTTATGATGAGATTTCCTCGGCATAGTGAACCCCATCAAGTTCCATTACATCATTTATGACGATTGAATGTTTGATGCGCCTTCCCATGTCTATCTCTATTCTGAGAATAATGTCGCCTTCTACTATAGGCTCCTCGCTCCTGCGCTCCATGGACTCGATTTTATATCCGCACTTGTCCTTTATCAGGTCCAGAAGTTCGGTCACCGCACTTCTTTCCAGTTCAATGTAAATCTCCATTGTACGCGTATGGTTTTCCACATAGCGCGTCATGTAGTGCATATAGTAATTGGTTATGAGGATCAGAACGAAGCAGATAAGTGCCGGTCCGAGAAGTCCCGCACCGATGGCAATTCCCATGGATGCTGTAACCCAGAGTCCCGCTGCAGTGGTCAAACCTTTTATCTGCCGCCTGTCTGTTACAATAATTGTACCTGCTCCAAGAAAACCTATGCCGCAAAGCAGCTGGGAAGGAATTCTGCTGATGTCAGCGGCACCTGCCGACATCTGAGCAAAATATAGTCCCGTTATAGTGGCAAGGGCAGACCCAAGACACACAAGGGCAAAAGTTCTGATTCCCGCTGCATATCTTTTGTTTGCACGTTCAATACCCACTATGCTTCCAAGGAGTGTAGCCATAAGGAGCCGTATCCCCACAGACAAAATGGAGAGTTCCCCAAAGAAATTCATAATATCCTTCATCAGCCTCCTCCGTCTTTATATTTATTTTTTAATGGTAAATTTTCCTGCAATATGCTTCTTTACGTAAAGAACATCCAGTGCATTTACTCTGCCGTCTCCGTTTACATCAGCAGCATCGAGATTATCACCTGTAAGAAGTTCAACCTCGGTAATGTGTCTCTGTATGGCAAGCGCATCTTCTTCATCAATTACACCGTCTGCATTTATATCTCCCTTTGTAAATGCCGGTTCCTCAGGTCCAGGTTCGGGTTCAGGATCCGGTTCCGGCTGTGGCTCAGGCTGCGTATTATTTGTCGGCATAGGGCAGGCGTTTTTCGGCATATTATTATATACAGGAATAATAAATGTCATCGGTTCATCCAGACTGTCTGCATAACCGTTTCTCAAAGCCGCCGCTTCGCTTTCCGCGCCCTGAACGTTGGTCATATACTGACCTGTACCTACACTCGACTGACCGTTCATTACATTGAATTTCTTAAAGTACAGGGTGTTTTTATTCTGCTGTACATACTGGCTTCCATAGAATTGAGCTCCGCCCACAATGGACTTGTATCTGGTATTCCACGGTCTGCCGTATGACCCGCTTTGGGATGCATACCATACGCCCCTTGTCACTGCGCTCATGCTGCCGGATTTATAGGCACCTATGTTAAAAAAGTTATAATAACCTTCATATCCGCTTACGGTGCCTGAAATGCATCCTCCCTTGCCATTCGAGCCCTGCTCTACAATAATCATGGATGCAAGCACATAAGGATTAACTCCTGATATCTGCCCTGCCTCCATGAGAACATCCGCATATGTATCATGGGTATCCTCAGGAAAGGCTCCGGCCATGAAAGTGCCGGCAATTACCTTCTCAAGGCCCGACTTGGTCTGAGTAGACGGATCATAGGAATGGGTCAGAAACTGAAATGCCCCGACGGGATTGATAAAATTCCTTGGATCCATATAGTAGGATACAATCTCCTTGGATGCGCTTACCCAGCCGCCGCTGTCATACTCTATATACCTTCCGTTTTCAGCATCGTAAGCTCCGGGTTCTGTGGATTTCCACGATGCAGGAGAACTTGAAGCCACCAGTGATGTGCCCGGCTTGCTTTCTGCACTTATTACAGTATTCCAGTCCAGCCCGGTATCAGCTGCCTTGAATACCCACAGAGGATATCTTGCGTGAAGCTGCCTCAGGTAAGGTTTATATGATTCAGGAAAGCCTTCCGCGCTCAGGCTGGCCTCAAACTTGGAATCATGCACATATTCGGCATCTGAGTTTACCACCACATATTTGGCAGAAACATAGCCCTGATTTCCTGCAGGTGAAATTACCAGATACCACTTGTCGCCGTTAACATCATATGTCTCATCCAGAATTGTTACCTCTTTATTTATTGAAATAAGTCCCAGCGATGAATAATTGCTTCCCGGACCGCTTCTCAGATTCAGTGCCGTAGTAGCCACGGTACCCGTTTTAGTTCCTGCTGCTGCAAATCCTGTCATGGCGATGAGAATAAAGACCACCACCGCAATGCAAATCAGCCACTTTATGTAAATATTCTTTTTATCACTATGCACATTATTCTGCAATGTCTAAGCCCCCTTATTTATCAGGTCCCAGTCTTCCGTCGTTATAGTGTTTGCGGCATAAGGAAACATACATATCATTTCCTCCTACCACGATCTGCTGACCCTGTTTTACAAACTGACCGTCCACAATTCTTGCCACCATTGTAGCCTTGCGTCCGCACCAGCAAATTGTCTTGATTTCTTCAATCTTGTCTGCATATATGAGCATATAGTATGAGCCTTCGAAGAGCTCATTTCTGAAGTCATTCTTAAGTCCGTATGCCAGTACAGGCACCCCGCAGCTGTCTACAATTTCAACCAGCTCCTGCACATGATGTTTTTTAAGGAACTGGCACTCGTCGATAAGCACGCAATCAATAGGATGCTTTTCGTTTTCCCTCATAAAAAGTTCCAGAATGTTGGTGTCGTCATTTACAATCATAGCCTCTCTCTGGATACCGATTCTGGATGTAATCACGCCTACTCCATATCTGTCATCGATGGCGGGAATCAGGGTCAGTACATGCTTTCCTCTTTCCTCGTAGTTGTATGCCACCTTAATGAGTTCAATGGATTTTCCTGCATTCATGGTGCTGTATCTATAATATAACTGTGCCATATTTTTTCCTCCAACAAAAACGAAAATTTAATCAATAGATACTATAATTGTAATTGAAATCGACATGAAAATCAAATATAATATTTTGTATTGGCAAAAACAGTTAGAAAGGAAACACTATGGAAGATATTTTTATTCTGATATTAAAATGCCTGCTGCTGGGTGTTATCTGGGCGGCATTGCTCATTCCTGTGATTTTTAACAGAGGCGGCTGGCTTAAATATTTAATTACAGTTATAGTAATTGCTGCTTTATGCTTCGTTCTGAGAGGCTATGCCGGCATAATCAATAAGATGACTGTAATCGCACTCATCGCTTTGGTTATCTCATGGATTATATCTATGGCCGTATTCGAGAAAGAAAGCAAGGTAAAATCAAAGGTGATTGCCTTCACCTGCGTAATGTCCGCACTGTCATACCTGATTTCTCTTTGGGTGGGATTTGATATTCTGTAAATACACATCGATTGAAAATGCGAAAAAGGAAGCTTCCTGATGTCAAGGTGCTTCCTTTTTTTATTCACTGTTAATTTCTGATAGTCTTTATGTTTTCAATCTACAGCTTTGCTATTTCTTCTGAGGAAAGGCCGGTCATTTCTTCGATCATCTTCACATCGATATTTCTTGACTTCATCTCACCAGCCAGCTTTCGTATGGCTTCCAATTTACCTTTCGCCATACCTGAAGCCTCACCCTCGGCGCGGCCTCGCTCCAAGCCTTGCTCCAAGCCCTGCTCGTAGTTTCTATCCATCAGTTCCTGTAATGTCATATGCCTGCGCCTCCATTCCTCACTGTTATACTTGCGCACCTGTCTTT
>CALZOZ010000045.1 GCA_945828095.1 uncultured Clostridia bacterium
TGTAATACCAATCACTTCAGCGTTTCTTTCTTTTATTCAACTGTCAAAGACGGGAGTATACCATAAATCCAATAAAAAATGGAATGCCATTTAACAAAAAAATAAAAAAGATATCAATAGATATATTTTAGCACGATATTTTAGCCTGAATGTTGTAATATGATTAACAATGTGCTATAATGTTCTCCAGCATATGAAAATATGCTAGAAAGGTGGATAGGACAAGAAATGAATATTACTGATGTAAGAATCAGAAAAGTAAATGATGAAGGAAAAATGAAGGCAGTTGCTTCCGTTACCTTTGACGGGGAATTTGTAGTACATGACATAAAAGTAATCGAAGGAAAAAACGGTTTATTCATTGCAATGCCCAGCAGAAAAATGAGCGACGGCGATTTTCGCGACATTGCTCATCCCCTGCTCTCAGAAACGAGAAACAGAATCAAAGATGCAATTCTGGATGCGTACGAGAACATAGAAGACAAAGAGCCCGAGGTTGTTTAACCCCCGGGCTTTTCTTTTACAATCTTCTATTTTATTTTCTCAAATTCTAAAACGGCCCTGGTTCTGTCAAATTGCGAATACATGAGGCCACGTCCACCGGTTTCTATCTCTCCAATCTGATTATCATAAGGATCGGCTCTCCAATGAGACTTCTCAACTACAAACTCACCCTGGAACTCGCGATTTGCAACCATGGCATCACCGGCAATATTGCCAAAATAATACTTGTGCAAGGCTTCATCCCCCTGTCTGAATGCACTGCCGCCTCTCGAACAGTCTACATGAAACCATCCCAAAGGAGCTGCATATATCTTAGACCAATCATGTGGGCCGCAGCTATCAGGTCCTGCTGCCAAACCGCTTTCCCAACGAGCGGGTATTCCCGCACAGCGACATAGGGTAATGAAAAGCAGAGTCTGAATGCCGCAGTCCCCTACCAAATTTCTTGCACAGGACTCCGCTATTGATTCCAGTCCGAAGTATTCTCTGGAAAAGGAGTAATTTACATTCTCTGTCACGAATTTATAGAATCTTTTGGCCTTCTCCAGATTGTCTTCTGCTCCTTCCGTGAGGCTTGTAACCAGGTCACGTATGTAAGGAGTGAAAACAATATGCGGTGCCTTTTCTTCAGTGAAAAAGGTTGGCTGTTCTTTATCAGCAACGGTATTCCAAGGGTCTTTATATGTAAGGTGGTATGTATAGGAATATTCAACCCGGAATTCGTGATTATCTTTCATGGTCTCTTTCCATGAAATAGTGCGCTGCTCGGCATCCTCACTATCGATTACACCATTTTTAGGGAACATAGCCTCAATCCTGATGTCAGACTGTTCTTCACAGGCTGCAGGGAGAGGAAGATGAACCAAAACTTCTTCACCGGCTTTGAATTCATCATCGTGAATTCTTACAGAAGCGCGGATTTTAATATGGTTAATCAGTTCACCATTCTCCTCCAGTCGTCTGAAAACCTCATGGCGGTAGTCGAAGTTATCGTTATCTCCGCCCGGCTTAACCTTTCCGGCACGAACAGCATAAGAATGATCTGTCTCACATAGATTGGCAAAAAAAGCCGAAAAGTAGTGAGGTACACCGTCAATATATATCCAGTCTATTCGTCCTGCTTCCTCAAGGGCCTTCATTTCCTCTGCGGTAAAGTCCGGTGCCTGGCTCTGTGCCAATGCTACAGCTTCGTCGAATGTATACGGATAATCTTCCGGCAAACGTTTAATTATTTCCCTCTGTACGTTAAGACAGGCTTTAAAACCTTCTGTGCCCTTTCCCGATTCCAAAAGATCATCAATCATACTGACTGCTCCGGTAAAATCGCCGTAAATCTTCTTTCTTAAAATGTTGTCAGGCAGACCAATATTCAGATATTTGAATTGTTCATTTACATTCATTTTTTTCACCTATTGTTATCTAACAGTCTCCACTCTTACCATGTTGGTATTGCCCGGCACATCCAGCGGCAGTCCTGCACTGATTACCACCTTGTCACCCGGCTTCAGCAGTCCTTCTTTTTTACCTTCTTCCATGCATCTTGCAATGAGAACTTCAAGATCCTTGAGATTCTCCACAAAGATAGGCTGAACTCCCCACTGGAGTGCTGCCTGATGGTAAGTCTTGCGCTCAGGTGTAGCGGCGATAATTCTAGTAGCCGGTCTGAACTTACTCATTCTGGTGGCAGTACAGCCGGTCTTGGTTATGGCTATAATTGCCTCCGCCTTTATGTCCTTGGCCAGAGTGCAGGCCGCGTGGCCCACAGCGTTAGTGGTATCATCGGCATCCATTTCGTGCCATATAGTATTGCCCGGAATAAAGCAAGGGTCATCCTGCTCTGCCTGTCTGGCTATCTTGGCCATGGCCGCTACCGCTTCTGAAGGGTATTCTCCCATGGCGCTTTCACCGGAAAGCATCACTGCCGAAGTTCCGTCAAATACAGCGTTGGCAACGTCGGTTATTTCAGCTCTGGTAGGCACAGGATTTGTTATCATGGACTCCAGCATCTGAGTTGCAGTTATAACGATTTTGCCGCTTTGCTGGCAGCGTTTGATGAAGCGCTTCTGAATGCCCGGAAGCCTTTCAAAGTCCACTTCAACTCCCATGTCGCCTCTGGCAACCATAATTCCGTCGGAGAGCTCCAGAATTTCCTCAAAATTCTCTATTCCCTCCAGATTTTCTATCTTTGAAATTATCTTGATTTTTCCGCCTCCGCGGGAGTTCAGAAAGCCTCTCAGCATCCCGATGTCCTCCGCTTTTCTCACAAATGAGGCTGCCACGTAGTCCACATCCTTCTCGATGCCGAACAGAAGGTCCTCCTTATCCTTTTGGCTGAGGTACTCCATCTTAAGCTGCACATTTGGTATATTAATGCCCTTGTGGTTGCTGACGGTGCCGCCATGCTCAACCTTGCACTTTACCTCTGTATCGGTTGTTTCGATGACCTGAAGCCTGATTTTTCCGTCATCGATGAGCACCTTGTCTCCTGCATTAAGTTCATGGGGCAGATCCTTATATGTTACAGTTGAAACGGTGCTGTTTCCTTCTATATTCTCCGTAGTAAGTGTAAAAAGCTGCCCGTCCTCAAGCTCGACCCTGCCGCCTTCAAAGTTGCCCGTCCTGATCTCAGGGCCCTTGGTATCAAGCATGACAGCTGCCGGCATACCTAGCGCATCTCTCACCTTTCTGAAGGTATCTATGGTTTTGCCGTGTCCCTCATGGTCGCCGTGGGAAAAATTCAGTCTTGCCACGTTCATGCCTGCCTTCAGCATTTTTTCCATTACTTCCTCGCTGGAAGATGCGGGACCCAGCGTACATACTATCTTAGTTTTTCTCATAGAAAATACTCCTCCTTTACATTTCAATTATACTTTCGGGCAGAACAATAGGCAAGTAAAATCTAAAAACATTCTTTGGCACTATGTGCAAAAAGAATGCAATGTTCGTCCTTGCGGGTTTTTTATCAAGCAGATATAATGGTGGCAGAACATGCTTGTGGAAAAGCATATACATGAGGAGGAAATTAATTATGGCGATAGATCCACAACTGAAGGAAAGATTAAGAAACGAGAAGGCAGAATCACTGATTATGGATGCTGACAGTGCCGCATTACTGATAAAGGACGGTATGGCTGTAGGCATCAGCGGTTTCACCAATGCGGGTTATCCTAAGGTGGTTACCCACGCACTTGCAGAGCAGGCAAAAGCCGGAAGAGCCGTAAAAATCGATCTTTATTCGGGAGCTTCTGTAGGTCCTGAAGTAGATACAGAATTAACTGAGGCTGGTGTTATCAGAAAGAGAATCCCATATCAGACAAATGCTTCTCTGAGAAAATCCATCAACGCAGGAAATGTAGATTATATTGACATGCACCTGGGCCGTTCCCCTGAGTTTATATCAGGCGGTCATGTGAACAAACCGGATGTTGCACTGGTAGAAGCACTGGCGATTACAGAAGATGGAAACCTGATTCCTACAACCTCTGTGGGAAATACTCCGACCTATGTTGCAGAAGCTGATACTGTAATCGTTGAGGTTGCTATGGCTAAGCCTCTCGCACTGGAAGGTATGGCAGACATTTATATGCAGGAAAAGCCGCCTTGCAGAAAGCCTATTCCTATTACCCACGCAGGAGACCGCATCGGCACACCTTACATAAAATGCGGCTGGGATAAAATTAAAGCAATTGT
Source organism: uncultured Clostridia bacterium (assembly GCA_945828095.1). GTDB lineage: Bacteria > Bacillota > Clostridia > Peptostreptococcales > Anaerovoracaceae > SUG1106. Next base: position 4,195 of record CALZOZ010000045.1, read on the forward strand.
TATCTCAGACAAAACCGACCTTACAAGACCTCTTGCTGCAATATCAGAGGATTCAAAGAAAATAGGCCAGAACATCATAAAATTCCTTGAAAATGAAGTTGCTTCAGGTCGTATGGGCAAATCTCTGCTTCCGATTCAGTCAGGTGTAGGCTCTGTTGCCAACGCAGTGTTATACGGACTTCGAGACTCAGAATTTGAAAACCTGACATGTTATACTGAAGTTATTCAGGATTCCATGCTGGATCTGGTTAAATGCGGCAAAGCCAGCGTTGCATCCTGTACTGCTCTTGCACCTTCTCCGGAAGCACAGGAAGCCTTCTTTAATGACATCGACTTTTATAAGGACCACATCATATTCCGTCCGCAGGAGATTTCCAATTCCATCGAAGTTGCACACCGTCTCGGTCTGATTGCAATGAATACAGCACTGGAAGTGGACATCTACGGGAATGTCAACTCCACTCATGTACAGGGCAAAAAAATGATGAACGGCATCGGCGGTTCCGGTGACTTCTCACGTTCCGCATCCCTTGTTATATTCACCACTTCCTCAATAGCTAAAGATGGCGATATTTCCTCCATCGTTCCAATGTGTCCGCACGTAGACCACACTGAGCACGAGGTAATGGTAATCGTAACAGAACAGGGCTACGCAGATTTAAGAGGACTATCTCCTAAGGAAAGAGCCGTTAAGATCATCGAAAACTGTGCTCACCCTGACTACAGAGAAAAACTCATGGATTACTTCAACAGAGCCTGCGAGCAGATGCCTTGCCAGACACCGCACCTTCTGGACGAAGCGTTGTCATGGCACTCAAAGTTTGAAAAGACAGGCAGCATGAAATAGATATCAAGTCATACTGAAATGTAAACAAAGACCTGAGGGAGATCAATCCTTCAGGTCTATTATATTTCTATCGTCCGAACCAATAACGCCGGCGCTTTCTGCTGGCGTTTTTGTATTCAATACATTCCGCAGGGCAGCCGCAGATGCAAGCCATGCAGTGGGTGCAGTTTCCGCCCCAGACAGGTTTTCCGTCCTCGAGTCTGATGTTATTCATAGGGCAAAGCTTTGCACATTGTCCGCATGAGGTACATTCCTTTTCCAGATGGAAGCCTTTGTCCTTTACCATAAAGGTAAAGAATACCCAGTTGACCAGCGTACTCATTACACCGCCAAAGGCAGGCACCCTTTCGCAAATCTCATCTCCCCGTGCAATGGCTTTAGCGGCATCCTCAATTACAGGGATTGCTCTTTTCACTATGTCTGCCGCTTCATCAGGGTCAGGTACAGGAAACATGGCTATGTAGTTTTCCGGCATTATCACCGTCCTGAAGCCCTTAAATTTCTTTCCCATTTTAGCACATAGCTTTTTGGCGTAATTCTGAGCTCCTGCGGTACTGGAACCGCAGGTCAGTACGAAGTACATTTCATCGCTGCCTTCTAGACGTGATATCTCAAGGAACCTTTCCAGCTCCAGAGGAACACGCCAGGCATATGTTGGGCATACAAGCACAAAAGGCTTGCCGGAGACGAAGTCCCCGGCGATGCCATCTTTTATATAGTCGTTAAGGCACACAAGCTCATCACCGGTAATATGAGCAATTTTCTCCGCTGCAAACCGGCTGTTGCCCGTGCCCGAAAAATACAGAATCATTTTTTATCACCTCTAAGCATGCCACTTCCAGTCAAGAACTTCCGGCAGATCCTGTCCGTATTCGGCAATATAGTTCTTATGTTTTACAAGCAGATCGTTCATCTCCTGGTTCAGATGTCCCGCCTTGTCGCCAAGCTGAGGCAGATGCTTCAGCGCTTCCTTAACCAGACTGAAACGGTCGATGTGGTTCTGAACTCTCATATCAAAAGCAGTGGTGATTGTGCCCTCTTCAAGATAGCCGTGAACATGGAAATTCTTTTCGTTTGTTCTTCCCTGAGTCAGTTCGTGAATCAGCTTAGGATAGCCGTGGAAAGCAAACACAACCGGCTTATCCTTAGTGAACAGCAGATCGAATTCCTCATCTGTAAGGCCGTGAGGGTGATTCAGGTGTGACTCCATCTTCATCAGGTCTACCACATTGACGAATCTTATCTTAACCTCAGGAAGGCTGTCTCTTAAAATTGTAGTTGCTGCAAGAGCTTCCAGTGTAGGTGTATCACCGCAGCATGCCATTACGATGTCAGGTTCTGTGCCCTGATCGCTGCTGGCCCAGTCCCAGATGCCTATTCCCTGAGTACAGTGAACCACAGCCTGATCCATGGTCAGCCACTGCATGCTCGGATGCTTGGAAGCAACTATGACATTTACATAGTTCTTGCTCTTGATACAGTGGTCAAAGCAGGAAAGCAGACAGTTTGCATCAGGTGGAAGATACATTCTTACAACATCAGCTTTCTTGTTGGCAACGTGGTCAAGGAAACCCGGGTCCTGGTGGGTAAATCCGTTGTGGTCCTGCTGCCATACATTGGATGAAAGAATCAGGTTAAGTGAAGCTATCTTCTGTCTCCAAGGCAGCTGATTGCAGACCTTAAGCCACTTAGCGTGCTGTGAAACCATGGAGTCTACCACTCTGATAAATGACTCGTAGCTGGCAAAGAATCCGTGTCTTCCTGTCAGCAGGTAGCCCTCAAGCCAGCCTTCACACATGTGCTCGGAAAGATAAGAGTCCATGATTCTGCCGTCAAGGGCCAGGTCCTCGTCCTCTTCGGTGAACTCTGCATTAAAAGCTCTCTTTTCCACCTCAAAGGCCTTGTAAAGCCTGTTGGATTTGGTTTCGTCAGGCCCGAATATTCTGAAGTTATGGTTTTCCTTATTGAGAACAAAAAGGTCTCTTACATAGCCGCCCAGTTCCAGCATATCCTGTGTCTTTACCGCACCCGGTGAAGGAACGTCAACAGCATAATTTTTGAAATCAGGAGTTCTCAGGTCGCGAAGCAGCTTGCCTCCGTTTGTATGAGGGTTAGCACTCATACGTGCGTCTCCCTCCGGTGCCAGCTCTCTCAGCTCGGGAATCAGTCTGTAATCATCGCCAAAAAGTTCTTCCGGATGATAGCTTCTAAGCCATTCATCCAGCTGAGCCAGGTGCTCTTCCTTTTCCATGGAAATAGGAACCTGATGAGCTCTGAAAGTGCCTTCGATCGGCTTTCCGTCCACTACCTTAGGACCGGTCCATCCCTTTGGTGTTTCCAGTATAATCATAGGCCAGAAAGGTCTTTCGGTGCAGCCCTCTTCTCTTGCCTTTCTCTGTATTTCTTTGATTTCTTCGATACATTTATCTACAGTCTCCGCCATAAGCTCATGCATGGTCATCGGGTCATCGCCCTTTACCACGTACGGCTTATATCCGCAGCCCTTGAAGAACCATTCTCTTTCCTGCTCGCTGATGCGGGCAAATACTGTCGGGTTGCTTATCTTGTAGCCGTTAAGGTCTAAAATCGGCAGGACAGCGCCGTCCCTTGCGGCATTTATAAATTTATTTGAATGCCATGCAGTAGCCAGCGGACCTGTTTCCGCCTCACCGTCTCCTACCACGCAGACAGCAATAAGTTCCGGATTATCGAATACTGCGCCATAGGCATGTGCCAGTGAATATCCAAGCTCTCCGCCCTCGTTGATTGATCCGGGAGTTTCAGGTGCAACATGGCTGCTGATACCGCCCGGGAAAGAGAACTGCTTGCAAAGCTTGGTCAGCCCTTCTTTATCCTGTCCAACATTAGGATAAACCTCACTGTAGGTCCCTTCAAGGTAGGCATTGGAAACAAAGAAGTTACCGCCGTGTCCCGGTCCTGAAATATAAATCATATCAAGGTCATACTTTTTAATAGCCCTGTTCATATGCACATAGACAAAGTTCTGTCCCGGAACAGTTCCCCAGTGGCCTACGATTTTTTTCTTCACATGCTCTTTCTTAAGAGGTTCTTTCAGCAAAGGGTTATCCAGCAGGTAGAGCTGCGCTGCCGAAAGATAGTTGGCTGCGCGCCAGTAGGCGTCCATTTTCATCAGATAATCGTTCATAATTTCTGTCCTCCCCGTTCTTTCATCAATAGAAGGTTGCAACTTCCTCCTCAGGAGCCTGACATTTTTCCACTTCAATTACATGGAAAACAGGTCCCTCGCTCTGATACATCTTGTTATACTCCTTTTTGATTGTGGCTTTCATTATTACCCAACCGCCATGATCCAGGCTCTGACTGCCCGGATATTTTGCCACCAGTCCTCCAAACTGAATGTCCTCTACACAGCAGGTCATAATGTGACGGCCTATGACGAATTCGTCGTCGTCAAGGCCTCCGCCCAGCAGGCTTCTGCCTTTGAATTTCACAGTCTTGTCGTAATACTTTGCCTCGTCATCATTCATGTCGGAATACCACATTGCGTAGTCCTTATCCTCAATTTCAATGACAGGTGCATTGATGTCGAATGGCAGCGGATCTTCAATATTGTCTAGCTCGATGTTGTTGGGACCGTATTCATAGATAATATCGCAGCGTCTGTTGATGGCACGTACGATTTTGTGGTACGGCATCTTGTCCATAGCCTGGGTGAAATGCTTAAAGACTATTGTCTCGGTGGACTTCATCTTGTCCACCGTCAGGTTTCTCATGTTGTCGTTGTACATAAGAAAAGTTCCTGCATCGGCAAAGGTCATTTCCTGATATACTACCCAGCCCTCCGGCATGTTATTATATAATGTGTCAAGAAGCCACATTCCGTTGTACTCAATTACAACCTTTTCGCAGCGGCTTTCCTTCTGCAGTTTGTCCAGAAAATCTACAGTCAGGTCTTCTTCATCCTCTACAGTTGCCACCTTTACATTGGATGCTGCGAATTTAACCGGGCTGAATTCCTCCTCGCCCTCTTCACAGACAAGAAGGAGGGTTCTCTGACCGTCGTTGAACGCCGGGTCCTCCATAGTTTCCTGTATGAAAGTGGTTTTGCCTGCGTCCAGGAATCCTGTGAACAGGTATACAGGTATTTCTCTTTTCTGAATCATATTTATCAGATCTCCTTGAATTTATCTTATTAATCTTAATATCATCTTTAGATTTCAAAAAGTGTACGAATCTTGCCCTCGTCGATATCTGTTCCGATTACGCAGATTCTTCCGGTCACCTCGGCGCTTCCGTTTCTTACATCAGGTTCTCCAGGCACATAGTCAAAGTGAATCCACTGTCCGTCTTCACCTGCTACGATACCCTTGGCACGGAGCACGAAACCATATTCATTCTGATCTTCGATCGCTTCCAGCACTTCTCTGATTTTTTCCATTGTAAACTTCTTGGCTGTTTCAATGCCGATGCTGTCAAAGACTTCATCTGCATGATGGTGTCCCTCGTGGTCATGATCGTGGCCGCAGCAGCAGTGGTCATCATGGTCGTGGTCGTGATGGTGATGGTGCTCATGGTCCTCATGGTCGTGATCGTGACCGCAGCAGCAGTGATCATCATGGTCATGATCGTGGTGCTCATGGTCATGATCGTGGTGGTCATGGTGATGATGATGTTCATGCTCGTGCTCTTCTTCCAGATGGTGAAGGGCCTCTTCAATGGTATCTCTTCTCTCCATGGCTGCCAGAATCTGCTTTCCGTCCAGATCATCCCAGTCAGTAGTTATAATTACAGCATGTTCGTTATGCTCGCGAAGGAGCTTAACTACCTTTTCCAGCTTTTCCTCGTCCATACCGGCAGTATGGCTGAGAATGATAGAGCTGGCGTGTTCCACCTGATTGTTATAGAACTCGCCGAAGTTTTTCATATATATCTTTGCTTTCTTTGCATCCACAATTGTAGTAAATCCGTTAAGCTTTACATGGTCAAGGTTCAGATCCTCCACAGCCTGAATAATATCGCTCAGCTTGCCTACACCCGAAGGTTCGATGAGAATTCTGTCCGGATGGAACTGGTCAAGCACCTTTTCCAGAGCCTTTCCGAAATCACCTACCAGGCTGCAGCAGATGCATCCTGAATTCATTTCGTTGATTTCAACACCTGCATCCTTTAAAAATCCCCCGTCAATGCCTATTTCACCGAACTCGTTCTCGATGAGAACCACCTGCTCGCCTTTGTAGGCCTCCTCTATAAGCTTTTTAATGAGCGTGGTCTTACCTGCGCCCAGAAATCCTGAAAAAATATCAACCTTTGTCATTTGTATTTCATCTCTTTCCTTTAAAATTTGTAATAGTTTATTTTACCACATAAGTACAAAAAATTCAAATGTTGCATACACCATATCTTGTGGTATAGTATGAAATAGAGAAAATTTCAGATAACTGTCACAAACAGCAGACAGTTCTATGACAACAGGAGGATAAATATGGCTGATAGAACATCAAGAGAATATGTAATTTGCCCTTGCCGCGGTGTCACTCGCGGAGAAGTTGAGGATGCAATAAGAAAAAACAGAATTACCGACCTTAAGGTCCTCTGCCAGACTACAAACGCCGGCACCAAATGCGGCGGCTGCAGAGAAGATCTGGAAAAACTCATCCATGAGATTCTCGGTAACTAGAAGTATCAGAACTTCAGGAGAACATACAAATGGAAATGAACAACTTTTACTATGAGGTAGACAGGCTCTTTGAAGAAAAGAAGATTCAGGAAGCCGAGGATTTTATGAAGGATACTCTGGCACAGGCTGAGGCGGAAAACGATGCAGGTGCAGTTATTACAGTCTGCAACGAGCTTGGCGGTTACTATCGTGCCGTTTCAAGGTATTCCGACGGTATCCCTCTATACGAGAAGGCTCTCAGGCTTATGCGCGATATGGGCCTGGAACGCAGCGAGCATTACGGAACCACTTTGGTCAACTTTGCAACCACGTACACCATGGCAGGAGACATAGTAAGGGCCCTTAACCTCTACACCGAGGCTGCAGAAATCTATGCAGAAGCAGGTCTTGGAACCGACTACAGGCTTGCCACACTTTTTAACAACATGAGCTTTTTATGCCAGGATCTTGAAGATTATCCACAGGCTCAGGAATATCTGGAAAAATCCCTTTTCATCTTGAAAGCGCTCGAGGAAAGTGAGATTGAAATGGCCATCACCTATAGCAATCTGGCTAATGTTTACCTTGCTATGGATCAGATAAGCGAGGCCAAGGTAACGGTTAAGAAAGCTCTGGACCTGTTTATCGGAGAATCCGGCGACAGCGATGTCCACTATGCAGGTGCAGTATGCACTCTCGGGGAAATATACTTCAGGGAAGCAGACTATGAAAAGGCTGCCGCCCTCTTCAGAGAAGCAATGAAGCTTACCGAAAGAGACTATGGGACAGACAACCTCAGCTATGCAGTTCTCTGCGAAAATCTGGCTCTCTGCCTTAACGAGCAGGGTGATGAGGAAGAAGCTGCCCGCCTGAAAAAGACAGCTTCCGAAATCAAGGAAAGGATTGCTATATGAAGGGACTGGTCCTTGCAAAAAAATATTATGAAGAGTACGCTCCCTGCCTGTGCAGGGAGTTTCCTCAGCTTGAGGGCAGAATGGCCTTCGGTCTTGTTGGAGAAGGCTCACAATGTTTCGGCTTTGACGATGAAATATCCTGTGACCACGACTTCGAACCCGGTTTTTGTATCTGGCTGAGCGAAGGCGACTATCAATCCTGCGGCAAAGAGCTCCAAGCTGTTTATGACAGTCTTCCAAAGAATTACGAAGGCTTCGGTTCAGGAGTTGTAACCGCTGAAGGTTCAGACAGGCTAGGCGTATTTTCTGTGGAAGGATTCTTCGAAAAATTCCTCGGAACCGGTAAGCTGCCGGAAACAGCTTTTCAATGGCTATTGCTGCCCGAAGGAAGTCTTGCAGCATGCACCAACGGCCAGATTTGGAAAGACCCATTAGGCGAATTTACCGCCTTCCGCAATGAACTTCTGCATTTCTATCCTGAAGATGCCCTTCGCAAAAAAATTGCAGCAAGGGCTGCAGTCATGTCGCAGGCAGGCCAATATAACCTGCTGCGTGCCATAAAGCGAAATGACCGGGTCAGTGCCGCCCTCTCAGCGGCCAGATTTACCGAGGCTTCCCTTTCTATGATGCATCTTTTAAACCGCAGATATATGCCCTTTTACAAATGGGCCTTCTGCAGTGCTCAGAGTCTTCCGATATTATCAAATTGCTGCAATTACATTGCACATCTTTGTGAAATTCCTGGACTTATGGCACAAGAAAGCACCGATAAGACCTTTGACCTTGCCCTTGGACTTACGGAGACCATATGTGCCGATGTGGCTGCAGAATTAAGAAAGCAGAACTTTTCCCGGGAAAAGAGCACTTTCCTGCAGGATCATCTCACAGATATAATGTCAGGTATCAAAGACCCTGAAATCGCATCTCTTCCGCCTATGGCGGACTTTACAGGAGTTTAGCATGAAGGAAAAGAAATTAAAAATCGAAAAGATTATTGATATAGAGTGGCAGATGTTCCAAAAAGTTGAAAACATCGGCGGCAGAGCATCCTGCCAGGATGACTTCGAGACTTTTTATATCATGCGATTCAGTCAGTACGGCAGCTGGTCTGATGAAATGGTGGATTTTTATCTTGACTTTGCCGAAGATGCTCTTAGGCGAGGCCGCAATCTTGTCAGCGAAAAATATGCCCGCATGATGAAGTTTACCCATCCCGAGTACTATAAGCGTGAAATCGAGCCCTTTCTTCCGCCGATATCAGCGGAGTGCCTTTTACTGATAGATGAAATCGCAAGTGCCATGGTTGGCTGGGAGATTGAATTTTCACAGCTCTACCCTAAGCTATCAGGGGCAGGCAGACCTATAACCTCTGATGGCGATATATCAGGTTTCACATCCCTGGAAACCTACGCCAGGGGGGAGCTTTCCACATACCCTGTGGAATTGCTCAGGCTTTACTCAGAATATATCGGCCGGCTCTTAAATGAAGGCAAATCGCTTTCACTGATTAATCAGCAGATCATGGTTGAGCTTTACGGATACGCCACAATAAAAGAAGCAGAAGACAGTCTCTAGGGAGGTGCTTCTGCTTTTGTTATCTTATTCTTCAACGGTGATTCCTTCGAGAATCTTGTCCTTTGGACGTCTCTTAGGATCAATTTTCTTTTCTACTATTCCAACGATTCTTGTAAGAACCCCGGAAATTACAAAGTAGATGATGGCCGTAAAAATCAGAGCAAAGAAGGCCTGATATGTACGTGCTCTTACAAGGTCAGAAATCTTTGTAAGATCCTGAATTGCAATGTAGCCTGCAACTGATGTTTCCTTGATTAATGTGACAACTTCGTTTTTGTAAATAGGAAGGAAGTGTCTTGCTGCCTGCGGAAGGAGGATCTTGAAAAAGCTCTGTCTGTCACTGTAGCCCAGTGCGGTGGCTGCTTCATACTGGCCGTTTCCGATAGCACCGAACCCAACTGAAAGCATATCGTACATTGAGCAGGCGAAAATAAGTGTAAATCCGACAATAGCAACAATAGTACCGCTTAATCTAGTTGAACCGAAGATGATATAGTATAAAATCATCAGAAGCAATACCGTAGGCATTCCCTGAATCAGCCAGAGTATTGCGTCGGTTATTCCGTTGGCGATTCTGTTGCCTTTGCGGCAAAGCATGAATACTGCAAAGCCGATTACAGTTCCGAGAATGATGGAGCTTAATGTAATCAGCAGTGTCGTGCCTGCACCTGATGCGAAAAGCTTCCAGCGGCTTTCCTTAATGAATGTATTCTCAAAGTTGTCCTTCATCTTTGCGATGAAACCGGCATCTTCATCTGTTTCGCCGGGAACTACCATGAAAATATCACATGTGTAGTATACGTCAGAAAGGCATGCATTGGCATCTCTTTCATCACTTAAGATGATATTGAGGCCGATATCGTATTTTCCTGATTCAGCACCGGGTGCTATGGATTCGAAGGCAACTCTCTGAATATTCGGGGTATAACCGTATTCTCTGCAGAATCTGTACATGAAGTCAACGTCATAACCGCAGTCGCCTTCGTCGTTTACATAGGAAAATGGTTCATAACCGCCTTCACAGGCAATAATCAGTTCTCCGTTCTCACCGGTAAAGCCGCCCTGTTCTGTTCTGCTTGTTTCTGCGTCGAAATTCTTTACCCAGTATGTGTACATCTCATCCAGCATTCCGTCGCCGTCAGGGCCGTGCTTAGCAATGAATTCGTTGATTTCTGCCAGGAGTCTCTCCTGCTTGTCATTATTACCGATGATTACCGCAGCTTCACAGAGGCCGGCACTTTCTTCAAGAGTTGCAAGCTCAGGGTGAGCAGCAGCTGTAGCATAGTACCCTACTTCTTCAATGAGGTATGCATCGATTTTTTGTGAATTAAGAGCCAGAATCATGTCCTGAGGCATTGTGAAATACTGGATTTCAGCATCGGGGCACTCGTCTGTTATATGTGTTTCATAAAGACATCCTGTCTGAACGCCGATTTTCTTTCCGTTTAAGTCTTCAATTGTCTTGTACTCGGATGCATATGCTGTGGACATTGTGCCGAAAAGCATCACAAATACCATCAGAAGCATGAGTACGAAAGAAGCATATTTTTTTGCAGTTTTTGTCATGATATTATGCCTCCTCCCATTTGAAAGTTAATTGAATAAAGTTGTTGTAGATATCATCTTCCGATTGGATTATCCTGTCAATCATTTCCGTTGTAGGTTCATCCAGCATTTCAAGGAACAGTTCGTTATCGGAATCCTTCGGATCGTGGTGCTCTCCCTTGTATCTGATAGTAAGTGTAAGAATGTCGTGTTTTTCTGAATAATCGACTCTGACGAGAACATCAGGATGGTCCGTTGATTCCATGATGTTATTTACAACGATTTCTTCAAGAGCAATCTGAAGATCACTGATTCGCTCGTTTTCAATAAGCAGCTTTTCGGCATACTGCTGAAGCTCATCGTATGCTTCTGTGAAGTCGTAATCGTCTGTTTCGATTTTGTATGTAAGGGATGTAAGTCTCTTGATAAACTTGATGGTATTAGGCTTCTGCGGATTTTCAAAGATTTCCTTAGGAGTACCTTCTTCATAAATACCGCCCTCATCCATGTAAAGTACTCTGTTTGAAATTTTTCTCGCAAAATCCATTTCGTGGGTAACAATCATCATGGTAATGCCTGACTTGGCAAGCATTCTGATTACAGACTGCACTTCACCGATCATGCCCGGGTCGAGAGCACTTGTAGGCTCGTCGAAAAGGATAATATCAGGATCCATTGCCAGAGTTCTCGCAATGGCAATTCTCTGCTGCTGACCGCCGGAAAGATCTTCAGGGTAGTTGAACGCCTTGGAGCTCAGACCGACAGTATTTAAAAGATACATTGCCTTGTCATAGGCCTCCTGCCGTGAACGTCCCAGAAGAGTAATCTGAGGATTCATGATGTTTTCAATTACCGTAAGATGACCAAAGAGATTGAAGGACTGGAAAACCATTCCCATCTTCTTTCTTATTTCATTCAGATCGCATTTCCCGTCGTTGATAACTTGTCCATCAACGATAATTTCACCCGATGTCGGCGGTTCAAGCATGTTAATGCATCTCAAAAGTGTGGATTTTCCTGTACCTGAAGGACCGATTACGGAAATAACGTCGCCTTTATTAATGGTGACATTGACATCTTCAAGAGGAGTAATATCCTCGAATTCCTTTCTTAAGTGTCTGATTTCAATCATTTCATGTATCCTCCGTCATTTATTTCAAAGAATCACAAAAAGCCCAGATAGAATCTGAGCTGCGGTTTATGTTTTCATATTTTACCAATAAAATATTCGCTTATTCTCATTTTAGAATTATCAACTCCAAATCAGAATTTAAATTTCAATTTAGTATACAACTAAATACGCAATTTATCAATGATAAAAGGTGAAATAATCAGTTCTTTTCCAGGCTTATTTACCTGTCTCTCGTAAGGGCAACTTTTTTCTCAAAAAAAATAAAAAATGTGTTGACATTAGTCATTTATTTTGGTAATATAACTCTTGCAGTGATTTTGGTAGCTGATTTGTGGCGGTGTAGCTTAGTTGGCTAGAGCGTCCGGTTCATACCCGGAAGGTCGGTGGTTCGACTCCACTCGCCGCTACCATTTTTTTATGAAAAAGTATGTGGGAGTTTAGCTCAGCTGGGAGAGCATCTGCCTTACAAGCAGAGGGTCACAGGTTCGAGCCCTGTAACTCCCACCATATGCGGCCTGGTAGTTCAGTTGGTTAGAATGCCAGCCTGTCACGCTGGAGGTCGACGGTTCGAGCCCGTTCCAGGTCGCCAACTTTTTTAAAAAATGTGTGCAATCAGATATGAGCACTGTTGTGCGTGCACTTAGCAAGCATGCGAAGTATTTTTCACTTATGACAAGTTGAAAAAGACGAGCATGGTGGGTATCGTCAAGTGGTTAAGACCCAGGGTTGTGGCTCCTGTATACGTGGGTTCGAATCCCACTACCCA
>CALZOZ010000046.1 GCA_945828095.1 uncultured Clostridia bacterium
CAAAGCATTCCCATGTGAGGCGGGAGTTTTGCATTCTGACCATAAAACAAGGAAACGAAATAAAAGGAGGCGGCATTTATGACGGAAAACACAGCAGCAGGCAGTGCAATTGTACAAGCAAAAAAATCCCTCTTGATTTGGTAAAATATGTTGACTTTATGAAGTCGGTGTGATAGCATTTAATTACTGAGAAAAAATAGAATATATAACGAAATGAGCATAACTAACGGAAGTGGGGTGAGATTCCCCGACTGTTTCTCAGCAACCGTGATGCGCTTTAAGCGACGAGACGGGAGACGAGTTGTGGCTCGAATGATTTCACTTCTGAGGCAGAAGAAACATTCAATGTAAGGGTAACCGAAGAGGAGAATCCTTTGCTAGAGCGGCAGGGATTTGCGGAGGGGCACCGAGCGAAAACAGACCCGGGATGCCGGGATGTTGTGAGAATGCACAGACTGCCGCAGAAGGCAGTCTATTTTTGTTTCGATGAATAATTGAATAGGAAAATGGCTTTTGTGGCAAATGCGCGACCCGAAGATGCGATTACGCTTCGGACACGCATTCTTGTTCCTTGCTGAACAAGGGAATCAGGTGAAATTCCTGGACACGTGGGAGCGGCAGCCAGGTGCATACTGGCGAAGATGCAAGCTCCCTTAGTAGCTGTGATTACAAAGTACCGTTTCTGTGCAGGGTAATCTGCATACGGCGAAAGCCGGTCATTGGAAGGGCTGTCATGGCCCGGAGAGAAGGCGAGATGTGTGCGCTGGTGCAATTGAAAAGATTGCATCTGAATGTAAAAGTCAGAAGACCTACAAACCCCTGAATCCGAGATAAAGAAAGGGTCGGTGAATAGGAGAAACAGCCGCCCCCAGGGGCAGAGAAAATATATATATGGTCCGGAAACACAGGCTCCGGAACAGAAAAAGAATACACGGCGGAAGCTGTGCATCAATCATCCATGAAAGTGTAGTTCTTGCAGCAGAGGCTTTGTAGATACGGCGGGCAGTTGCCGGAAAACAAATGAAACGGAAGAAGGAGGTTGTGTCGATGAAAGAAGAAGACAAGAAACCGATGTACCTGTCTGAAAAGGAACGGAATCTGATTGAACTGATCCGGAAGGTAGGCTTCGGAGAAATCCGGATTGTGGTAAACGAAGGTGTCCCGACCCGGGCCGAAGAAATCCGAAAAAGTGTACTTTTTGAACAAATTGTCGAATCGGCAACAAGCAGTAACAAGGGTAACTAACGGAAGTGGGGTGAGAATCCCCTCTGTTTCTCAGCAACTGTAATGCCCGCATGGACGGGACAAGTCAGGAGACGAGTTATCGCTTGGATGTAAAAATTTCTCTGGGGCAGAAGCATACATCATTGCGAAAAGGTAAGCAGGCAAAAAGGAGGTTTTTGTTACAGCGGCAGGAAGCTCGCTCGGCGGCACTTTTCGGCTGATACACATAAATGCAAGATGTATGCAGACTGTCAGAGAAACGGCAGTCTGTTTTTTCGTCTTTTCATCCTTTTATACGGGCGGCGCTGCGAAGAAAGGCACCGCCCACGATGAGACAGGATTTAGATATACAAGATATGTGAGGGTCACATAGTGTAGATTTCCGTTAGCTTTCGGTCAGTTCCCCGGAGAAACGGCTGAAAACATGCGGAAGGTCGATGCTTTGATGATACGGTGGGCAGTCGCCGGGAAAGAAGTTAATTCAATAGAAGAGAGCATTGCGAAGCGATTGAACTGTCACGATCGTGGAATAATGCAAAAGTTTTTTCATAAGGAGGAAAAAGAAATGAAAAAACAAATGAGAAAAGGACTGGCGATAGTTCTTGCATTGGTTATGGTATTTGCCATGACTGCGACAGCTTTCGCAAGCACAGATAATCCATCTGTAAAGGTGTCTGTGACAGCGAATAATTTCAGTTCCAGTGGTGAATACACAGGAACAGGCTTCACCAATTTAGTTGTTCCGATTGCAAACTATCAGGTAGATATTGCAAATGTAGACTATTACATTGCGGACAAGACATACTTTGACTTGAAATCGGTATATTTACCTTCCAGTGTTACGGATCCTATGGGTGGAAGCGCTAGTGTAGCAGATGCAATTATAGCTGCTATATGGGAAAATTATGGAAAATACTTAGATGAAGAAGAAACAAGTCCATCTGTGGTTGGCGGTTGGGACTCTATAACATCTCCAAATGGGGGTTATATTTCAAATATTATGAATTACCCTCTGCAGTCTAATGCCACAACATATTTCCGAGGTGAAAATGGAAACAAGTGGGGACGCTCAACGGGAACCGGCTGGAATGTCGCATATAAATATGCAGATGGAAGCTTCCAAAAAGCAGCTCAGTATACCTCCAATATTCCGCTTGTTGATGGGATGGAGATTATTTTCGATGTAAGCCCATATGATATGACATGGGATACCAATACTCCTTGGACAGAAAATTAGTTCAAGGTTTAGAAAGATAGCACAAGAGACTGACACATTGAGTGAACGATTCAGTCAGTAAATATGTTCCCTCCAATGTAATAAATTTTTTTATTTATTTGTTAACTTGGGGGGAGCATAAAATTAAATTGATGATATGAAAAAGAAATTAATAGGAATTTTATTAGTTGTAGCATTGTTTTTTACAATGTCTCCGCTGTCTGTTTTTGCGACAGACAGCATAGAATTGATGGCAAATAATTCACTGCAAGCTGAAGAAAATACATATGTCGAAAATATTCAGTTTAAGATAAAGCCATCTTCAAATTCGTTGGGACAGGATTTAGCACTGTCAAGCGACTTTAATAGTCAAAACAAAAACTACACGATACAAATCACTGACGCCTTGCGGAATCAAATAATTACGTACAATGGGAGTGTAGAAATCGCAGTAACTTTACAGGAATCTGCGAAGCAAAACTGTTCCGCGTATTGCATATATCAAGACGCAAAGAACAATAAAGAAGTGAAAATGCCGTTAGAAAGCGGATTTAATGAATTGAAGGACGCATTTTATTCACAAGGACAGCTTGAGTCTGTAAAAGTTCAAATTGTGCAGAATACAATAAATGCAGAGGACGGCGAAACAGGCACGGTGCTTGATGAATATACGATTCAAGTCAATTATCAAGCAACTTTGAAGAGTATAACAGTGAAAACGAACGGCAATGAACGACCGTTAAATGAAACCATCGGGGATGGAAACTATAGTTACTCAGTTGATCTTCCGAAAACATTTGAGAAGGTGAATATAAATGCTCTTGCAAACCTGACCGGAGCGCGCGTTTCTATCAACAATCAAACAATGCCGACAACCGATGTTACAATTGTTTGGGATGCGACCGGGAATATGAAGATTCCGATTCAGGTATCGAAAGACGGATATCAAACAGGTAGTTACTCTCTGACATTAGTGCGAAGTGAAACAGATTATATGCCGATAATCACTTCAAATTTAAGTACAAAAAAGCAAACATATACACAAGGCGATACGATAAAACCACTTTCAATAGTAGTCAAGACTGAAGGCGATGGAACGATAGCTTATCAATGGTATAAAGGACCGGCTAAGGCATCTCAGTCCACGAAAATCAACGGGGCTACAGAGCCAAGTTATACGCCACCATCGAATTCAGCAACATCGCCAATGGGCATGTTTTACAAATGTCAGATAATGTATACCGTGCAAGGAAAAACCTATACGATATACAGCAATGTTGCAAACATCCAAATACAGGCACTGGATGCGGCAACCCCTACATTTGTAAGCGATTTACAAGATGAAGTAAATGTCCTGCAGGGAAAAGATATAACATTAAAAGTTGTGGCAACTCGCAAAGGCAGCGGAGTGCTTTCCTATCAGTGGTATCATAAGACAGATGTTGATATACGAGGTGAAAAAATTGAGGGGGCAACAGAGCCTGAATATCAAGTAGATACGAGTCTGGCAGGGAAAGATTATTATTATTGCGTTGTTACGAATAGCATTCAGGGAAAAACAGCATCAGCCACAAGCAAAATTGTAAAGGTTGTTGTAAGTTCATTGCAGTCCGATTTTAGTAAAGGCGGAGAAGGAACTGAAGAAAAGCCTTTTATAATTGAAGAACAAGCTGACATAGAAAAGTTACAGGAACTTGTGAATCAGGGAAACAGCTTAAATGGAATTTATTTTGAATTAAAAAATGACATGAGGTTGCCTGAGAACTGGGAACCGATAGGATGCACAAAAGACGGGACTCAGGATATAAAAGAAGGAGATAACCTGTATGCGTTTTCCGGGCATCTTAACGGTGGTGGAAATATATTGACAGTTCCTAAAGGTGGAAAACCGCTTTTAGGATATGTAAAAGGAGCCACTGTAAAAAATCTTGTGATTTATGGCGAAGAGATTGATGGATATGGTTTAGTCAACAACTTTGAAGGTGTGGGGCTTGAAGGCAACGCAATTCTCATAGACAATGTGACGATTAAATCAGGTAGTAACATAAAAAAAGCAGGTTTGTTAGGTGCAGAAATAACAACAAATGGATTTGCAGGGGTCAGTGCCGCTTTCACAGCGACGATACGCAATTGTACGATACAGAAAGGAGTTGTTATTGGATATGACGGTAAGCAAAGTCAGATAGGTTCTTTTGCAGGTAGAATGCAAGGAACAATAGAAAATTGCGTGAGCGAAGCAGATGTCAAAGGTATCAGCTATGTGGGAGGCATCATTGGAACAAGAGATAATGCCATGGGGGAATGTACAATCAAAAATTGTAAATTTAACGGCAGAATTGACGCCTCCGGAGATAATGTAGGTGGTATTGCCGGTGGAGGATACAGCAATGATTCTGCACCGAATGGCGTAAAAATAACGATACTGGCATGCAGAGCAAGCGGAGAAGTAAGTGGCAAGAAAAATGTAGGTGGTATATTAGGCGCAGATGTCTATGTAGCACAGGCGTGGAACAGTTACTTTTTCGCTGGAAATGTTTTTGATGGAAAAATTAAAGGGGAAGAAAATGTTGGCGGCATCATAGGATTTTATGACAGCTTAAATAAGTTTGACAATATTAGAGGCAACTTCTATGTGAAGAATTGTGGTGTAACAAAGGGCATCGGATCTGTGAAGTATGTGGACACCAATATGAAAAATGTCAAAAAGGAAGAGGGCGTTCTTTACATTAACACGGAAAAAGGAACGAGTGACTGCCCAACAGTTAAATGGTGTGACTGGAAATCTGCACACAACCGTACTGATGATCCGCTTGGCAAGGACATGGAAAACCTCGCAAAGATGGTTGATTCACTTCCAAATGAAGCAATCTGCTATGAGCTTGTACTGAAAGATGGAAACGTTAAGACTGACTACTACCTCGGAGAGGATTTCAGCTTCGGTAACGCGAAGTTTACAGCAAAGTGGACAGACGGAACCGAAAAAGAAGTGGCTGCGAAAGACATCACGGTAAGTGGCTATAATAAGAATAGCCACTCCATTCAGAACGTTACTCTGACTTGCGGCTACGGACAGATGAGCGTTCAGGTTGCGGTAAAGCAAAAAGAATCCGGTGATGTTAAAAAAGATACCTTGACTGTCAGCTTCACGCTGCTTGGCGACAGTGTGCATGACGAAGCAGATCAGAAAGGCGGTCCGCATGGCTTGGCTATGGGCGGACTGAGCACTTGGATGAGCGGAAGCTATGAAGTGAAGATCAATTCCACAGTTTGGGATTTAATGCAGCAGATTCAGAGAGACAACAGCAAAGTGAAATTCCTCGCAAGAGACAGCCAGTACGGCACTTATGTCGAGGGTGTAACCTATGACGGAACAACCCTGCGCGAATTTGACAACGGTAATCTCTCCGGCTGGATGTACACCTTAAACGGCAGACATCCGGAAGTAGGCGTAGCGGCACAGTTCTTAAGTGACAGAGACGCAGTCGTCTTCCACTATACAGACGATTATACCAAAGAAGAAGGCTCTGACAAGTGGGGTACGCCGGGTGCGGATGAAGTCAAAGACGTCACCACTTCCGGCGCTGCCGGTTCTGCAACGACGACTGCTCCGACCGAGGTCAAGGTCAGCGGCACGACCGCGACAGCGACCATCAAGGCTGAGAATCAAAGTGAGATTCTCAAACAGGCTGCGGAGAAGAAGTCCGCAGAGATTATCCTCGAGGTCAGCAAGGCAGACAGCAAGGGCGCAGACAGCGTACAGCTCTCACTTGATGTAACATTCGTGAAGAATGTCGCGGACAAGACCAACGCCGATTTGACAGTGAACACCGAAAACGGCAAGGTGACGCTCGACCAGGAGACGATCAAGACCATACTTGCTGAAGCGAAGGGTGCAACGATTACACTGGAAGTAGTAAAAGTTTTAAAACCTACCGAAGCCCAGCAGAAAGCAGCAGGAACAAACGGGTATGTTATCCGCCTGGTAATCAAGTCCGGAGATAAGATCATCTCAAACTTCAATAAGGGCAAGGCTACAGTAACCGTTGAAATCCCGACGAAGCTTCAGAACAAGAAGGTTGCTGCGATCTACATCGCTGAGGACGGCAAGATTGAGCAGATGGCAGGAAAGACCGTAAAAATCGACGGTAAGGATTATTACATCTTTGAAACACCGCACTTCTCAGCCTTTGCACTGGTAGACGCTGAGGAACTGGGACTGGAAGTAAATGATGAAGAAGCCAATATCGTAAAAATCAAGGAACTCATTCCTGACATGAGCCTGAAGGCAAGATCGTCAAAGACTTCCAAGAAGAACATCAAGGTTACACTGACCGTTGATAAGAGCACAGCAGCATCCATAAAAGAAATCAAAGATATGGGCTATACTGTGAAGTACAAGTACTACCGTTCAACTAAGAAAGCCTCAAAGTATCAGGCAAAGATCACCAAGACAACAAAGACCTTTACCAATACTGCAGGTAAGAAGGGAACCAGGTACTACTACAAAGCACGAATCCAGGTTTATGACAAGGATGGCAAGCTTGTAGCACAGACCGCACTTAAACAGTGCAAGTACGCTGTGAGAACGTGGACGAAATAAAGCTCACGCTAAATAAACTGAAAACTAAATTCAACCAGCCTGCCGGAAGCCAGAAACTCCGGCAGGCTTTGGCGTAAAACCAATGCAGGCAGCGAAAGGATGCAAAGGACAGAATGAATGAGAAGGAAAAGAAAGAACTGACCACAAACCTTAAGGGCAAGAGGTACAGAAAATACATACTGACAGCGCTTGCAGTCTTTATCTGCGTATCTGCTGTAGTTGGCCTTTCCATAGAGGGAAAAGATGCCAAGCTGCCTGACGGACAGGGAAACATAGTAACAGACCAGCAAGATGATTCGTATTCGGACGCAGATTCGGACGCAGGGAAAGAAGAGATTGCAGCCGATGCCACAGATAAGAGTACAGATGGAAGTGAATCCAAGAAAGAAGCAGATAAGCAGGCGGAAGAGCTTTCCCGGCTGACTGACGAGGAGAAGGAAAAAATCGACCCTTCCGATGTAAAGGTAGATAATAGCGAAGACTTTACCGCATCAAACGGCGGCAATGCGGCCCTCAGGCCAAAAGAGTCTAAGCCTGTAACCGTCACTCTGGAAATCCGCTGCGACACCCTTTCCTCGGATATGAGCAAGCTGGAGAACCCGGCCATTGAGGACTATATCCCGGCGGACGGAACCATACTGGAGAGGTCCACCTACAAGGGAACCACGGACAACACGGTTTTCGATGCGCTTAATACCCTTTGCAGAAACAACGACATACAGCTGGAATTCAGCTACACCCCGATATACGAATCATATTACATAGAAGGAATCAATTATCTCTACGAGTTCGACGGGGGCAATCTTTCAGGCTGGATGTACAAGGTCAACGGCTGGTTCCCTAACTACGGCTGCTCCTCATACTATCTGAGCAACGGAGACGTTATCGAGTGGGTATACACCTGCGACCTTGGAAAAGACGTAGGAGATAATTCCATGTCATAAAAGGAGTGTTTAAAGGAAAGGAGAAAAAAGAATGAAAAAGAGAATAGTATCACTGCTTCTGATTATGACCCTTGCTCTGACCATGACATTCGGGGCATCGGGCTTTGCGTCAGCGGCTTCACAGGGCAAGATAACAGAAGCCTTCGAAAAATGCGGCGATTACATCTATGAGACAGTAACGGAACCCATATTTGGCAGTATCGGCGGCGAGTGGGTAATGTACGGCCTTGCACAGGCAGGCTATCCCATGTCTGATGAATACATCGCAAAATATCAGGCAAGTGTAGAGAAGGCAGTCAGGGAGGGCTACCGCGGAGTTCCCGGACAGCTTCATGACCGCAAGTACACAGAGTATTCCAGAGTCATCGTGGCATATGCCGCACTGGGCCTTAACCCGACGGACATTGCAGGCTATAACATGGTGGAAAAGCTTGCCGATTTTGACAGCGTGGTATGGCAGGGAATCAACGGTCCCATCTGGGCACTGAGAGCCCTGGACGCAGGGAATTATGATATTCCTGAGGTTTCGGGCATCGAAAATGTGACGACTCGCCAAAAGCTCATAAACTATATCCTCAGTAATCAGCTTGACGACGGCGGCTGGAACCTTTATTACTCCGAAAGCAGTGATGCGTCAGAAAATGCGAAGCAGAAGGCACAGCTTAAGGGAGACCCTGACCTTACTGGAATGGCCATGACAGCCCTTGCACCTTACAGGTCGCAGACGAAGGTGAAGGCGGCTTTGGATAAGGCGGTAAAGTGCCTTTCATCAATGCAGAACTCTGACGGAGGATATACCGCATGGGGTGCATCCAGTTCCGAAAGCATTTCGCAGGCCATCTGCGGTCTGACTTCTGTTGGTATCAACCCGAATACAGACAGCCGTTTCAAGAAAAACGGCAAGTCCCTTGTCGATGCCCTTCTCAGCTTCTATGATGAGAAGACCGGCGGATTCAGGCATGTAAACACTGCATCGGGAGGATATGAGCCGGTAGTGAACCAGATGGCAACAGAGCAGGCATATTACGCACTGGCAGCATACAAGAACACCGTCCCGGACAAGACGACTATAAGCAATGCGGTAAAGTCCGGCAGCACTTCTGTCAAGGTCACATGGAAAAAAGCCCCTTCATCATCGGCATGCACAGGCTATCAGGTGATTCTGGCGACCAACTCCGGCTTCACTAAGAATGTGAAGAAGGTGGTCGTATCAGGCAGAAGCACTGTTTCAAAGAAGGTTACCGGCCTTTCCAAAGGCAAGACCTATTATGTGAAGGTTCGTGCCTACAAGACAGTAAACGGAGTGAAAGTATATGGAGCCTACAGCAGCGTGAAGAAAGTGAAGCTGTAACTTGATTTATAAAAATAAGGGTATCCATTGCATAGAAGTGCAAATTTGTGTTATAATATAATACAAAAAAGCAAAGGAGCCGGATAATGAAGATTGAATCGTTGGAAATTCATAATTATAAAGTATTTAGGAATGTAACTATAAAAGACCTTCCTAATATGGCGGTTTTTCTTGGAAAAAATAGTGTCGGAAAAACCACTTTTTTCGATGTGTTCGGATTCTTGCATGATTGTCTGAACAGCAATGTGAAGGCAGCACTGGCTAAACGAGGCGGATTTAAAGAAGTTTTGTCTCGAGACCAGAGCGGTGATATCTCCTTTGTAATTAAATTTCGTCCGTCAAAGGATGAGCCGCTGATTACTTATGAACTGTCAATCGGCTTGGATGAACAGAATAAGGCAGTTGTAAAAAAAGAAATTTTACGGTTTCGCCGTGGACAAAAAGGAGCACCGTGGAAAGTGTTGGAGTTTTATTCCGGTGAAGGCCTGGCTGCAGAGGGAAAACTGAATTCTTATGAGGATGTAAATTTAACAACAAGAAAGAGACAAAAACTGGATTCTCCTGACATTCTTGCAATCAAAGGTTTGGGTCAGTTTAAAGAATTCGAAGCAATTTCAACTTTCCGTAAACTGATTGAAGACTGGTATGTTGCAGACTTTCGTATTGATGCGGCCAGAGAGCGACAAGAGGCCGGATATAGCGAGCAGTTATCAAGGAGCGGAGATAATTTATCAGCGGTAACAAAGTATATTTACGACAATCATCCTGAAGTGTTTCGCGTTATTATAGAAAAAATGAAAGAGCGCGTTCCGGGAATCGAGTCTGTTGAGGCTCAGGAGACGGAAGATGGTTATGTCGTACTTCGTTTTCAGGACGGGAAGTTTAAAAACCCGTTTTCCGCAAAATTTGTATCAGATGGAACGATAAAGATGTTCACGTATCTCGTGCTTTTACACGATCCGGAGCAGCATGCGTTATTGTGTATAGAAGAGCCGGAGAATCAATTATATCCGGAACTTCTGGAAGAGCTTGCAGAAGAATTTCGAATTTATGCCAACACCGGGGGACAGGTATTCGTATCTACACACTCTCCTGATTTTTTGAATTCAGTAAGGCTGGAAGAAATATATATACTTGAAAAAGAAAATGGTTTCACAGAAATACATAAGGCAAGCGACAACCCCCTTGCGGCTAGTTTAGTAAAGGCCGGTGATTTGCCTGGAGCACTGTGGAAGCAAGGACTGTTAACACGCATTGATAGGGGGTAAGTAATGAATATTGTTTTTTTGCTTGAAGAGAAATCGATGAAAGCATTATTAGACATTGTTTTACCAAGGATTCTTCCTCCCGATGTAGATTTTTATACAGTTCCACATGAAGGAAAATCTGATTTACAGAAATCTATTCCTCACAAACTGAAGGCATGGAATATACCGGACACGAAGTTTGTTATCGTGCAGGATCAGGATTCAAATGATTGCAGGAAGTTAAAGCAGAAATTATTGGATTTGTGCAGCGGTTATGGAAAGGAGTGTCTGGTCAGAATTGCGTGCCACGAATTGGAAGCATGGTATTTCGGCGATTTATCGGCGGTAGAAAACGCATACGGGGTAAAGCTGGACAAGTATAAAAGAAAAAGTACATACCGTATTCCTGATGCGATTGAGAATCCGAAAGATGAACTTCGAAAAATGATTCCTCAGCATCAGCAGATTTCAGGTGCAAGAAGAATTGGGGAATTTATGGATATTCAAAACAATAAATCCGAAAGCTTTCAAATGTTTGTTGCCGGAGTCCAGGCATTGCTGTAAAGTGTAAATGATACATAAACGAGGAAATACGCGTTATCTGCAGGCTTTGGCGTATAATCAACGCAGACAGCGAGATAATGCGGGTTAGATAAAACAGGTGATGTTGACAGAAATGCTTATAAGGCATTAAACTGCCAACATTTTTTTTGTTCTTGATGCAAAAAAATGACATAAATGATATTAAATGCAACTTTATCACAGAGAATTTATGGATTAAATGTTATATACTACAATATAATGTAAGAGTTCGCCACAAAACGGATACCTTCTTACAAATCTTGAACCAAAAATGTTGGCAAAATTGCTTTCCAAACGCAAAACTGCCAACATCGCCAATCACTTCTGCCATAACCATTGACAGGAATATGACCGAGCCTGAAGTCAGTATAATGTTTTACCCACATTTAACATAAACACGGTTTCGGACTTAACATTGGAGCAGTATACTCAAACCGAAATAAGGAAAAAATAAGACAATCCTGCGAAGAAGGCAGGAAACAATAAGGAGGAAAAATAATTATGAAAAAATTAATTACAGTGGCATTAATATTGACAATGGTATTCACCATGGCAGCCTGCGGCGGCAACAATACAGATGGTGAAGGCGAGGGAGGAAACCCTATCACAGTTGTTTCAAGAGAAGACGGTTCCGGTACCAGAGGAGCTTTCATAGAGCTTATGGGAATCATGGTTGACGATGTTGACAACACTACACCGAACGCAGAAATTTCACAGAGCACTTCCGTAGTAGTGACTACAGTTGCAGGAAATAAAAACGCCATCGGATACATTTCTCTTGCTTCTCTTGACGATTCAGTAAAGGCAATCAAGGTAGACGGTGTTGAACCTACAGTTGACAATATCAAGGCCGGCACATATCCTGTAGCAAGACCTTTCCTGGTAGTGACAAATGACAAGCTTAATGATCTGACTAAAGACTTCATCGGATTCATCATGAGCAGTGAAGGTCAGGCAGTTATCGCAGAGGACGGATGCATTGCTGTTGATGACGCAGCACCAGCCTACGAAACAAAGAGCGGCCTTAAGGGCAAAATCGCAGTTGGCGGTTCCACATCAGTTGCTCCTGTAATGCAGAAGCTTGCAGATGCATATAAGGCAATCAATCCGGACGTTGAAATCGAAATTCAGCAGACTGGTTCCGGCGCAGGCATCACTTCCACTATCGAGGGAGCAGTTGATCTGGGAATGTCCTCAAGAGAACTCAAGGATGAAGAAAAGGATAAGGGAATCGAAGGTCTCACCATCGCAATGGACGGTATCGCAGTAATAGTGAATAAGGAAAACACAGTAGAAGATCTGACTTCAGAGCAGATCAGACAGATTTTCACCGGTGAAGTAACCGAGTGGTAAAAATTAGCAGACTGAAACAAGCAGGTAAATAAAATGACTAATCTATCTGAGAAGGTAATGAGAATAATATTCATGCTTTCCGCTACAGTATCCATACTTGCAGTAATAGTCATCTGCTACTTCCTTTTCGACCAGGGCCTTCCGGCAATGGTCGAAATTGGTGTAACTAACTTCCTGACGGGGACTTTGTGGAAACCTCTTGAGGGGCACTTCGGAATTTTCCCGATGATAGTGGGAAGTATCTATGTTACGGCGGGAGCAATTATATTGGGTGTGCCTGTGGGACTGCTTTGTGCCATCTTCATGGCAAAGTTCTGCCCGAAGCGCCTTTACGGAGTGCTGAAACCAGCTGTTGATCTGCTGGCAGGAATACCGTCTATCGTTTACGGCTTCTTCGCCCTGATGGTAATAGTGCCGGTGGTGCAGGATCTTACAGGTACCAGCGGAAAGGGAATTCTTACGGCATCTATCATGCTGGCGATAATGATTCTGCCTACCATAGTGAGTGTTTCCGAGGCCTCTATAAGGGCTGTGCCGGAAAGCTACTACGAAGGTTCTCTTGCACTGGGAGCAACTCATGAACGGAGTGTTTTCTTCGCTACAGTGCCCGCGGCCAAGTCGGGAATTATGGCAGGAGTGATTCTGGGAGTAGGCAGGGCCATCGGAGAAACCATGGCAGTTTCCATGGTTGCAGGCAATCAGCCTATTCTGCCGGATTCCATTCTTTCAGGAGTACGAACAATGACAGCCAATGTAATTATAGAGATGGGTTATGCCGAGGGGCTTCACAGGGAAGCTCTTATTGCAACGGCAGTAGTGCTGTTTGTGTTTATACTCATAATAAATATTTCCTTCTCTCTTTTGAAACGGAGGGATAAATAATGAAAAACTACAGACATCATCCGTTTTCCCTGCTGCTGCGCATTCTGGTGACTCTAAGCGCAGTTATAACGGCGGGGGTGGTACTCTTTCTCATAGGATACATTCTCTATCATGGAGTGCCGAACCTGACTTTGCCGGGGCTGTTTTCCTGGAAATTTACCGCTGAAAACCAGTCCATGATGCCGGCCATTATCAATACTGTGATTATGATTGTTCTCACACTGATGCTGGCAGTGCCTATAGGCGTATTTGCGGCAATATATCTTGTAGAATACTCCAAGAGAGGCAACAGGTTTGTGAAGATTATAAGGGTGACTGCGGAAACTCTTTCCGGAATTCCGTCCATAGTATATGGACTTTTCGGATATATCGTATTCGTAATCACTCTGGGCTGGAGCTTCACTCTGCTTTCAGGCGTAATAACAATGGCAATAATGATACTGCCTCTCATAATGAGGACAACTGAGGAAGCCCTGATGGCTGTACCAGACTCCTTCCGTGAAGGAAGTTTCGGACTTGGGGCGGGCAGACTGAGGACGGTATTTCGCATTGTGCTGCCGTCGTCTATACCGGGAATTCTTTCGGGAGTAATTCTGGCTATAGGGAGAATTGTAGGAGAATCAGCGGCTCTTATATTTACTTCGGGAACTAATCCGGTGGTGCCGAAGAGCCTTTTTTCCTCGGCAAGCACTCTGTCGGTACACCTTTACACCTTGCTAAACGAGGGGAGGTACACAGATCAGGCCTATGCTACGGCGGTGGTTCTGCTTATAGTAGTAATAATTATAAATGCCCTTTCGTCGGTGGTGGCGAAGAAGCTTAGCCGTTAAAACCGGTTATATGGAGAAATAAGAAATGGATAAGATGACAATACATGATATGAATCTGTTTTATGGGGACTTTCAGGCGTTGAAAAACATCAATCTTGATATTCCCGAAAACAGAATTACAGCCTTTATCGGACCGTCGGGCTGCGGCAAGTCCACGCTGATAAAATCACTTAACAGGATGAATGATCTTGTGGAAGGCTGCAGAATAACAGGAGATATACGCCTGGACGGACAGGATATTTACGGGGACATTGACATAAATAATCTGAGAAAGCGGGTAGGAATGGTGTTTCAGAAACCTAATCCTTTCCCTATGAGCATTTACGACAACATTGCCTACGGGCCGAGGACTCATGGTGTGCGCAGCAAGGTAAAGCTCGATGAGATAGTGGAAAACTCCCTCAAGGGAGCGGCCATCTGGGATGAGGTAAAGGATCGGCTTAAGACCAGTGCTCTAGGGCTTTCGGGAGGACAGCAGCAGAGACTCTGCATTGCCAGAGCCCTGGCAGTGGAACCTGAGGTTTTGCTCATGGATGAGCCTACTTCAGCTTTGGACCCTATTTCCACGGCTAAAATAGAAGACCTTGCGACGGAGCTGAAAAACAAGTATACTATAGTCATGGTAACCCATAACATGCAGCAGGCTGCCAGAATTTCCGACAAAACCGCATTTTTCCTTTTAGGAGAGGTTGTAGAATATGCAGATACCGAAAAGCTGTTCTCATTTCCACAGGATAAAAGGACAGAAGATTATATCACGGGAAGATTCGGATAAGGAGGAAATTGAAAATGAGAAACAGATTCGATCAGCAGCTTGAAAAGCTCAATGTGGAGCTGGTAACCATGGGAGCACTGTGTGAGGACGCCGTAACATATGCCATCAGGGCTCTTTTTGACAGAGAGAGTGATATGGTGGAAAGAGCCGAAGAAGCCGAAAGGCAGATTGACCAGATGGAAAGGGATATCGAGTCCACATGTATGAGGCTGCTTTTGCAGCAGCAGCCGGTGGCAAGGGACCTGAGAGTTATTTCATCGGCACTTAAGATGATAGGAGATATGGAAAGAATCGGAGATCAGGCTGCAGATATTGCTGAAATTGTAAAGTATCTGAAGGAAGACGAGGTTCCTAATCTGGGACACCTGCGGGAGATGTCAGATTTCGCTGCAGGCATGGTAACCGCCAGTATAAATTCCTTTGTCAGACAGGACCTTGACCTGGCACGGAAGGTTATTCTGGATGATGATGTGGTAGACGGGTATTTTGAAAAAGTAAAAGAAGCCCTTATCGGGCTTATTGCAGAGGGTGACCGGGACGGAGCATTCCTTTTGGACATCCTGATGATCGCAAAATATATAGAAAGAGTGGGCGACCACGCTACAAATATCGCTGAGTGGGTAGTGTACAGTATCACCGGAACACACCCGGAAGAAAGCAACTAGGAGGCTTTCGCCATAATCAAAGTTCAGCGCAAATTATGGAGGTAAAAGATGATATACCTTTTGGAAGACGACACCAACATAAG
>CALZOZ010000047.1 GCA_945828095.1 uncultured Clostridia bacterium
CGATTGCGTGAACAGAATAAATAGAACAAGAGAGCCCGCGGCAGATGCTGCGGGCCTTTGTAATGCGATGAGGAATTTGTATATATGAAATAAATAAAAATTAAAGTATACAGTTTTAATCAATTCGAATAAGTCTCAAATTGTATATATAAAAAAATAAAAAATTGCCTATTTAAAAGTGGTCAATTCTGAGGTATCATTACTATGTCGACAAAAATGAAACATAGAAAAGGAATAATTGTGACCAAAATGACAAATCAAGATTCACGCTCAAACAGCAGAAATAAAACATATGAACTGGTAATATGCGCTATATTTATCGCACTTACATACGTGGCAACATGGCTGATCAACATCAGACTGCCTTTCATGGGTTCCGGCGGACTTATTCACCTGGGCAACGTGCCTCTTTTCGTGGCTGCAATGCTTTATGGACGTAAGACCGGAGCTGTGGCAGGTGCTTTCGGCATGGGTCTCTTTGACCTGTTCAGCGGATGGACATCATGGGCTCCATTCACTTTCGTAATCGTAGGAGCAATGGGATATGTAGTAGGCCTTATGGCAGAAAAGAAACCTTTTGCTAATGCTACAGTTAACAACATTGTATCAATTTTACTTGCAATCGTAATTAAGGTTGTGGGTTACTACTTTGCAGAGGTGATTTTGTACGGAAACTGGGTTGCGCCTTTCGGCTCCATTCCGGGAAATATCATCCAGGTAGGAGTTGCAGGCATAATAGTACTCGCATTCATCCAGCAGTTAAGAAAATATGTAAAGGCACTTTAATCAGAGAATAACGAAGTGTAATAAAAAAAATCGGAGGTAGCATCATGTATAAGATTATGACAGCAGGACCTACGCAGGTCAGAGAAAATGTTAGAATGGCAAGAAGTCTGGAGTGTACCAACCCGGACCTTGACCCGGCCTTCTTTGATTTCTATAAGGAGACCTGCGGACTTCTTTCTAAGGCTATGCATACCGAGAACAAAGCTTTGATTCTTGGAGGAGAAGGTATTCTCGGACTTGAGGCAGCATGTGCTTCCCTGACGGAACCCGGGGACAGAGTGCTGGTAATCGATAATGGCGTATTCGGCAAGGGCTTTGCTGATTTTGTTAAAATCTACGGCGGCGAGCCTGTATCATTTGTGTCGGATTACCACAGACCGGTAGAACTCTCCGAACTGGAGGATTTCCTGAAGAAAGACAGTAATTTTAAATATGCTACCGTGGTTCATTGCGATACTCCAAGCGGTGTACTTAACGATGTGGAAGAGATAAGTAAGCTTCTTGACCGTTACGGCATCATGACCGTTGCTGACTCAGTAGCGGGAATGTTCGGTGAACCTCTGGACCTTTCCAATAGTAAAATAGATATACTCTGCGGCGGCTCACAGAAGGCACTTTCATGTCCTCCGGGACTGACCATGCTGTGGGTAAGCGACAGAGCATTCAAGGCCATGGAGGATCGCAAGACTCCAATAGCGGCCTTTTATGCAAACATCCTGCTCTTTAAGGATTACTATGAAAATCAGGCTTTCCCTTATACTATGCCGGTAAGCGACATTAACGGCATGAGAGCTGCTCTCGAAAACTATTTCGAGATGGAAGATACCATTTATGATCGTCATGCACGCATTGCGGCGGCTACAAGAAAAGCCCTCACAGAAGGCGGCGTGCCTCTTTATCTGGAAAAGGGCTGGTCTAACACAGTGACTTGTATAGCTGTTCCTGAGGGCATAACAGACATGGAGATTCTTGAGGGTATGGAGAGGGACTACAATATTATGATTTCCGGCTGCTTCGATGTGCTGGCAGGAAAGATAGTCCGCATCGGCCATATGGGCGAAAACTGCTACGAAGATAAAGTAGCTGAGACTCTGGCAGCTCTTCAGGGAACTTTGGAAAAGAAGGGTGTTCAGGTTAAATGTGATCTGGCCGAAGCCTTCAGAAAAGAACTCGCATAACTGAATATAATCCTTGAAAAGAAACTCCGTTTATGCGGAGTTTTTTACTTCTTTAAATGATTAAACCGTCGGTCATGTGGTATAATAAACTAAATTAGTTCAGATTCATACGATGACGATGGAATTAATACAATAATAGAAAACAGGAGGTAGAAAAGATGAGATATCAGACTTCGCAGGAGCATGAAGCACTGCGTGCCGTAATCAGAGAATTTGCTGAAACGGAAGTAAAGCCGATTGCTTTTATGATGGATAAAGAAAACGAATTTCCACATGAAGCAATTAAGAAACTTGGCGAGATGGGATACATGGGTATTCCTTATGAAAAGAAATATGGCGGCGCAGGCCTTGATGCACTGAGCTACGCAATTGCTGTTGAAGAGCTGTCAAGAGTGGACGGCGGCACAGGAGTAATCCTTTCAGCCCACACATCCTTGGGAACATATCCAATCGCTGCCTTCGGTACAGAAGAACAGAAGAAGAAATACCTGGTGCCTCTGGCAAAAGGAGAAAAAATCGGGGCCTTCGGCCTCACGGAGCCAAATGCAGGAAGTGACGCAGGCGGTACTGAAACAGTGGCAGTTCTCCAAGGGAATCACTATATACTTAACGGAGGAAAGATTTTCATAACTAACGGCGGCGTAGCAGATACATATGTTGTTTTTGCTGTTACTACTCCCGATATCGGAACTAAAGGCATAAGTGCCTTCATCGTAGAAAAAGGCTGGGAGGGCTTCACATTCGGCGACCACTACGACAAGATGGGAATCCGGTCATCTGCAACTGCAGAACTCATATTCAACGATGTTAAAGTACCTAAAGAAAACCTTCTGGGTAAGGAAGGCGACGGATTTAAAATCGCCATGTCAACTCTGGACGGAGGCAGAATCGGCATAGCTGCACAGGCTTTGGGCATTGCTCAGGGAGCTTACGAGAACGCTCTTGAGTATTCCAAGGAGAGAATCCAGTTCGGCAAACCGATTTGCCAGCAGCAGGCAATCGCATTTAAGCTGGCAGATATGGCCACAAAGCTGAGATGTGCAAGACTCCTTGTTTACAGTGCTGCAGAGCTCAAGCAGGAACATGCTCCTTATGCTATGGAAGCTGCAATGGCTAAACAGTACGCATCTGATATTGCTCTCGAGGTAGTAAACGACGCACTTCAGATTTTCGGGGGCAACGGCTATCTGAAGGGTATGGATGTAGAAAGGGCATACAGAGATGCCAAGATAACCACAATTTACGAAGGAACCAACGAAATTCAGAGAGTGGTAATCGCATCTCACATTATCGGTAAGATGCCTAAGAACGACAACGGCGCACCGCGTAAGACTGCCAAGAATCCTGAAACCGGCATCCGTAAAAAAATGATCTTAAAGGACGGTCCTGTAGAAGAAAGGGTAAACAAGCTGGTTGAATGCCTTAAAGCCGATGGATATGACTTTACAGTGGGTATTGACATAGATACTCCGATTACTGAAGCTGAGAGAGTTGTCAGCGCAGGTAAGGGTATCGGCAGCAAGGAAAATATGAAGCTAATAGAGGATTTAGCCAAGGCTGCCGGAGCAGCAATAGGCTCATCCAGACCTGTAGCCGAAACTCTTAAATATGTTCCGCTTAACAGGTATGTAGGCATGTCCGGACAGAAATTCAAAGGAAACCTTTATATAGCCTGCGGTATTTCCGGAGCAATACAGCATCTTAAGGGAATAAAAGAAGCATCCACCATTGTTGCGATAAACAGTAACGCAAACGCTAAAATATTTAAAAATGCAGACTACGGAATTGTAGGAAAGGTGGAAGAAGTTCTGCCGCTGCTCGCCAAAGCTCTTGATACAGGCGAACCTAAGAAACCGGCGCCTCCTATGGTAAAGGTAAAGAGGGCAATTCCTGTAAAAGAAGCACCTGCATGGAAATATTACGTGTGCAACGGCTGCGGCTATGAATACAACCCTGAAGTGGGCGACCCTGATAACGAGATCTATCCTGTAACCTTCTTTGACGCTCTGCCTGAGGACTGGACTTGTCCTGAGTGCGGCGAGGGCAAAGATGGCTTCGTGGAAGTGTAGATTAAGGAAAGGAGAGGTGCAAAAATGTATTGCTATAGAAAAGTAACAGATGATTTATACTGGATAGGAGCCAACGACCACAGACTGGCTCTCTTTGAAAACGTACATCCAATTCCGAGGGGAGTATCATACAACTCATATGTTTTAACCGACGAGAAGACTGTCCTTTTTGACACGGTAGACTGGTCCGCATGCAGACAGTTCCTCGAAAACCTTGAGGCGGTCCTTGACGGAAGACCTCTTGATTACATGGTCATTAACCACATGGAGCCGGATCACGCGGCATCTATTGAGGAAGTGCTGATTCGCTATCCGGGGGTTAAGGTTATAAGCACCGAGAAGGCATTCCTCCTCATGGGACAGTTCGGATTCAATATAGAAGAAAACAAAATTCAGGTTAAGGAAGGTGATACCTTCTGCTTCGGCAAGCACACCGTTGCTTTCGTAGAAGCTCCGATGGTACACTGGCCGGAGGCGATGGTAACCTTTGATACTACAAACGGAGTGCTTTTTGCAGCGGATGCTTTCGGCTCTTTTGGAGCGTTAGACGGCAGACTCTTTGCTGATGAAGTAAACTTCGATCGTGACTGGCTTGATGATGCCAGAAGATATTATACCAATATCGTAGGCAAGTACGGACCTTTCGTTCAGGCTCTACTTAAGAAAGCAGGCGGACTTGACATCAAGTATATCTGCCCGCTTCACGGCCCGGTAATCCGCAAAGACTTCGGGTATTTTATAGACAAGTACGACAAGTGGAGCCGCTACGAGCCTGAGGAAAAAGGTGTTCTTATCGCTTATGCATCCATGTACGGAAACACAGAGGCTGCAGCCTGCCTGCTGGCCTCCAAGCTGGCTGAAAAAGGCATGACCAATATTGCTCTTCACGATGTTTCCAATACTCATGTGTCATATCTCATTGCAGATGCTTTCAAGTACAGCAACATTGTTCTGGCTTCTGTAACTTACAACCTGGGTATTTACCCTGTGATGCATAATTTCCTCATGGATATGAAGGCTCTTAACCTTCAGAAGAGAACCGTGGCTATAATAGAAAACGGCTCCTGGGCCTGCAAGTCCGGAACTCTCATGAGAAAGTTCCTCGACGAGGAAATGAAGGAAATGACCATTCTCGACGAACAGGTTACTATGGCTTCGTCACTTAATAATGGCAATATGGCTGATATGGATGCTCTTGCAGACAGAATTATTGAGTCCATGAACATCTAATTAATTTTGCAAACCTGATGTTGTTCCTGACATTTGGTGAGACCCGCCCTTCAATGTAAATGGAGGGCGGGTTTTTTGCTTATAATTTATAGACAAGCATATTGTTTAATGATAAAATAAATTAGGTGTGTGCATTTTTACGGCGTACACATTGCAAAGAATAATAAATCATGTTGAAAGGAAAAACAGTAATGGACTTAGTTGCAGGGATCAAGGAAAGAAGAAGTATCAGAAAGTTCCAGGATAAGCCGGTTCCACATGAACTGCTTACAGAGGTGGTTGAAATTGCTCGCTTTGCCCCGTCATGGAAAAACACCCAGATCGCAAGATATATTGTCGTAGAAGACAGAGAAAAAATTGCAAAGATTGCCACAGAGGAATGTACTCTGGGGTTCACTTATAATATTAAAACTATGGCAGCTGCACCGGCACTGGTACTGCTGACATATTTAAATAAACGCTCCGGATACGAAAAGGACGGAAGCTATACAACCCCGAAGGAAGACAGATGGGAAATGTTCGATGCGGGAATCGCAGCACAGACTTTCTGCCTGGCTGCCCATGAAAAAGGACTGGGCACAGTAATCATGGGAATTTTTGATGAGAACAAGGTTGGGGAAATCGTGGAAATCCCTGAAGGCCAGACACTGGCAGCCATTATCCCTGTAGGATTCCCGGCTGATGGAGGAGTAGCGTGCCCGCCTAGAAAAGAGGCAGAGGCTTTGATTTCATTTGTATAGGCTTTAAGACAGGGGGATTAAAATGAGAAGTGACAGAAGAAGAGAAATACAGGCGCAGATGGAAGCCGACAGAAAAGATGAGATGAAGAAAAAAGGCAATATATTCTGCAGAACGGTTTCCATTATATATACCGTTTTGGCAGTGGCATTTGTCGTGCTGCTTGCATGGCTTAATGTGCTGCCGGCAAAATACTTCTGGGCAGGGGTTGTTTTACTGGCTGTGGCCTCGCTGTTTATCGTGCCTGTTATGTACAGCTTCCGTGGAAAGAAAGGAAGAAAAATCGGTGCAACTGTAGTGGCTTTTCTGCTGATAGCAGTATTTGGAGTGGGAACCTACTATCTAGCCGATACCCTTAATTTCCTGGGAGATATAACATCTATCAGGCAGGTCACAGAAGATTACCATGTTGTGGTCAAAGCTGATTTTGTCGGCGAGGATGTGTCAGGCATCAGCGGGCAGACGGTAGGCACATATATGGATAATGACCTGAACTATTCCGAAGCCAAGGCGATGCTTCAGAAAGAAGTAAATGTGGAATATGCGTACGAGGACGGTATTTCCACATTGCTTGAGAAACTCTATTCCGGAGAATATCCAGCAATCCTTATGAGTGCTGCCAGCTATGAGAGCCTTAAAGGTGAACACTCTGAGCTGGAAACTGACACGAGGATTCTATATACCTTGAAGGTGCCGGTTGAGACGGAGGACAAGACCAGCGCCGTGGATGTGACCAAGGAACCGTTCAATGTATATATCAGCGGTATCGATGCGGAAGGCGACATAGGCACCGTATCCAGAAGTGATGTGAATATGATTGCAACTGTTAATCCGGTGACCCATGAGGTTCTACTTACTGCCATTCCGAGAGACTACTATATCAATCTGCCTACCAAGGGAGCTAAGGACAAGCTTACCCATTCAGGCCTTTACGGAATACAGGAAACTATCGGAGCGGTAGAGGATTTTATGGGTATAGATATAAATTATTATGTTAAGGTAAACTATACTACCGTGGTCAAACTGGTCGATGCTATAGGGGGTATCGAGGTTAACTCGCCGTATACCTTTACAACGCAGATGATGAAGGGAATGCCGGAACTCAATGGAATTACCTTCGTCAAGGGAGTAAACCATTTGGACGGAAAGAAAGCTTTGGCTTTCTGCAGAGAAAGACATTCCTTCGTGAATGGAGATATGCAGAGAAACGAGAACCAGCAGCTGGTAATGGAAGGAATCCTTCGAAAGGCAATGTCAAGCACTACCATACTTACTTCGTATACATCAATTCTTGATGCCGTAAGGAACAATGTTGAAATCAACATGAGTCCTGATCAGATGTCGGCTATCATTAAGATGCAGCTTGATGGAATGCCAAGCTGGAACATCCAGAAGCAGGCAATCAAAGGTGCAAACGGTACGGAGCTGTGCTATGCGCTGGGCTTTGCTGCATCAGTAGTTTATCAGGATCCTGAAGAAAATGCACGTGCAGTAGATGAAATAGTTAAAATTATGACCGACGATGAAGACAGTAACAGCGATGAAAATACAGCAGAGTAAACGAACTAAGAAAAAGGTGCTTAGAAAGCAGATTTCAACCACGACCAGCATAACCTGCGGAAAAGAAAATCCTGCATCTCTGGGGTGCGTGTTCTATGAGCTGGAAGGTGGAGAGGTCGCTACAGTGTTTAGATGCGGGACATTACAAGAAGGCCACGAAGGAATAATGCACGGAGGACTGTCCGGAGCGGTTCTGGATGAAGTAATGGGAAGAGCAAACCGGTCCTACGACCGCTTGACAGGAGGCCTCAAGGTTCCTGTTGTAACTGCGGAGATGACAGTGAAGTATCTTAAGCCTATCATGAGCGGCGAGTCTATGATCGCCTACGGTAGAGTCGACAGCAAGGATGGACGCAAGAGATTTGCCTCGGGAGAGATTGTTAATGAAGCCGGAGAGATAATGGCTTCGGCCACAGGGGTTTATGTGTCTGTGGATTTTGTAGATAACAATACGGACCAGAAACAGGCGCAGCTGGGTATGGAGCTCGGACCGGACGACCCGGAGGAGTTGTAGTCACATTCAAGTAAAATATATTAAAATAAGATAAAAATTCATATTGACATTGAAAAAGCGATGTTTTATAATTAATAGGCAACTTTATGATTATTAAGTAGCAGAGCTTCGTTTCGAGGCTCTGAATTTTGAGTTAAAACGGAGGACAATCACATGAGAGTTAAAGTTATGTTAGCATGTACAGAGTGCAAGCAGAGAAACTACAACACTATGAAAAACAAGAAGAACGACCCTGACCGTATCGAAATGCAGAAGTATTGCAGATTCTGCAAGAAGCACACTCTTCACAAAGAAACTAAATAAGGAGAGAGCAATATGGCAAAGGAACAGGCAAACAAGAAATTCAGCTTTAAGGAATATTTTAAAGGCGTTAAGCTGGAGATGAAGAAGGTAGTATGGCCTACCAAGAAGGAAATGATTTCCTACACTGCTGTTGTTATTGCAACATGTGCAGTTTTCGCATTAGGATTCTGGCTCATCGACACCGGCGTTCTGGCAGCATTAAAGTCAGTATTAAACATAACTTTAAACTAGCCGCGCAGTAAGTTACTTAAACTAAGTTAAAAGAGAAGGTACGAGTATGTCTGAATTTGAAAGCAAGGGTGTTTCCCCTTTAGAGGGCGAAGGCCTCAGAGGCGACGGCCAGGCCAAGTGGTATGTAGTTCATACCTATTCCGGTCACGAAAATAAAGTAAAAGTGAATATCGAAAAGATGGTTGAGAACCGTGGAATGCAGGACTTGATTCTTGACATCGTTGTACCTACAGAAGACAGAGTTGAAGTTAAAGACGGACAACGCAAGATTAAGACACGGAAGATGTTTCCGGGTTACGTAATTATAAAGATGATTGTAACCAACGAGTCCTGGTACCTTGTAAGAAACACTCAGGGTGTTACAGGGTTTGTAGGTCATGGCTCCGAACCGATTCCTCTTACAGACGAAGAAGTGGCCAGAATGGGAATAGAAAAAGTATACATCGACCTGGATGTAGAAGTAGGAGAGACCGTAAGAGTTATCAGCGGTCCTTTCGAAAGCTTTATGGGCACCGTCGAGGAGATAAACAAAGAGAAACAGGTACTGAAAGTAAAGGTTTCTATGTTTGGCAGAGAAACCCCTGTGGAACTTGAATTCACACAGGTGGATAAAATCTGATAAAAAATCTGAAGAAAGGAGAATAGAAAATGGCTAAGAAAGTCGAGGGCTATATTAAACTTCAGATAGCAGCCGGTAATGCAACTCCAGCACCTCCAGTTGGTCCAGCACTTGGACAGAAGGGTGTAAACATTATGGACTTCTGTAAGCAGTTTAATGCCAGAACACAGGATCAGCCGGGAATGGTTATCCCTGTAGTAATCACAGTTTACGCAGACAGATCATTCACATTTGTCACTAAGACACCACCGGCAGCAGTTCTTCTTAAGAAAGCCGCAGGTCTTACAGCAGCATCCGGAGAACCTAACAAGAAGAAGGTTGCTACATTAACAAGAGCACAGGCAGAAGAAATTGCAAAGACTAAAATGCCAGACTTAAATGCAGCAAGCCTTGAAGCAGCTACAGAGATGATCAAGGGTACTGCAAGAAGTATGGGAATCGTTATTGAAGATTA
Source organism: uncultured Clostridia bacterium (assembly GCA_945828095.1). Taxonomy (GTDB): domain Bacteria; phylum Bacillota; class Clostridia; order Peptostreptococcales; family Anaerovoracaceae; genus SUG1106. Next base: position 9,683 of record CALZOZ010000047.1, read on the forward strand.
ATTTTATGTGGGAGGCAATATGCCGTTAGTACCACGAGGAGGTAAAAATGCCTAAGAGAGGTAAAAAGTACAGAGAAGCTGTCGCATCATACGACAAGACAACTTTATTCGAAGTTCCAGAAGCTATGAAGCATGTAGTGGAAACTTCAAAGGCTAAATTCGATGAAACAATCGAAGTACACATCAAGCTTGGTGTTGACGGAAGACACGCTGACCAGCAGGTTAGAGGCGCTATCGTTCTTCCTCACGGAACAGGCAAGACTAAGAAGGTTCTGGTTTTCGCTAAGGGACCTAAGGCAGCTGAGGCTGAAGCAGCAGGTGCTGATTATGTAGGAGCTGAAGAAATGGCTCAGAAGATCCAGTCAGAAAACTGGTTCGATTTCGACGTAGTAGTTGCAACTCCTGATATGATGGGCGTTGTAGGTCGTCTCGGTAAGGTTCTCGGACCTAAGGGACTTATGCCTAACCCTAAGTCAGGTACAGTAACTATGGATGTTGAAAAAGCATTAGCAGAAATCAAAGCAGGTAAAGTTGAGTACAGACTTGACAAGACCAACATCATCCACACTCCAATCGGTAAGGCTTCCTTCGGAGCAGAAAAGCTTCAGGAGAACTTCAACGCACTGCTTGAAGCAGTTGTAAAGGCTAAGCCGGCAGCAGCAAAGGGTCAGTACCTCAGAAGCGTAACAGTTGCTTCCACAATGGGCCCTGGAGTAAAGGTTAACCCTGCACTCATTCAGTTCTAACCGTTCTTTCGATTATGAAAGCGGCGTTGCCGCAAGGTAAGAACGCTTGCGATTTGCTTCGCAAATCTGAACCGGAATTGAAATATAACTAGAAATTTAACCGTAGACAGCGGGTGCGAAAGCTTAATTTCCCGCCGAGGTACAATATAAAATATTGACCTTGCACGTTTTGCGGAATATATGAAAAAGAGCACAAGCGGGCAAGGTTTTTTTATGGAGTACCACTACTCTGCTCAGTCCCCTTGGGGCAGGGCAAGAAAGGAGAACAATTAATGTCATTAGAAGCTCAGAAAGAGAAACAGGTCATTATTGACGAAATTAAAGAAAAATTAGACGGAGCACAGTCTGCAGTAGTTATCGACTACATGGGAATCACAGTTGCTCAGGCAGATGCTATGAGAAAGAAACTTCGTGAGGCAAACGTAGACTACACCGTATATAAAAACACTCTTGTAAAGAGAGCTATTGCAGGAACTGAATTTGAAGGACTTGCAGAAGTTCTAGACGGACCTAGTGCACTTGCAATCAGCAAGGAGGACGCTACTGCTCCGGCAAGAGTATTAAACGAAGTAATCAAGGATTACAAGAAGATGGAATTCAAAGCAGGTGTTGTAGAAGGTACTTTCTTCGATAAAGATGGTATCCAGGCAATCGCAGACATTCCATCAAGAGAAGTTCTTATCGCTAAGTTCATGGGAAGCATTCAGTCACCAGTTAGCAAGGCAGTTAGAACATTCCAGGCAATCGCAGATGCGAAGGCAGAATAGCAGATTTAAAAGCTAAGTTAAAAGAAAAATAATAAAGGAGAAAATAAAATGAATAAAGAGCAGATTATTGAAGCTATAAAGGCTATGACAGTTTTAGAGTTAAACGAGTTAGTTAAAGCTTGTGAAGAAGAATTCGGCGTATCCGCAGCAGCTCCAGTAGCAGTTGTAGGTGCAGCAGGCGCAGCAGCAGCAGCTGAAGAACAGACTGAATTCACAGTAGTTCTTGAAGCAGCAGGTGCTGAAAAGATCAAGGTTATTAAGGCTGTAAGAGAATTAACAGGCTTAGGCTTAAAGGAAGCTAAGGAATTAGTAGACGGAGCACCTTCAAACGTTAAGGAAGGCGTTGAAAAGGCAGAAGCTGAAGCTATCAAGAAGCAGTTAGAAGAAGTTGGAGCTACTGTAGTTCTTAAATAGTAGGCGATTGCGCAATTAAAAATATGATTTTAAAAGAGTTCGCAGATTTGCGGACTCTTTTTTTCATAAAAAATAAAAAATTCTTGACCTTACACCTGGTGGAAGGTATAGAATTAGGTATAATATAAAGAGAGGCATACCGAATATGAAAATTAATCAGGTGGAACAGCTTGTAGGCATTACAAAAAAGAATATACGCTTTTATGAGGAACAGGGACTTCTCAGTCCGGGACGCAATCGTGAGAATGGTTATCGGGATTACAGTGATGAGGATGTAAGGAAGCTGGAGCAGATAAAGATTTTGCGTAAACTCGGACTTCCTTTGGAAGAAATTCGCATGATGCAGGCGGGCAAATCCACAGTGGCAGACAGCATGAAGCGTCATCTGATCACTTTGGAAAGAGAACAGCAGAACGTGAAGCATTCAATCAGGTTTTGCGAAGTGCTTAAAGATAGAGAGGGGCTGCTTTCCGACCTGGATACACACGAACTTCTGACGCAGATGGATGAAATGGAAAGGAGCGGTGCCTCCTTTAAGGACATTAAGAACCGGGACGTGCGTCAAAAGAGATATATCGGTGCGTTCATCGCCTCGGCGGCTATGGTCATTTTGATGACAGGCCTTATTGCCCTCGTGATTTGGGGATTTAAAACCGAACCGGAGGGAGCTCCGCCTGTGCCGATTGTGGCACTTATAGTGGCCCTGCCGGTGACAGTAATTATTGGTGTCCTGATGTCGCTGAAACAGAGAATAGGAGAAATTAAGAAAGGAGAGGTTGACGATGCAAGGAAATTCTAAGAAAAAAATGGGCTCCTTAATTGCAGCAGTTGTTATAATTGTGCTGGTTGCAATATTGATAGTCGCCTTTGTTTTGTTGATAAACGGTGAGGAGAATGCCGGTGCCAATGGGATACTCTGGGCATATATTGCAGTACTGGGTGCTGTAATCATCGGGGTATTAATCTCGCTCTGGCAGAGATTTAAGGAAATATCAAAAGGGGAAGAGGAAGAAGCTAAAAAATATTAAGGTTTTATATGAGGAGGATATTGACATGTTACTGATTACATTAAATTACGTACCGGGTAAAGAAATTGAGGCACTGGGAGTTGTAAAGGGTACTACAGTACAGACAAAGAACTTTGGAAAGGACTTCATGTCCGGCATGAAGACATTAGTAGGCGGCGAGCTTAGCGCATACACCGAAATGCTCAACGAGGCTCGTCAGATTGCTACCAAGAGAATGGTTGATGAAGCAGAAGCCTTGGGAGCTGATGCTGTTATAAACATCAGATACGGTTCCGCATCTATGATGCAGGGGGCTGCAGAAGTAGTTGTTTACGGAACTGCGGTAAAATTTAAGTAGAAAGATATGGAAAGACAGTCAGTATGAAAATTGTTATTCTAGATGGTGCCACGATAATACAAAATGATCTGAGGTGGGATGAACTTTCTTATATAGGCGAACTTGAGGTTCATGAAAGGACTGACGAGGCGAAGGTGGTCAGCACTATAGGTAAGGCAGAAGCTGTATTTACAAGCAAATGCCATATGAATGCGGAAGTTATGGACGCCTGCCCTAATCTGAAATTTATAGGAGCACTGGCTACCGGTTATGACAATATAGATATAAAGGCGGCAAAGGAGAGAGGCATTGCGGTCTGCAATGTCCCCGCCTATTCCACAGACTCGGTGGCACAACATACCTTTGCCTTAATTCTTGAAATCACCAATCAGGTAGGGCTGAACGACGAGGCTGTCCAGTCCGGCGAGTGGAGCAGAGCAGACGATTTCTGCCTTTCAAAGAATTCTATTATTCAGCTTGCGGGTAAATCGCTTGGCATTATCGGGTATGGAAATATCGGCCGTAAAGTTGCGGCCATTGCAGAAGCTTTTGGAATGAAGGTGAACATATACAGCCGTGACAGAGAGGCTGCAATCAAATCTGATATACTTACGGTTCACTGCCCTGCCACAGAAGAAAACAAGGGATTTATAAACAAAGAATTTATCAGGCAGATGAAGGACGGTGCCATATTTATCAATACAGCCCGCGGAACTCTGGTAAATGAAAAAGATCTGGCCGAAGCTCTCTGCTCGGGAAAGCTGTCGGTGGCAGCAGTGGATGTTCTTGACGGTGAACCGCCGCGGCAGGATAATCCGCTGATTGGCGCACCGAACATATTCATCACACCTCATGTGGCGTGGGCATCGGTGGAAGCCAGAAGCACTATATGCCGTGTTTCAGCAGAAAACCTTAAGAGCTTTATTGAGGGCGGCAGGCTGAACCGGGTGGATTGATAATTAAAAAATCAAGAAAGACATGTCGGCAAAACCGGCATGTTTTTTCATGGCTGAAATTTTTAGAAAATAATTTTTTCGGAAAACTATGAGTTTTTGTTTTTTATGTCACAAAATCAGAAAATAATCTGATTATAAATATGATTGAATCATTTGCTTCTTGATTAAGCTATCTTTTTACATTAGAATATAATGTAGAAGTAGATTTATCAAAGAAGGAATTCCAACATTATGAAGAAGAAAAAACAACCCACTTTCGAAGAAATGTATTATTCCTACAAAAAAATAATTTATTTTGAAACAGCTAAATATCTAAAACCGTTGGAACTTATTGAAGAGTCCATGCAGGAAACGCTGATTAAGATTTCGAAAAAGTATGAAAAATTGGTGGACATGGATGAGGCCGCAAGGTGCGTTTATATTGGTAAAATCGCACGAGGTACAGCAATCAACTTTTTTTATAAGGAAGTGGCTGCACATAATAATGTTGTATATATTGAAGATCTGGGTGAAGGTGAAGGGGATTTCTCTGAAACTGAGGTTATTATGTCAGACATAATCCTGGATTCCAATCTTGAAGATTCTTTAGACGAATTGATACCGGGAGAAAGGGAAATCATACATTTGTTTTATTTTGAAGAGATTCCTTATTCAGAAATTGCCTCATTGTTAGCGATTTCTGAAGACAATGCCAGGCAGCGAATGTGTCGTGCCAAAAGACATTTGAAAAAGATAATGGAGTCGAAGAAGTAAAAATATGATTTGTTAGGAAAAGTGAAGATGAAAAATAAAGAATTAAAACATAATGCTGCTTTTCAAAAAATGCAGAAGGAAAAAGATGATGCAAATATGCGGTATATCGCGCAGCGCATAGATGATTTATATTATAATCAAATTGATCAGGACGCAGAAATTCCAGATGAACTGGATCAGCGCATGTTAGAATTCTGCAGAAGACTTGATGGGCAGAAAGAGAGAGAACGGAAAAAGAAAAAAATATATTTAGTAGCAAGAAGATGTGCAGTTTTCCTATTGTGTTTTGGAATTATAGGTGGTATTTCTATTTCGTCAGTTGATGCATGGAAGGCTAGATTTACAAATTGGCTTTTTAATATAGAGGAAGATCATGTTGAAATATCTCCGACAGATATGAGTCAACTGAATGGCTGGCATAATTATTATTTCTTTAGTGAAATTCCGGAAGGATATGAACTAAAAGAGGCTGAAGATTGGGAAGTTTTTAAGGAAATTTTCTTTGCTAATGATGAAAAATTTTTGACTCTTTCTCAATATGATGCATCGTCACAAGTTTTTCTTGATATTGATACGTCAGAATATAAAGAACTGATGATAGGGGGGAAGCCTGCTGTGTATCGTGAAGATGAAGAGCGTTGTAGTAAGTCGATGCTATTGCTTGCGGGGGAATGGACGGTTGAGATCAACAGTGAAGGGGACGAAGCCTTTACATATGATAAAATGAAAGAGTTAGCAGAACATCTTATCTTTATAAAATAAATTTGCAAAATTTAATGTTTTTGTCACAAAACCTCCATAAAAAATGATTGTTATTTTGAAATCAATTTTATGGAGGTTTTGTTATGAAAAAGAAGAAAATTGTAGCTCTGCTTGTTTTAGTCCTGCTTTTAATCATGGCGGGAGGATGTGCTTTGGGGAATTCCCAGAATGATAATATTCGGAATATGGGGTTTCCATCACTAAGTGATGTGCCGGACGGATTTTCTTTTGTGGATGCAAAATCCATAGACACGGGAGACTGGTGCGAGATAACCTACGAAAACA
>CALZOZ010000048.1 GCA_945828095.1 uncultured Clostridia bacterium
CCCTTAACGGGCTGGAGGTTTTGCGCCGTTTAAGGAAAGAAAGCTCAGTGCCGGTCATCATGCTTACTGCAAGGGATGCGGTAATGGACAAGGTTTCCGGACTTGATGCCGGAGCCGATGACTACATAACCAAGCCTTTTGCTATCGAGGAACTTCTTGCCAGAGTGCGGGTAGCTCTGAAAAAACACACTGACCATGTGCAGCAGACCCATCGCCTTACTGTCTGCGGTGTTACCATGGACACAGACCGCCATGAAGTGACATGCAGCGGTGAGCCAATCGAGTTAACCAACAGGGAATATGAGCTGATTCATGTGCTCATGGAAAATAAAAATATAGTCATGGACCGTGAAAAGCTTATGAACAGGGTCTGCGGCTACGATTATATCGGTGAAACCAACATCATAGATGTCTATGTCCGTCATATAAGGAGCAAAATCGACGATGTTTATGGAATAAGGTTCATACAGACTGTAAGGGGAGTAGGCTATGTCATCAAAGACGAATAAGGAATCAAGTCGTATGAGCTCCATAGCCAGAAGCATAAATATGGAGTTCTGGCTCAGGGAATTCAGTCATATGCTGCTGCTGGACATGGTTATTATCGGTCTGGCAGTCTTTGCTTTCATCATGTGGAGAGAAGGCCTTGTTCCCGATGGTCAGACTGTGGCAAGCCGCTATTTGCTGGGAACTGACAGTTATGAGACGCTGAAGTATGTTATAGAAACGGAAACAGGGGTCAAGTATGAGTATCTTATACACAGAATACTTGATCCTCTTAAGATGCCTGCAATCATTCTAGGAGTGGTGGAGGTCCTCATCCTTATCAGCAATTTTTTCAGCACAAGAGTAGTCAGGAAAAAGATGCAGCCACTCAATGAGGTGGCCATCAGGACAGAGGAACTTTCCAGCATGTCGGCGGCAGGCGGCGGAGTGCCAAATCTTAAGAGTATGGAAAAAGCTATCTCAACTCTCGACCCGGAGCAGCCTAATGCTAAGGTCACCACAGGAGATAAAGAACTGCAGAGCCTGGAAATAGCTATAAACAACCTGCTGGAGCGCATGCGTGAAAGCCATCGCCAGCAGGAGCGTTTTGTTTCCGATGCTTCTCATGAACTGAGGACACCTATAGCCGTAATTCAGGGCTATGTAAATATGCTTGACCGTTGGGGCAAGGACGATGAACAGGTGCTCAAGGAATCCATAGAAGCTCTTAAGAACGAATCGGAACACATGAAAAATCTGGTGGAGCAGCTGCTTTTCCTGGCGCGGGGAGACAGCGGCAGAAATACTTTGCATATTGAAGATGTGAACCTTACTGAGATGGTTTCCGATGTCATGGAGGAATCGGCCATGATAGACTCAAAGCATATATATAAGATGGATGGTGCAGGTGAGGATGTAAAGACTCGAGGTGATGCGGCAATGCTCAAGCAGGCCCTTAGAATTTTCGTACAGAATGCTGCCAAGTACTCAAAGGATGGTGATACCATCACCCTGAGAGTGGGAATGACAGAGGGTGCACCATTTTATTCGGTGCAGGATGAAGGTGTTGGAATGGCGTCCTCAGAGGTGGTTCACGTTTTTGAAAGGTTCTACCGCTCTGACAGTGCCAGAAACAGCTCTGAAGGGGGAACAGGTCTGGGCCTTTCCATTGCCAAGTGGATAGTGGATGCTCACGGCGGCGTCATAGAAATACTCAGCCGTCCCGAATTCGGAAGCAGAATAACTGTGAAATTGCCCGCAAAAGCGGATGTCGTATGAATTGTCTTTTCATACGACTTTTTTAATGATATAAATCTCAAGATTATTCTAAATATAATGCCTTTATTTGCTCACTTTCTCCTTCGACCAATCCCTTCAGCTCGATAATCTTTTCTTCAACACCTTCGGGATCTTTCAGGAAGTCATATTTGAAGGTATCGCCAAGTTCAGACCAATGGAACTCCGTCCATTTCGTGCATACAAATTTAAGCGAAATATATGCTGTTTCCAGGTCTTCTTCTGACATAACATCCCACTGGTGACTTACCATATTTTGAAGTGTACAGATGTAAAAATCAAGGAAAGTCACATTATATTTATGGTAAGGGTTGTGCAGACTGTATCCAAGATTTTTGATTGTCTGAATTTCATAAAACTCCTGACGGAAAAGATCGTTACAAATGTCTCTGAATCCTTCTCTGTCAATTTCTCCGTTTTTGTCTATTTTGTCAAGGTCTCTCAGACATTCTTCCATGCCGAAATTCAAGGAATTAAGTGCGAAATAAAGCGTCTTATCTACCCTATGAGATATTTTGCCGGCGATTTGCACAACGGGAATTGCCAGCAGAGCGATAATACATATTACAACTATAATCTTTTGGAATCTGCTGCTCTTTTCCTTTGATTTAATCATCGAAATATCCTCGTCTGATATAAGTGAGTCTATGCTCAAACCAAAAACTTCGCTTAGAAGCTTCAGACTGTCAATGGCGGGATATCCCTTATTTCTTTCCCATTTGGAAACGGCAGTTCTGGATACCATGATTTTGTCAGCCAGCTCTGCCTGTGTCATCCCTGCTTCAATTCTTAGATTTTTTAATTTTTCACCAAACACCGTAAAGTACCTCCCTTTTATCTATATCCTACCATGCAGAGGGTATAATGTCACGACACTTCTGGTCACATTCAAAAAAAGAGCTGCAGTAAGCAATGAAAAATAATTTATGCCTTGAAACAGTGCCCTTGTAAATGTATAATAAATGTGTATGGGATAAATCCAATTCAGAAAGGAAGTAAGCATATGTTTTACGAAATGACTATAGCAGGATTAAAGAGACAGTTGCCTCTTTGCAAGGTAGCAGACGATTTGTATATCGGTGCGTTTATTATGTTCAGTGATGTAGAGATTACCAAGGCTTGCGCTACTGAGCTTCTTAAGAAAGCGCCTGAATTTGACATAATGATTACAGCAGAGTCCAAAGGTATTCCGCTTCTCTACGAGATGGCCCGCCAGGCAGGAGTCAACGATTATGTTGTAGCCAGAAAGGGCCCGAAGGTTTACATGGATAATATCATAACCACCGAGGTTGACTCAATCACTACCGCACATATTCAGACACTGTGCATAGGTCAGAAAGAAATCGACCTTATGAAGGGAAAGAGAGTTCTTATCGTTGATGATGTTATCAGTACAGGTGAATCTCTTAAGTCCATTGAACTTCTGGTAAACAAGGCAGGCGGAAATATCGTAGGCAGAATGGCGGTTCTGGCAGAAGGCAGAGCGGCTGATAGAGACGATATTATCTTCCTGGAAAAGCTGCCGGTATTCAATCCGGACGGAACGGTTAAATAGAATAATAAAAATGATGAAATATAATGAGTCGGCAGATTCGCGGCATTACCGTGAAACTGCCGATTTTTTGTTGTAATCATTTTAACAGGGGCACCTTGCGCAGTCTGTCAATTAGCGCAGTCGCCAATGCAATCTTAAGGCCGTCGCCGATGAGAAAAGGAACCACACAGCCCATGAGCCCTGCCAAAAGTCCAGAACCTGTAAGGAACATGAACCATGCCATACCCAGGGCATAGCAGCAGAAGAGGCCTGCAGCCAGGCCCAGCACCGTATAAATTATACGGCGTGTATGAGTAAGGTCTGCGTGATATACTCGTTCTACAAGCAATCCAACAACCAGGGCACACACAAGGTAGCCAACGATAAAGCCTCCGGTAGCGCCTACCAGGACAGAAGGGCCTCCTCTGAAACCTGAGAATACAGGCAGACCAAAGCCTCCGCAGAGAACATAGACGCACTCGGCCAGGAGCCCGTATTTAGAGCCCAAAAGACCACCTGCCATGAAGACGGCCAGAGTAGCCAGATTGATAGGAACAGGTGTGAAAGGCAGCGGTACGCTTATCCATGAGCATACCGCAGTAAGAGCAGCAAAGAGAGCTGCCAGAATAAAATATCTTAAGTTTGTTCTTGTATTATCCATTTATCTTTCTTATGGTGACTTCTCCTGTGGTCAGCGTTTCCATCTCTCTGGAACGGCGACCTTCAAGGAATTCCACCACTAAACCTCCGTTTTCATCAATATCGATAGCACGGGCTTTAATGCCCTCTTTTTCTCTTTCCGGTGAAATACCCATGGAGCGGGCGATGGCCGGATTAAAAATTCTGATCTGTTCACCGAGAATAAAGGAGCGGTTCTTGTATTCTTTGAGCAGCGTTGTTTTATCAAAGTTTTTCATGACACAGAAAAATTCATTTGCGATGGCTGCTGCCAGCTCGTTCCTTGAAAACTGGCGAGGGGCGTTTTCCATAAACCCAACTATGTCGCTGAGCTCATCGGGTACAGCTGCTTTAAAACAGTTAATTCCGATTCCTACGATTATCTTTTCTATGGTGCCTGTCTCAAAGTTGCTCTCAGCTTCGGTGAGTATGCCGCAAAGCTTCTTTTCTCCTAAATATATATCGTTAACCCATTTGATTTTTGGCCTCAGGCCTGAGACTTTTTCAATGGCACGGCAGACTACAACTGCGGCCGAAGCCGTTATAAGCATTGCGCGGTCAAGACCGAAAGCGGGTTTGAATGCAATGGTCATGTAAAGACCTGTACCTGCAGGGGAGTAAAAGTTCCTGCCAAGTCTGCCTCGTCCTCCTGTCTGCTCGTTTGCCAAAATGATCTGCGGCACGGAGCAGTCGTTTATCTGTTTGACGGCATTGTTGGTGGAGTCCACCTTTTCCAGCACTTTGACACGACACGGATAAGTAATGTTTTCCTTTAAATAATCCTCGCTGAGGATATCCCCGGCATTTACGAGACGATAACCGGTGCCCGCCATGCTTTCTATATTATATCCCTGCTGCTTCAGCTTGTTTGCAGCTTTCCACACTGAATTCCGGGAAATACCCAGCACATCGGCAAGCTCCTGACCGGAGACATATCTGCCGCTGTTTTCACTCAATACTTCCAGAAGTGTAAGCTTAGTTGACATTTTCCGAGATTCCTTTCCTGATTTATTTCCGATTTTTTTCGACAGAATAAGTATAACTTCTGCAAAAAGAATTGTCAACCGACTTTTTGCGACAGGGTGACAGGCAAAAATAAACTGCTAAAAGTCAGGTCTTCACAGTCTTTTCACTTTTATTTACATTATATAAATGTTATAATGGTTCCAGCAATTATAAGAGCGGCGTTGCCGCAAAGACGGAACCATTGTATCGCTACCATTTAACTTGCAACCGCGATATAATGTTTCTGCTGTTATTTAAGTTTAATTGTATTTTTTTAAACGGAGGATAGTTAATGGATAAAATAATAGGTATTGCCGTCTTGGTAATCTTTTCGGCATACTTTTCAGCGACGGAGACTGCCTTTACATCGGTAAACAGAATCCGTATAAAAAACCTGGCCAACGATGGAGACAAAAAGGCCAAGGAAGTGCTGGATCTGACAGAAAAGTTTGACAGCATGTTATCTACCATTCTGGTAGGCAACAACATAGTAAATATAGCGATGTCGGCTATCGCCACAGTCCTGTTTATGGAGCTTTATCCGGTGTACGGGGCGACCATTGCAACGGCAGTAATCACGGTGATTGTTCTGATTTTCGGTGAAATTTCGCCGAAGAGTCTGGCAAAGGAAAACCCGGAAAAGTTCGCAATGTTCAGTGCACCTTTCCTGAAGTTTTTTATGGTGATTCTGGCACCTGTAAACTGGATTTTCGGGTGGTGGAAAAAGCTGCTGGCCAAGCTGTTTAACGCTGACGGTGTCAACCCGATTACAGAAGATGAACTTCTGACCATCGTTGAAGAGGCGGAGACGGAAGGAAGCATTGATACAGATCAGAGCGAGCTGATTCAGAATGCCATCGAGTTCAACGACCTGGAGGCATGGGATGTGCTTACTCCGAGAGTAGATATTAAGGCCATCGAGATAGATGAAACACAGGATGAAATTGCGGAGCTTTTCCTGAGCACCGGATTTTCCAGACTGCCGGTATATGAGGACGATCTGGACAACATCGTGGGCGTGCTCAATCAGAAGGACTTTCATAACTATATAAGAGGAAAGGATACTCCTGTTTCGGAATATGTCAAGCCGGTTATTTTTGTTGCCGGTTCCATGAAGATTGCACAGCTCCTTAAGCGCCTCCAGACGGTGAAGACTCATATAGCCATTATCGTGGACGAATACGGCGGCACTTCGGGTCTGGTGACCATGGAAGACATCATCGAGGAGCTGGTGGGCGAAATCTACGATGAGCACGATGCGGCGGCCCTGCAGGATATAGTTCAGCAGCAGGACGGCAGCTACAGAGTTCTCTGCGGAACCAACATAGACAAAATGTTTGACTACTTCGATGTAGAAGAGGAAATAGATGCCACCACGGTTAACGGATGGGTTGTGCTTCAGATCGATAAGCTCCCGAGTGTGGGTGACCACTTCGTATATGAGGCCGACTACAAACGCTTTGACGTAACCGTAACCAAGGCGGATCAGCGAAAAGCGCTGGAAATCAATATGCTAGTAACTGAACTTGAAGAAGAAGAATAGAAGACAGAAAGGGGATAATAAAACATGGGTTTCATGGAAAAACTCTTTGGCGATATTAATACCAAGGAAGTAAAAAAGATTGAAAAAATAGCGGATCAGGTCATGGCGCTGGATGCACAGATGGCTGCTCTTTCCGACGAGGAATTAAAGGGAAAGACCGCTGAGTTTAAAGAAAGACTTGCAGCGGGAGAGACTCTTGACGATATACTTGTAGAGGCTTTCGCAGTGTGCAGAGAAGCTGCGGCAAGAAGCGTAGGCATGAAGCATTTCAAGGTGCAGGTAATCGGCGGTATAGCCCTTCATCAGGGACGAATTTCCGAAATGAAGACAGGTGAAGGTAAAACTTTGGTTGCTACGCTGCCTGCGTACCTTAATGCTCTGGAAGGCAAGGGAGTGCACATAGTAACCGTCAATGACTACCTGGCCAAGCGTGACGCTGAGTGGATGGGAAAGATATATACTTTCCTGGGTCTTACTGTGGGATGCGTTATTCACGGCATTTCCGACAAGACAAGAAAGGCTGCATATCAGGCAGATATTACTTACGGAACCAACAACGAGTTCGGTTTCGACTACCTTAGAGACAATATGGTAATCTATCAGCGTCAGCTGACTCAGAGAGACCTTAATTACGCCATCATCGACGAAGTTGACTCCATCCTCATCGACGAAGCCAGAACACCGCTGATAATCTCGGGTCAGGGTGACGAGTCTACGGACCTTTATCAGATTGCAGACAAATTCGTCAAGACACTTAAACCGGGCGAAGACTTCACCATCGAAGAAAAGGAAAAGCGAGTAGGTCTTACCGATTCAGGTGTTGCCAAGGCCGAAAAGTTCTTTAACATCGATAACTTCGGTGACCCGGAAAACATGGAAATCAACCATCACGTTGTAGAGGCTCTAAAAGCTAGAGCTATCATGAAGCGTGATGTGGACTACATCGTGAAAGACGGAGAAATCGTAATCGTAGACGAGTTCACAGGCCGTCTCATGTTCGGAAGAAGATACAGCAACGGTCTTCATCAGGCAATCGAGGCAAAGGAAGGCGTGCTGGTAAGATCAGAGTCAAAGACTCTTGCTACAATTACACTTCAGAACTATTTCAGAATGTATAACAAGCTTGCGGGCATGACCGGTACTGCCAAGACCGAGGAAGAGGAATTCCGTGACATCTACAACATGGACGTAGTAGTTATTCCGACCAATAAGCCGGTCATCAGACAGGACCTGGACGATGCGATTTTCGCCAAGGAAGAGTACAAGTTCAAGGCCATTGCGGAAAGAATTGCGGAGGCTCATGCTACAGGACAGCCTGTACTGGTAGGTACTATTTCCATAGAAAACTCCGAAAGACTCAGTAATCTGCTTAAAAAGAGAGGCATCAAGCATAACGTGCTCAACGCCAAGCAGCATGAAAAGGAAGCTGAGATTGTTGCAGAGGCAGGACGTCTCGGTGCTGTAACCATCGCCACCAACATGGCAGGCCGTGGTACCGACATCATTCTGGGCGGCAACCCGGAATTCGAAGCAAAGCGAGAAATGAAGCAGCTTGAGTATACTGACGAGCAGATTTCCTTCGCTACCAGCTTTGTATCATCAAACGATCCTGAAATGCTTAAGGCTCGTAAGGTTTTCAATGAGCTCCACGCCAAGTATAAGGCGGAAAGAGCCGAAGAACAGAAGAAGGTTAGAGAGCTGGGCGGACTTTGCATAATAGGTACTGAAAGACACGAATCAAGACGTATAGATAATCAGCTGAGAGGACGTTCCGGTCGTCAGGGAGACCCGGGCCAGACCCAGTTCTTCATTTCCCTTGAGGACGACCTGATGAGACTTTTCGGCGGTGACAGAATTCAGAACGTTATGGATAAGTTCGGCATGGAGGATGAGCCTATTGCCGCAGGAATGCTTTCCAAGACCATCGAAAACGCTCAGAAGAAGGTGGAAGGACGCAACTTCGAAATCCGTAAATACGTTCTCCAGTACGACAACGTAATGAACAAGCAGAGAGAGGTCATCTACGATCAGCGCCGCAAAGTTCTCTTCGGTGATGACGTGAAGGATTACGTTCTGGACATGATGGATGATCTGGTTAAGAATATCGTGGTGCCGGTAACTGTGGACAGCAAGTTTGCAGAGGAATGGGATCTTGACATGATGAACAAGAACCTCAAGCGCCTCACTGACAGGTTTGAGGGTCTGCATTATGACGAGGATGCCATACATGACCTGACAGCTGAGAAGCTGGAGGCCGATGCTGTAGCGGAATTCCACAGACTTTATGAGGAAAAGGAAACCGAAATCGGTGCTGACCGCATGAGAGAAGTGGAAAAGATGATCATGCTGCGAGTTGTTGATAACCGCTGGATGGATCACATCGATGCTATGGACGATCTGAAGCAGGGTATCGGACTTCGTGCGCTGGGACATCTGGATCCGGCTGTAGCTTATGCTAACGAAGGCTTCGATATGTTCGAGGAAATGATTGGAGATATCCGCGAGGAGACCGTAAGATACTGCTTCAATGTCACCATCAACACCAGCACTGAGAGAAAGACTGTTATCAAGGGCGGACAGGGCCGCAAAGACGAGTATAAAGATACTCAGGTCCAGGCACAAGCCCAGGCCCAGGCTAGGCAGGCGCAGGGCGGACAGATGCCTAAGCAGGCACCGAAGCCTCAGGATGACAGGAAGCCTGAGACATTCAGACGCGAAATGCCTAAGGTTGGCAGAAATGATCCTTGCCCATGCGGTTCGGGAAAGAAGTACAAGAACTGCTGCATGAACAAGGATGTGGAGGAATAATATTATGAAATCAGAGCAGGCTGCACCGGGGTTTGGTGCGGCCTGTAGTGTTTTTTGGGATTTTGATGGTCTTGCTTTATTTAAGTGTGGCTGAAAGTCGACCCTTAAGCACCTGTTTTCAATGGTTTCAGTGTGTGCATGGTCGACAGATTCAGGCACTTTAAGTTCGTTAGGTGCTGAGTCATTTCAATCTGGTTACATATTATCCCATTTAGTCGACCTTCATGTGCGTTTTTTCAATGGTTTACGGCGTTGAAAGGTCGACAACTTTGGGAAAAGAGGGGTGCTTGGGGAGAGGGGTGTCAGATGCTTGTCGACCTTGGGGTACGTAGTTTCAATGGTTACAGTATGCTTATGGTCGATTTTTGCGTGAAGGATGCTTGACAGGCGAAGGCGAGTATGCTATAAAAAGGCCTTAGAAGACACAGACCGCTGAGTTTTTCACAGGAGGACAAAAAATGAAAAAATTTGTAATGGAAAAGGACTTTCTTGAAATTTTTCCTGATGCAAAGATAGGAATTCTGGTATGCAGAGGAATCGACAATCATACAAAGGACGAAAACTGCTATGCGGACTATCTTGCAGAGGCTCAGAGAGAGGCTGGAAAGCACATAACAAATCCGGAGTTTACAGAGAACCCGATTATCAGGACATGGCGTGATGCATTTTACAAATTCAAAACCAAGAAAGGCGCCAGATGCTCCATCGAAGCGCTTCTCAAGCGCGTATCAAAGGGCGGAGAAATCGGCTGCATCAATCCGCTGGTGGACATCTACAACGGCATTTCACTTAAATACGGATTGCCTGTAGGAGGTGAGGACATAGATAAATTTCAGGGAGATAACAGACTGACTGTGGCAGACGGCAGTGAGGAATTCATAACCTATGGCAGTGACAAGAGCGAGCCGCCTTATCCGGGAGAGGTGGTATATAAAGACGATGCCGGAGCAATCTGCCGCTGCTTTAACTGGCGCGAGTCGGTGAGAACCATGCTGACGGAGGAAACGGTTAATGCTTTCATGTGCATTGAAACAGTAGCAGGGGAAAGGGATGATGAACTGGATGCAGCTCTGGATGAGCTTAAGACTCTCATAGAGAAAGAGCTGGGCGGTACAGTGGAAAAGCACATTCTGACAAAAGATAGTCCGGAAGCTGTGATAGCGGAATAGTAGGAAGATAGATAAAAGAAGAGCCAAGGAACTAAAGCTTTCCTTAAAGAATGCGTACTTTAATGAGGTCTTCAAATGGGGACATTCGATGGGGTCATTCGTTAGGGTCTGGAAAATAATAATAAGAATAGATGAACCTGGCTTGCTTAAGTTGCGGCCAGGTTCTCTTTTGAATAGCAACAGATTTCAGTTGTTTAAATTTTAGTCAAAGTCTATGCCGTTTTCCTTAAGAATTTTTTCCAAGTATGCAATCCGAGCAGCCAGAAGGTCACACTGCAGAATTAGTTCTGAGGCAGGCTCTGCAGGGAGTGATACTTCATATCTAAATTTGCTAAAGTCCATTTTTATCATCACCTTTCCCATTCAATGCCGGATTAATCCTTGCAGCAAACAGGAAACGATTGCGCAAGTGTTCAAAATTAGAAAATCCCCGGCATAATCTTTTTAAGTCTTTGGCTTTTCGATTCAGCGATTCCATAGGTCCATTTGACAGCCTCGATTCATGTTTGTCACCGGAAACCATCTTAGTCATCATTATGAATGAGTTGATTATCGGCTGCCGTAACCTTTTGAGCAGCTCAGAAAAGTTGATAAAAATAGGTTCACCACATACTGCATAAAAGCTGATAAGTTCATCAAGTTCCAAGGCTGCCTGCTCGGGCTTACTGGCATTGCGGCTGTTGAAGGTAATGTATCTTTCTTTGAGATCCCGGAGGTCTTTAAGCTTGGGATAATACTTAAATAGAAAATCCTCATAACGATAAGTATTCATCTGGCAATTGAAATGACGGTTATAGAACGTATAAGCTGCAGTCAAAATGAACTTACTATCTGGACTACACAATAAAATGCTACAACGGCGGTGTCGTAAAGGGAACTATTATCACAGAATCTGCGAAAGCTGTATATTAAGTGGGAATTATTCGTGAAAAATTTCGTGAAAATTATTTAGAAATCTTGTCCAATTTTTGCATTAAAAATAGTTATATAGATAAAGGGGTAAACAAAAGGGGTTAAAAAAGGAAACAGAAAGAGGGTGTATCACCAATGTGGAGGACTTGCAGAGAAAGAAGTTACAATATTTAAATGAAGCCAATAAGGCAAAAAGGACAAGAGATGAAAAAAATATTAAGAATGGGAACCGGTTTATTGTTAGTGATTATGATGAGTTTAGGTACTGGTGCATCAGCTTTTGCAGGAAGCGAGGTAACAAAGACTGCTATGCCTAGCTGGAATATTAGTGATAATGAAAGAAATGATTCTATCACAAAAATTGGAAATAATTTTGTTGTTGAAGGAAATCAAACGGATTTTATACTTCCTCAGAACGCAAATGAAAAGATTAAGGTTAATAATAAATATGGTTTTTCCTTTGAATTACCAGATATCGCAGGGAATGTGAACGGAACTGTAACATCTAAAGGCGAAATGGTGTATAATACAAAAGGGAATGGAAAAATTGTTGTCACAGCTTTAAAACAAGGACAAGAGGGGATTATCTTTGATGGATTACGAACATCCATAGAGACAAAAGAGAAAATGGGCGTGCAGAAATATAGATACCACTACAATTTAGAACCAGGTCAGAGACTTGTAACGGCTAAAGAGTATTTAGGTGAAGATACAGGTGAAGTTCTTATTGTTGGGAAGGAAGGTGATGTTGCTGTTATCGATCCAGCAATGGCTATGGATTCCCATGGGAATAATCTTCAGACACATTACGAAATTGGAGGGGATACTTTAGTTCAGGTTGTAGATGTTCCTAAAGACGGTACTATTACAGTAAGTTCGACAACACATCCAAATAAATCTGAATCCAAATATTTGACCGAAAAGGAAGTGAAAGCTGTAATTGATGGGTTCACTGCGGGTGAAAAGGATATGAACAAACTATCAGATGTATTCTCTATTTTAGGTACAACTGGCGAAGTAATGTCTGCATTGTTTGATATTGATGCTGCATGGTGCAGAGCTCAGAAAGCAAAATACCAGTCATACTATAATCAGATGAATAATACAACCAAAAAGTATTTAAAAGTAACAACTACATATAGGTGGAGAAACGGTGGAAAAAATAGTGGATATGTACCTAGCGGACAAACCTTTGCTTTAGTAGCAACAAAACCGACAAACGCATAAAGGTATTATTTATTATAGTATAGTGGAGGTTAAAATGAATAACAAACTATCTAAAAAAAGAGTGTTTTGGTCTATCAAGATGGCAATTATTTTTATTGTCGTTCTTAAACTCATTGCAGTAGGTGTAAAAATTTTTCTGGCATTGAAAAGCGGAGTTGCAATTAGTGCAGTTTTGTTACCACTAGATTTCTCCATAAGAAATATCTTACTAACTATTGCTGAATTTATTGTAATAACTGTTTCAATGCACATCTTCTTTTATCCTAATAAGAAAGAAGAATAGTATTCAAACAGATTTTGGAAGTGCTTTATTGACCAACTGATTAAGATAATAGCCGCGACGCACAAGCTCAAGAAAACAGGCATTACACAGATTTACAACATTGATAGGTTGTATAAAATGGTCCCTCTATAAACTAGTTGTAACCTTTTACCACAACAAACTTTAGCAAAATTTTTTCATATAATTTCAACCGTTAACTTGCGAGCTCTTAACAGCAACTGCTGGAGAATTGCAGATGCTTAATGCAGGAACAACAATATCACTTTCTTGAATTACTGAACGCAATAATCAAATCAGAATAATAACAAACTCTGTTGCAATACTGCTGCAGAGTTTTCTTTAGGGTACTCTAAATTACCGTGTGGGTGAGAGAAAAGTCTTCTCTAAACTATCGTGTGGGTACCAGAACGAAAAAAATGAGCACTAAAGGTTAGAGGCCTTCTTTAGCAATAAACTAGTTGTAAACGAGAACTGCCTTGTAAATAAAGGTAAAATCATTTATAATATAATGCAAATAAGTATAAGTAAGAGGACAAGGCAATGCTCATATTTTCAATATTACAAATCATTCAGGATAGCATAAATGATATCTTTGAAAAGTATCATGCCATGATGAAAAGCCTAGCGTATTCCATTTTAAAAGATTACCAACTGGCAGAAGATGCGATGCAAGAAGCACTGCTGGCTTTATCAGCAAACATGGACAAAATCGACAATATTGATTCCAATCGGAGCAAAAACTTCATCTATACTGTGACTAAAAACAAGTCGTTGAATCTTCTCAAAAAAGAGCTTTCCGAAAAAAGTGTCCAATTCTTCGATGAAGAAAGGTTAAACAATATAGAAGGGGATTTAGATGTGCAGGTTTTTTGTAATGAATTTGGATTCAGCGATCAGGTGCTGAACGCCTTATCGCAGTTAGATGAAATCGATAAGGATATCATCATCTATAAATTTGGCGCTGGATACAATGGTAGAGAAATTTCGAAACTAATTGGTAGAGATCCCGACTATGTATACAAACGACTGCAGCGAGCAATACAAAAGCTGCAAAAAATTCTGTAGTATAAGAGGTCATCATGAAAAAACGAACAGCAAAGAAAATTCTAAAACAATATGGAAAAGCCGCATACCAGGAAAGGATACAATACGCAAATTCTTTCCTGGATGAAAACATGTCTGCCATAAAGCGTATCAGCTACAAGCACATGCTAAAACGCTGTACAATGATAGCTGTAATTTTGATTTTAATGTTTGCACTATTAGTTGTAACCGCTAGTGCTTTTGGTATTCATCTTTTTAATTTTTCCTTCTTTGAAAAAACTGATTACACCCAAATTATCAGTAATACTGATGCAAGGGAAAACAGTATGGTAGAGTTCTATAGTCCATCTTATATTCCAGAAGGATATTTTCTAGTCATGGATGAATCTTTTACAGAGATTGAAAAGAAATTAATATACGAAAACAAAGAGAAAGAACTATTGCATATCGAGCAAAACTTGGCGGAGGGATTTGCTCTTAATATTAATAGCGAAGATTGCGAAATAAAAACTAAAACATTAGAAAATATCGAAATTACCGTATACCTGTCTCTTATACACATCTCCGAGCCACGAGACGTAGAGGAATCTCGTAT
>CALZOZ010000049.1 GCA_945828095.1 uncultured Clostridia bacterium
ATATATTTTGGAATTAATGTCAACAAAAAACTCCACAACAACTTGACACCGTCCCGTAATAAAGTGAATTTGACGGAAATACGAAAGAGTTGTATAATTAAAAATTGAAATGCGATAAGAAAGAGGTACTTAAGATGGCCATAGAAAAAGTAAGAGAATATTTTAAACAATTTGGAATTGAAGATAGAATTTTAGAATTTGATGTATCAAGTGCTACTGTAGATTTAGCTGCCAAAGCAGTGGGAGTTGAGGGTGCAAGAATATGCAAAACCCTTTCATTTAAGGATGGTGAGGATGGATGCATCCTTATTCAGACTGCGGGGGACACCAAGATAGATAACCGTAAATTCAAAGACACCTTCGCACAGAAGGCTAAAATGCTCACTGCTGAAGAAGTTGTGGAATTTACAGGTCATGCTATCGGAGGTGTATGCGCCTTTGCTATTGAAAATCCAAAAGTAAGGATTTATTGCGACGAATCTCTGAAGAGATTTGAAACTGTATTTCCTGCCTGCGGAAGCTCAAACAGCGCAATCGGATTTACCTGCGACGAGCTTTATAAATACTCCAATGCAATTGGATGGGTTGACGTTTGCAAAATTCTAGAACCTAATCCGGAGGTATAATAATGAACCGTTCGATAAAATCGGAAACAAAGAAAAAGCTGTATGCCGAACTGAGAATGTTCTTTTTTCTCACTCTGGCAGCTGCCATAATAGCATTTAATCTGAGAAGCTTCGTCCGTGTGGGAGGACTTTTCCCCGGCGGCTTTACCGGATTGACTATTCTGTTTCAGCAGATAGGCAGAGAGTTCTTCAATTTGGAAATACCGTACTCTTTGCTTTACCTGCCGCTTAATCTTATTCCGGCCTATATAGGATTTAAACACATAGGAAAGAAGTTTACGCTGTATTCATTTTACGTGGTTTTCCTTTCAGGTATACTGACCGATATTTTCCCGCCTATCACCATCACCTACGACACCCTGCTTGTAGCTATTTTCGGTGGTATGATAAATGGCGTTGCTATCAGTCTCTGTCTGGTAAACGGAGCCAGCGGAGGCGGTACTGACTTTATCTCCATATATTTTTCGGAGAAAAAAGGTATAGATGCATGGAACTACATATTGGCAGCCAATGTGGTAATACTGACAACTGCCGGAATACTTTTTGGTTTCGATAAGGCACTGTATTCCATAATATATCAGTTTACCAGCACTCAGGTTATTCAGACGATGTTTAAGCGCTACCAGAAGGATACGCTGCTCATCATCACATCCCAGCCCCAGGCAGTCTATGGCAAGATTCGTGAGCTGACTCATCACGATGCCACTCTGATTCAAGGTACGGGATGCTTCGAAGGTGCGGAGCGAAATATACTTTATTCTGTAGTAGGCAGAGAACAGGTGGATAAGGTGATTGCGGCCATAAAGAAAATAGACGAAAAGGCATTTATAAATGTAATCAGAACTGAGCAGATAAACGGAAGGTTCTACAAGGTGCCGACTAAATAGGAGACAGGATGGATCATTTTAAGTTAGTTTCAGAATACAAGATGACAGGCGACCAGCCTCAGGCAGTGGAAAAGCTGGCAGAAGGCATAGCTGATGGACTGAAATATCAGACTTTAATGGGGGTAACCGGTTCAGGAAAGACCTTTACCATGGCAAACCTCATCGAGAAGGTAAACAGACCTACTCTTGTCATTTCACATAACAAGACTCTGGCGGCGCAGCTCCACGGCGAGTTCAAGGAATTTTTTCCGGAGAACGCGGTAGAATACTTCGTGTCATACTATGATTACTACCAGCCGGAGGCTTATGTGCCGTCTACAGACACATACATTGAAAAGGATTCCGATATAAATGCGGAAATTGAAAAGCTCAGGCACTCGGCTACTGCGGCTCTTGCGGAACGCCGGGATGTTATTATTGTGGCATCGGTTTCCTGCATCTATGGTCTGGGCAGTCCCTTTGACTACGAAAATCAGATGCTTTCCCTAAGACCCGGTATGGAAAAACCGCGTAGGGATATTCTGAGAAAGCTGGTGGATATCCAATACACCAGAAACGATATGGCTTTTGAAAGAGGAACTTTCAGAGTCCGGGGAGATATTATAGATATCTATCCTGCGGGAAACGACTCGGCCGTCAGGGTGGAGCTTTTTGGAGACGAAATTGAGAGCATCAAGGAGATGAACCCGGTGACGGGAGAAATACTGGGTATCAGAAATCACATTTCCATATATCCGGCGTCCCACTATGTAACTTCGCCGGAAAGCATGGAAAACGCCATCAGAACCATCGATGAAGAACTTACCGAAAGAGTTCAGTGGTTCAAGGATCGCGGCAAGCTTCTAGAAGCACAGCGTATAGAGCAGCGTACCCGCTATGATCTTGAGATGCTCAGAGAAATCGGCAGCTGCAAGGGAATAGAAAACTATTCACGCCACCTTGCAGGTAATAAGCCGGGGGAAAGACCATATACCCTTATCGACTATTTCCCGGATGACTTTCTTGTAATAATTGACGAGTCCCACGTTATGCTGCCGCAGCTTAGGGCTATGTACGCAGGTGACCGTTCCAGAAAATCATCCCTGGTAGAGTACGGCTTCAGGCTTCCGTCGGCTCTCGACAACAGACCGCTGAAATTTGAGGAATTCGATGATCTGATCAGCCAGGTTGTATTCGTAAGCGCAACTCCGGCCCAGTATGAAAAAGAGGTTTCCGGAGGTATAAGTGCAGAGCAGATAATCAGGCCTACGGGGCTGCTTGATCCACCTATTGAAATTGTACCAACGGAGGGACAGATAGACCACCTCATCGGACAGATAAAGGAAGTTACCTCCAGAGGTGAGCGTGTTCTGGTAACAACTCTTACAAAAAAAATGGCAGAGAGTTTAACAGACTACCTGAAGGGGGTAAATATAAAGGTAAGATATCTTCATTCTGAAGTGGACACTCTGGAAAGAATGGAGATTATACGGGATTTACGTCTGGGTGTATTCGATGTATTAGTAGGAATCAACCTGCTGCGTGAGGGACTTGATATCCCGGAGGTTTCTCTGGTGGCTATTCTCGATGCAGATAAAGAAGGCTTCCTGAGAACTGAGACATCGCTCATTCAGACTATAGGCAGGGCTGCCCGAAATGTGGACGGCCGTGTTATTATGTACGCTGACCGAATCAGTGCCGCTATGGATGTTGCCATAAAAGAAACAGAGAGAAGAAGAGCTATTCAGGATGCCTATAACAAGGCTCACGGAATTACTCCGGAGTCGGTAAAGAAGTCGGTTCGTGCAGTTATTGAAGCAACCAAGGTTGCAGAGGAAGTATCCGACTATGTTGGCAAGAGTCCACTGGAGCTGACGAAGAAGGAACTCACAGAATATGTAAAGAAGCTGGAAAAGGAAATGAAGCAGGCTGCTGCGGACCTTCAGTTCGAGCGTGCCGCCCAGCTGCGTGACCAGCTCTTCGAGTACAAGGTACGTTTATAAAGGAGAAAAAAACATGTCAAAGGACATCGTAATAAAAGGTGCCAATGAAAACAATCTGAAAGGGCTGGATGTAACAATTCCTAGAGATAAGATGGTGGTTCTGACCGGACTTTCCGGCTCGGGAAAATCATCCCTTGCTTTTGATACCATCTATGCAGAGGGACAGAGAAGATATATGGAGAGCCTTTCCTCATATGCCCGCCAGTTCCTTGGACAGATGGAAAAGCCCGATGTGGAATACATTGAGGGCCTTTCCCCTGCTATTTCCATAGATCAGAAGACTACTAACCGTAACCCCCGCTCCACAGTGGGAACAGTAACGGAAATTCATGATTATCTCAGATTGCTTTATGCCAGAGTGGGCAAACCTCACTGTCCGGTTTGCGGAAGACCTATAACCAGCCAGTCGGTTGATCAGATGGTGGATACCATTATGGCTTTTGAGGAAGGCACCAAGCTGATGATAATGGCACCTGTCATTCGTCAGCGCAAGGGAACTCACGAAAAGATAATTGAGAGAATAAAGAAAGAAGGTTTCACTCGCGTGCGGGTGGACGGCGAGATTAAGATAATTGATGAAGATGAAATCAAGCTGGAAAAAACCTTCAAGCATACCATAGAAATCGTTGTAGACAGAATAGTTGTGAAGCCCGGTCAGGAAGGAAGAATTTCTGAGGCCTGCGAACTAGCCATAGCTCAGGGAGACGGCCTGGTGGAAATAGAAGGTGACTTTTACGATCATCACTACGAAAAAACATTCAGCACCAAGCTGGCATGCCCTGATCATGGTATCAGCATCGAGGAACTGGAGCCTAGGATGTTTTCCTTCAATGCGCCATTCGGAGCATGTCCGACCTGCAATGGCCTCGGATTCACACAGAAGCTGGACCCTGCCAAACTCATAAATGAGGAACTTAGCATCAGGGATGGAGCACTGCAGCCTATTTTCGGAACTATGGAGTTCAGCGGATATTATCGTCAGATAGTGGATGCTCTCATTGCAGAGCACCGAGTGGACCCGGATGTACCGCTTAAGGACCTGCCTGAAAGCTTTAAAGAGGAACTTTACTACGGCACCGGGGACAGAAACCTGAAATTCTACTATGTGAGTCGAAGTACTGGAACTAAGTCACTTCATGACAGACCTTTTGAAGGTGCACTTAACAACATAGAGAGAAGATACAGAGAAAGTACCTCCGACTATTTCAAAGAAAAGATGACTCAGTACATGGTCACAAAGGAATGCCCCGACTGCCATGGAAAGAGACTGAAGCCGGAGATTCTGGCTGTAACCGTAGGTGGAATAAATATTGCGGAGCTTTCCGAAATGTCAATAAGGGAGGCCTTGAAATTCATAGAGGGACTGGAGCTTTCCGAAACCGATGAAAAGATTGCCCACCAGATTTTAAAGGAGATAAAGGCCAGACTTAATTTTCTGGCCGATGTAGGTCTTGACTACCTGACCTTATCCAGAAGTGCGGGAACTTTATCAGGAGGTGAGTCTCAGCGTATAAGGCTGGCAACCCAGATAGGCTCAAGCCTGGTTGGAGTTTTATATATACTTGACGAACCAAGTATAGGCCTTCATCAGAAGGATAACGAAAAGCTTCTTCATACTCTGCGTCATCTGACCGATATCGGCAACACTCTTATTGTAGTTGAGCACGATGAGGATACCATGTATGCGGCAGATCACATTGTGGATATCGGCCCGGGAGCCGGAATCTACGGCGGTGAGCTGGTGGCTCAGGGTACCGTTGAAGACATAATGAAATGTAAAGAGTCTATTACGGGGCAGTACCTCTCAGGAGAAAAGAAAATATATGTTCCGCCTGAGCGAAGACCCGGAAATGGTTTGAAAATTACCGTTAAGGGAGCTAGACAGAACAACCTTAAAAACATTGATGTGGATTTTCCACTGGGGAAATTTATCTGCGTTACAGGAGTATCAGGTTCGGGCAAGAGCAGCCTCGTAAACGAGATACTTTACAAGGGAGCGGCTAAAATCACCAACAGACTTCAGGAAGAGCCCGGAGAGCACGATGCCATTCTGGGGCTTGAGAATATAGACAAGGTTATCGATATAGATCAATCGCCGATAGGCAGAACTCCGCGCTCAAATCCGGCTACTTATACGGGAATGTTCAATTATATCCGTGACCTGTTTGCCAGCCTGCCCGAGTCCAAGCTGAGAGGCTTCCAGAAGGGAAGATTCAGCTTCAATGTCAAAGGCGGACGTTGCGAGGCCTGCAGCGGTGATGGTATAATAAAGATAGAAATGCATTTCCTGCCGGATGTATATGTACCTTGCGAGGTATGTAAGGGTAAACGATATAACAGAGAAACTCTTGAGGTAAAATATAAAGGAAAGAGTATTTTTGATGTGCTGGATATGAGCGTCAGCCAAGGTGTGGAATTCTTTAAAAATGTTCCGACCATCGCAAGACACCTTAATACTCTCGAGGAGGTAGGTCTTGGATATATCAAGCTGGGACAGCCGTCCACACAGCTTTCCGGCGGCGAGGCTCAGCGTGTGAAACTTGCCACCGAGCTTACTAAGAGAGGAACCGGCAAGACTCTGTATATTCTGGATGAGCCGACTACCGGTCTTCATTTTGCCGATGTAGACAAGCTGCTGACCGTATTGGACAGGCTGGTTGATGCCGGCAATACAGTAGTTGTAATAGAACACAATCTAGATGTAATAAAACGTGCCGACCACATTATCGACCTGGGACCTGACGGAGGAAACAGGGGCGGCACTATCGTAACCACAGGAACTCCTGAAGAAGTGGCAGCCTGCCCTGACTCTTACACGGGCCAGTTCCTTAAGAAGCTTTTGCAGCAGAAAAAAACGGAGGAAGAATAATGGAAAGTAAACTTAATCTCACCATGCTGACCGACTTTTATGAGCTGACTATGGCAGACGGATATTTTGAGACGGGAATGGCAGAAGACATCGCATATTTTGATATGTTTTTCAGAAAGGTTCCCGATGGCGGAGGCTTCGCAATTATGGCAGGACTGGAGCAGACCATCGACTATCTCAAAAATCTTAAATTTACCGAAGAGGATATCGAATATCTTCGAAGCAAAAATATGTTCTGCGAGGAATTTCTCGAGTATCTTCGAAACTTTGAGTTCAAGTGTGATGTCTGGGCAGTTCCTGAAGGAACGCCGATTTTCCCGCATGAACCTATCGTAACTGTAAGGGGCCCTGTAATGCAGGCCCAGTTCATTGAAACCATGGTGCTTCTTACTATCAACCATCAGAGTCTCATTGCCACAAAAGCAAACAGAATCGTGAGAGCGGCCAAGGGAAGACCTGTCATGGAGTTTGGAACCAGAAGAGCCCACGGTGCAGAGGCAGCCATCTTTGGTGCCCGCGCCGCATACATAGGTGGCTGTGCCGGAACTGCCTGCACAATTGCAGACAGGGATTATGGAATTAAAGCCCTCGGTACAATGGCTCACAGCTGGGTTCAGATGTTCCCGGATGAATATACTGCTTTTAAGAAATATGCTGAGATTTATCCTCAGAACTGCACTCTCCTGGTGGATACATACAATGTTCTCAAATCCGGTGTGCCTGCTGCTATCAGAGTATTTAAGGAAATGAAGCCTGAGTCAATGGGAATAAGAATCGACTCCGGGGACGTGACATACCTGACTAAGAAGGCCCGTAAAATGCTTGACGATGCAGGCCTTCCGGAGTGTAAAATCGTAGTGTCCAACTCTCTCGACGAGTACATCATCAGAGATGTAATACTGGAAGGTGCATGTATAGACTCCTTTGGCGTAGGTGAAAGATTGATCACAGCAAAATCAGAGCCTGTATACGGCGGCGTTTACAAGCTTGCAGCCTTAGAAACCAACGGGGAACTCATACCGAAGATTAAAATTTCTGAGAATGTGGAAAAGATTACAAATCCGGGATTCAAGGGACTGTTCAGACTTTACGATAAGACAACAGGTAAGGCAAGAGGAGACGTTATTACCGTAGCCGGAGAGACCATTCCTGAGCAGGATGAATACGTGATCTTCGACCCTAATGCCGTATGGAAAAAGACCCGTGTTACCAATTACACTGTAAGAAATCTGCAGGTTCCAATCTTCAAGGAGGGCAAGTGCGTGTATGAATGCCCGTCCATTGAGGAAATCAGAGAGTACTGCAAGGAACAGGTTGATACCCTTTGGGATGAAACGCTCAGATTTGAAAATCCACAGACATACTATGTGGACCTTTCCCAGAAGCTTTGGGACATGAAGAACAGGCTGCTGGAAGAGCATTCGGAAAAGTAGATTTTTCTAATTAAGAAAATGTTAAGAAACCTTAAGATATCTTAAGGCATATGACCTCCTGTTTATGGTATTATATACCTGCACAACAGGAGGTTTTTATGAAAGACATCTACATTTTACTGACTAAAAGCGACACTTTATTTTCAAAGGCTATATATAGAATTACACGGGCAGAGTATACTCATGCCTCCATTTCTTTAGACAGGGAGCTGACCATGCTTTACAGCTTCGGAAGAAAATATAAATACACCATGCTTCCTGCCGGATTTGTTCATGAGGACATAAATCATGGCATCATGGGCGCAAGTGACACTATGAAGTGTGCATTGTACTGTATAAGAATCAGCGACAGAAGTTATCGAAGGCTTGCCAACAGAATCAGACATATGGAGGCGAATAGGGAAAGCTATCGCTATAACATTATGGGCATTCCTCTGTGCATGTTCGGCATTGCCAATGAGAGAAAAACTCACTTTTTCTGTTCTCAATTTGTGTCCGGCATGCTGATTAAGTCGGGTGCGATAGATAGAGGTGCTCTAAGGGCACCGTCCTTGACCCATCCCAGCGATCTGCAGAAGCTTCCGAGAGCCAGCCGTGTCTTTGAGGGTACCATGGCAGAACTCAGGCTTGGAGCATAGTATATATTGTTGTAAAAAAAATCCTCCTGAGGGTTGTTCCAAAGGAGAATTTTTTGTTTTTGTCTATTGTGTTTTTACAGGGTGTTGGAAGCATTGAGCACATTCTTAATCTTGTGCTGTACCATAGCCTGAATTGCCTCTCTACCTGGTCCCAGATACTTACGAGGGTCGAATTCTGCAGGGTTTTCTGCGATGAATTTACGAACCTCAGCTGTGAGAGCCAACCTCAGGTCTGTGTCGATATTGACCTTGCATATACCGTATTTAGTAGCTTCTCTTATCATATCTTCAGGAACGCCCTGTGCACCAGGGATGTCGCCGCCGTACTGGTTGCACTTGTCTACGAATTCCTTTAGAACTGTGGAAGCACCGTGAAGCACCAGCGGAGTGTCCGGGATAAGCTTATGTATTGTTTTTAATCTTTCGAAGTCAAGATAAGGCTCGCCTTTGAATTTGTATGCGCCGTGGCTGGTGCCGATGGCGATAGCAAGTGAATCAACTCCAGTTCTTTCAACGAATTCTGCTGCTTCATCCGGATCAGTAAAGGTAGCTGAACGAGCATCCACTTTAATGTTGTCCTCAACACCTGCAAGTTTACCCAGTTCTGCTTCTACAACAACGCCGTGGGCATGAGCATAGTCTACGACTTCTTTGGTGATACGAATGTTTTCCTCGAAAGGATGCTTGGAACCGTCGATCATAACTGAAGTAAAGCCGTCATCAACGCATTTTTTACAAATTTCAAAATCTTCACCGTGGTCAAGGTGAAGTGCGATGTCCAGTCCTGTATCAAGAATAGCAGCCTCAACCAGCTTTAAAAGATAAGCCGGCTTTGCATATTTACGAGCACCTGCGGAGACCTGCAGGATGAGAGGGGACCTCTCAATCTTGGCAGCCTCTACGATTCCCTGAATTATTTCCATATTATTAACATTAAAAGCGCCGATAGCGTAGTCGGATTTAAGCGCCTTGGCGAACATTTCTTTGGTAGTTACCAGTGCCACGATATTACCTCCTGATTCGTTGCATATAGCAAAGTATTACAAACTACTACCAGTATACAACAAAGCAGCTCCAAAGTAAATCACTTGTTTAAATTGTTAAGCAGCGGCCCTACCATTTCCATGAGTCCGTCCAGATTAGGTATAGCACTTGTATTAATCAGCTGACTCGGTTCCGGCAGCTTAGGAGGGTTGATAGCCATTTGCCCCATGCTGTCCAGTTTTTCCATGACGTTTACCATACGATGAAAATCGTCAATCATGCTGACAGGCTCTAAACCTTTCAGCAGGGAAAATCCCGGCTTGCCGTTTTTATCACCCATTGTTCCCGCCAGCAGAAGCAGCAGTATAATTACGCCGATAGCGTCTGAATTTTTGCCCATCCTCGGTACCTCCTGTTTATAAAATATATTATGAAACTCCCGGCCTCTGAGTGCATAGATTATATTAGAAAGCAGTCAGGAGGTTATTTATGGATTTAAATGAGCAGATGGCAGGGGAAATTGCCCGCCAGCTTGGATTATCAGGAAACAAAGGAATGGACCACGATACGGTGAAGAAGCTGGAAAGAAAAAGTGATGCGGAGCTGTCGCGGGATATTATGAGGCTCAAGGAACAGCTTGCAGCCAATAACATAAGTACCCAGCAGCAGATAGCCATCGTGAGAAAGCTTATGCCGATGATGGATGACAATCAAAAAGCCCGACTACAGAAGGTAATCGAGCTTTTGAAATAGCAGTTTAAGATTTTAAATCAGCTTATGGACTGAGGCCTAGCCCCAGTTCATTTTCTTTGCGATATCATTTTTAGTTGAACCCTTTTCAAAGGTGAAGGTTCCTGCCTTGACTTTTTCGTGATCCAGTCCCGCATCACTGCAGATTTTCTGATACTCGGCGTAATCCTCAAAAAGACCTTTGTCGATGAGGCATTGAATTGCTGCCGAAGCACTGTTTCCTGTGACCTCAACTTCTACGTCCTTAGTCAGAACACCGCCCTGCCAAAGAGGAAGATCCTGGGCGCTATCCCCGGTGGTATTTTGAGCAGTATTGCTGTTATCTTTATTGGAACTGTCGTTATTGTCCGCAGGTGTGTTGCTATCATCAGGGTTATCTACAGGATTTTCAACAGTCGGTTCGTCATTTCCGAGGAGCTGTTTAGGATATTCCAGAATTACGTTAAGCCTCCAGAATATTATAAGCGCTGCCACCGCAAGAATGAGAACCGCAATGATTAAATCGTTTTTATCGTAAATAAAGTCCTTAAA
The DNA here is from genome assembly GCA_945828095.1 of uncultured Clostridia bacterium. Classification (GTDB taxonomy): domain Bacteria; phylum Bacillota; class Clostridia; order Peptostreptococcales; family Anaerovoracaceae; genus SUG1106. The sequence goes on from CALZOZ010000049.1 coordinate 10,701, forward strand.
TTTCTTCATTTTTTCCCCCGTTCATATCTCTCATCAGGCCCGGCAGGCCTGTCCGATAATAATACATTTATATTTTAGCAGATTTAGACTTTTTTCACAAGGTGTTTTGGTGTATAATATTTTGGTAAGTTTCGTTAGTGTGGGAAAAGGAAAAATATGATAAAGCTGATAATTAACGAAAACCAGGGAGGCCAGAGGCTGGACCGGTTTTTGAAAAAATATTTTGATAAGGCGCCGCTGAGCCACATTTATAAGATGATTCGAAAGGATGTCAAGGTAAATGGAAAGCGAATGGCGGCAGAGTCCATGCTCAGTGCAGGTGATGAGCTGACGCTTTACATCAGTGAAGAGAATGCCAGTGCACTGCAGAAGCCGCCGAGACAGGTCAAGGCTAAAAAGCAGTTTGTTATCGCTTACGAGGATGAGAATATATTGGCTGCCGAAAAGCCATTTGGCCTTCTGACCCATGGAGATCGCACGGAGAAGAAGAACCACCTGGCTAATCAGGTGATGGATTATCTTATTGAAAAAGGCGAGTACAACCCTAGAATCGACAGGACTTTTTCTCCCGCACCGGCTAACCGGCTGGACAGAAACACCACCGGGCTGGTTCTTTTCGGCAAAAATGCAGAGGCACTTAAAGAACTTAACCGGCTGATTCGCGAAAGGAACTGCATCAATAAATATTATCTTACAATAGTATGCGGCAGGCTGGAGAAACCGCTGGAACTCTGCGACAGAATGACCAAGGACGAGAGCCTTAATATGACCAGTGTAATTCCCCTGGAAACAGAGGAAGGCAAGGTCATGGAGACTTATGCTTTTCCTCTGGAATACGGCAGATTGGACGGACGGTGGTTTACCTTGACTGAGGTGAAAATTGTGACGGGCAGAACCCACCAAATAAGGGCACACCTTGCCAGCGCAGGTTTTCCGCTGTTGGGTGATGTGAAATACGGCAGTCCTGCCGTAAACAGATGGGTGTCATCTAAACTGGGCTTAAACACGCAGCTTTTACATGCTGCCAGATTGGAATTCGCTCACTGCGAGGGTTCACAGACTTTTTCATATATGGAAGGCAAAGTTATAGAGGCCGAATTGCCTGAGAACTTTGCCGGTATAAAAGAAAGAATTTTCGGTAAAAATTAAAAGGAGTTATTTAAAAAATGAAAAATTTTCTTAGCTGGATTAGAGACATTGCTATTGCTGTAGTTATTGCTGCGGTTATTCTGGCGTTTTTTAAGCCTATTATCGTGCAGCAGGAGTCAATGCAGCCAAACTTCTATTCGGGGGATTATGTGATTACAAGCCGCCAGTCTTACAGACTGTTTGGACAGCCGGAGAGAGGGGATGTAATAGTATTTAAATCGGGACTGTATGATGAAAACGGCAAGCAGAAGAACCTGATAAAGAGGATAGTTGGTCTGCCGGGTGATACGGTGGAAATTAAAGCGGGAGATGTTTACATAAACGGTGAACTGCTCCAAGAGGAATATGTGGCCGAACAGGGGCTTTCTGGAGAGATGGAGGCCGTTACTGTACCTGAGGGAAGACTCTTTGTAATGGGTGACAACAGAAGGGTAAGCCAGGACAGCAGAAGTGCGGCTGTGGGAACCATCGACATGGAGAGCATAGTGGGCAAGGTTGTAATCAGGCTTTATCCATTTAGCAAAATCAAGGTGTTCTAGCCTGTCCCTGTCTTTCCGGCGAGAAATGCGAGCAGTAAGGAAAGGCGGATTTTGAGATGAAACTATTAGGAAAAGCAGTAAAGGCCATGGGATATCCTTTGGCTGCAATAATTGGTGTTGCCGCTGCAGTACTGCTTTTCCTCAGTGTTATGGTTGTAAAAATAGAGGATGGCTCAATGCTGCCCGTCATAGAACCGGGCGACCGGGTGGTTGCTGTTCGTATGGATTTGCCGGTGGGTCCTGCACCGTCGCTGGATGTGGGTGATCTGGTAGTATACAGAGCGCCTTACTATGAAATCGGCGGAAAGGGTGTTTGCCTTATCAGACGTGTATCCGGCATGAACGGGGATATGATTGAGGTGTGCGGCGAGGAAAGGCTTGCAGCTTCGGAAAAGGAAATATTATCAAAGGAAAAAATTCTGGGGAAGGTTATATATAATGGCTAAAAAAGAACGAAAACTGGTTGCCAATAATAAAAAAGCATACCACGATTATTTTATAGAGGAAACCTATGAGACAGGCATTGTACTGACCGGCACGGAGATCAAGTCTGTTCGTCAGGGCAAGGTCAGTATCAAGGAAAGCTATGCCAAAATCGAGAACAGCGAAATGATTCTCTACGGTATGAATATCAGCCCTTACGAGCAGGGCAACAGATATAACGTGGAGCCGCTGAGACCGCGCAAACTGCTGCTTCATAAGCAGGAGATAAGAAAGCTTATAGGTTACACTACGATCAAGGGACTCACTTTGGTGCCTCTTAAAATGTACATAAATGAAGAGGGCAGGGCCAAGGTGGAAATCGCTGTGGCACGTGGAAAGAAAAACTACGACAAGCGTGAGGATATCGCCAAACGCGATGCTAAGAGAGATATGGACAGAAAGATGAAGGAGAGGTACTAGACCTCTCCTTTATAAACGGTCATTAGGATTATTCTTCTTGTAAACAAGCCAGCTTACAAGGAAACTATTAGTCAGAAGATATGCAATAAAGCTTTTCTTTATTGCATATCTTTCTCTCTCTGTTTTATACTTAAGAGATTTATTGATTAAGTAAAAAATCAATACTAATACAATTGCAACTAAAATAAGAGATATCACTTGTTTCATTCCATTCACCTCTTTATCTATGCATGGTTGCCCGTTTCCAAGCACCACTTTGCAATCTTTTCAATCAGCGCGGAATCCACTTTACCATAGGGAATTCGGATGGTTCCTTTGTCGGTTTTGTACCCTTGCAGTTCTTTGGAAAATTGTTCTACAGCAGCAGGTCCCGGATACAATCCGATGTGTTTCTTTGAAGCGGCAAAGTGGAGGATGTTATGTTCTTTCCAATAGGTCGGCATACTCCAGGAGATACGTTCTTCCGCTTCCGGTAATGCATTGCGGAGAATCTGACGGATATAGCGCAGATCTTCCTGCTTATCTTCATCCTGACTCAAGATATATTCATCAATCGTCTTTGGCTTTTCACCGCAGTAATGACTCTGATCTTTTTTCTTAAACTCTCTGCCACATTTAGGGCATTTCCACATAGGAATTTTCTCACTGTCTCTTTCCTGAAGAACTACGTCAACCATATCACCAAAGCTCTTGCCTATCTGCTTACGTATCTGCTTTGTAACGCCGATGATGTAACACGGTGTTCCCATTTTTACCACTTGCCCACGGTAGGGAACACCATCAAAAGTAGCATTCACCAGCAGGCACCCTTTGCCGAAAAGTTCTTTGATGCCGTAAGGAACCTCCACATAGGCAGCATCCATATTTCCATTTTGAAGAATTTTTGCACAAAATTTTAATTCCATGTTAACAACCTCCCATTGAGTGAATCTCATACTCAGCAAAATACCGATTTGTAGTTATATTATAATAGTTTTTTCCCATTTGGTAAATGTAAACTCTTTGGCTTGACGGTGTCAAGTTGTTGTGGAGTTTTTTGTTGACATTAATTCCAAAATATATTT
>CALZOZ010000050.1 GCA_945828095.1 uncultured Clostridia bacterium
ATCGTCGGCAGCGTCAGATGTGTATAAGAGACAGATTCAAGGATCATTATTACAATAACAACTATTTTGAATTTTGATATTTTTTTAAAAGAATTCATATTTTATTCCTCGACATGCCATTTTCACTATTTATTTCTGAACTTTCGAAAGCAGTGCGATGCACTCCGTATGCTTAGTCATCGGGAAATTATCAAAAGGCTTCAAGTATCTGCACTTGTATCCATAGTAATCCAGATATCTCAAGTTTTCTGCCAAAGTTTTAGGATTGCATGAAATATAAATTATCTCTTTAACCCCATAGCTGATAATCTTGTCCAGAGCCTTTGGCTGTATTCCCACGCGAGGCGGGTCAACTACGATTACATCCGGCTTATCGGGAACTTCATTTAAAACCTTAAACACGTCTCCTGCTATGAAACGGCAGTTGTCAAGACCGTTCAGAGCTGCATTTTCTGTTGCAGCCTCCACCGCTTCCTCTACAAGCTCAATTCCAAGCACTTCCTTTGCCTTAAGTGCCAGTACCTGACTGATAGTCCCCGTACCACAGTAAAGGTCAAAGGCCTTTTTCCCTTCGAAAGAGTCCACAAGTGCAAGTGCTTCTGTATAAAGTCTTTCAGCAGCCTCCACATTGGTCTGGAAAAATGAAAAAGCACTTACTTTAAAGTCCAGTCCCAGCAGCTTTTCCATGTAATAATCCCTGCCATATAGTGTTTTCAAATAATCCAGCACTACTGCATCTGCAAGGCTGTCGCAGTAGGTTCTGAGGACACCGACTATCGTATTAGTTAATGTTAACGATAATAACATTTCTGTAAACTCGGATTCATCGAAGCCTTCTTCAGATGTAGTCACTATGTTTACCAGCAGCTCGCCGGTTCTGATTCCCTTCCTTATTATAAGGTTTCTGAGAAGACCGCTGTGACTGCGCTTGTGATAGAAGGTATAGCCCTTTTCCACAGAGAAATCAAGTACAGCCTTTAATATTATATTAAAATCAGGGTCCACCAGCTGACACCTGTCAACTGTCACTATAGACATAAAGTTCTTTTTGCGGTGCATGCCAAGTGTCATTTTCCCGTCCTTGACAAAGTCTCCGAAAGTGTATTCCATTTTGTTACGGTAGCAGTATGCTGATGGGCATCCCTCAATTTTATCTATTTTCTCTGGTGTCACGCCCTTTGCCTCAAGAAGTCTGCGTACTTCCCTTTCCTTTTCGGCAAGCTGATTTTCATAAGGCACATCCTGATAAATACAGCCGCCGCAAAACTCTCTATGGGGACATAATTCCTTAAAATCTGCCATATTTATCATAAAACTCCTTCTTATATTCTAAAAATCTGTCCTCTTCAATTGCCTCTCTTATGTTTTTCATCATGTTCACGAGAAAATGAAGGTTGTGATTTGACAGCAGCATGGCTGAAAGCATTTCGTCTGCTTTATACAAATGTCTGAGATAGGCTTTAGAATAATTGCGGCAGGTATAGCAGTCGCATTCTTTGTCCAAAGGTTCCCAATCCCGCTCATATTTTGCGTTCTTGATATTTACTCTGCCGTGAGAAGTCATGGCCAGGCCGTGACGTGCAATTCTGGTAGGAAGTACGCAGTCAAACATATCGATTCCGCGTTCAACTCCCTCAAAAAGATAGTCAGGACTTCCGACTCCCATAAGATATCTCGGCTTTTCCTCCGGAAGATAGTCCACGCAGTCATCGAGTATGTCAAGCATGAGTTCTTTCGGTTCTCCTACAGAAAGGCCTCCTATGGAGTATCCCGGCAGATCAAGTTCTACCACTTCCTCTGCGCTCTGCTTTCTTAAATCCTTATACATTCCGCCCTGCATGATTCCAAACAGAGACTGGCGTTCCCAGTCATGATGATAATCCTTGCAGCGCTTAAGCCAGCGAGTGGTTCTTTCAAGGGAGTCCTTTACATAGCGTCTGTCAGCAGGATAAGGTGCACATTCATCGAAGGCCATCATTATATCCGAGCCAAGAGCGTTCTGAATCTCTATGGATTTTTCAGGTGTGAGCATATGTGCCGAGCCGTCAATGTGAGAACGGAACTTTACCCCTTCTTCTGTTATCTTGCGAAGTTTTCCAAGGGAAAAAACCTGAAATCCGCCGCTGTCTGTGAGAATGGCACGGTCCCAGTTCATAAATTTATGAAGGCCCCCCGCCTCTCTGACAATTTCGTGACCGGGTCTCAGGTATAGATGATAAGTGTTGGAAAGGATAATTTCAGCTCCCATCTCCTTGACCTCTTCCGGTCTCATGGCTTTAACCGTAGCCTGAGTTCCTACCGGCATGAATACAGGCGTCTGTATGTCACCGTGAGGAGTATGAACTACGCCACGGCGGGCACGGGTTCTGCTATCCTTCTTTATTAAACTGTAGGTTACTGCATGTTTCATTTAAATCTTGCAGCTGCTGATTCCTGCAGCTGCCCTCCTTTACTCATTTGTAAGTATTTTTGTTTTCTCGTCATTTTATCATAAATTCAAAGGCTATTCAAGGCATCCTTGATATGAGGCACCACAAAAAGCATGCCGAAAAACCAGCATGCTTTATTTTATCCCCTTTTTTTAGCTTTACTCTACAGGATGTGTCTCATTCCACAGCCTGTCAGCTGTAGGTGCCCATTCTTCAGCGTATTTTACGCACTTGCCGCAAAGCTCTTCTGCCGATTCAGGCTGCATAAGGTCTGTGGAAACAGCACCTGTTTCCTTGACCATCTTCTGAAGTATTTCAGGGTTTTCCAGCATCGGACACGGCTTAAGAAGATTGTCATTGAATGGCTGACCTTTTCTGTAAGCCATAAATAGAGGCTGCTGCAGACATTCCAGCAGAGATTTTTCCTTGATATTAGCTCCTGAGTAGTGGATGAAAACACAAGGCTCCACATCACCGTTGGCATTTATGTGGCAGTACTTATTTCCTGCCGCAATACAACCTGTTACAAACTCACCGTCATTCTGGAAGTCGATAGCAAAGAGCTCTTTACCGCCTTCCAAGCCTCTGATTTCACGAATCTTATTGTACATATATTCTCTCTGCTCAGGGCTCAGAAGAAGGTCAGTTCCTGCTCCTGCTCCCACAGGCATGTAGTGGAAGTACCATGCGAAAATGCAGCCCTTTTCAATAAGCATGTCGAGGAATTCATCACTTGTAACAGTCAGATAGTTGGCCGACGTGTAACAAATGGAAACCCCGAAAGGAATATGGTTTGCATGCATCAGATCCATAGCCGCAAGGGCTTTCTGATAATGTCCGCTTCCTCTTCTGCCGTCATTTGACTCCTCGAATCCTTCTATACTTACTGAAACGAAGAAGTTTCCTACCCTCAGCAGGTCATCACAGAATTTCTGGTCTATGAGGGTTCCGTTTGTAAAGGCATGGAAGGCCACATCTCTGTGTTTTTCACACAATTTGATAATATCATCCTTTCTGATTAGAGGTTCTCCGCCTGTAAACAGGTATGCGTGAATTCCCAGCTCTTTACCCTCGGTGACAATTTTGTCCATCTCTTCATATGTAAGGTTCAGCTTGTTGCCGTATTCTGCCGCCCAGCATCCTGTGCAGTGAAGGTTGCAGGCAGTGGTAGGGTCCATCAGAATTATCCATGGAATGTTGCAGTCGTACTTTTCAGACATCTCCAATGAAGTCTTGAATCCTCTGAAGCCTCCCTCGTAACCGGCATTCAGTGCAAAGGTCGTAATTATATTAGGGTCTACTTCCTTTAATATTCTCTCAGTATAATGCGCCCATTTGCTGTCCGGTTCACATGCAATCTTTCTGAGCATTTCATAGGATGATGCCTCCCATGAGTCACCTAAAACTTTTTCCATCTTATCGATCAGCGAGCCGAACACCTCGGAAAGATCTTCTCCCTTTCGCGATTTTTTTACTATTGAATTAAGCGTAATCTCAAAGGCTTTTCTCTCTGCCATGTGTGCAAGGTTCATTGACATATATATTCCCCCATTCTGTTATTTCATCTTATTCTTATTCTTGCTATTTTTAACCCTATTTTAAATATTTTAGTTTAAACTCTGTTTTGTTCATAGACATAAAAAAAGCTCTATGCGCAAAATCTGTGCATAGAGCTTAATTTGTAATACTATTTTAAGGAAATTTTTGTTAATGAATTTCTTGCATTACCCTCAAGTATAAAAGCCATTCTTTCGATGAGTTTCTCCTCTCCTCCCTGCAGACCACTGTCAAGCCACTCTTTTAAAATGCCTAAAAGACCATATTTGTAGAATACTGACAAAAGATCTATATCACTTTCATCCACATCAAGACCTTCAGCCTGCTGATATATGTACTCTCTAATTATCTTGTCAGAAACTCTTATAAGATAATCTTCAAAAAATATTCTTTTAGTTGACTGGTGAAGATGGAGCATTGCTTTTCTGTTATCCTGTGCAAACTTTGTTGCCATAAGGAAGGCTTCCTTAAGAGAACCGTATCTTTTCTCAGCTTCAACCACCCTCATTATTTCACACTGAAAAATGTCCTCCATAACTTCAAAGATATCATGATAATGATAATAAAATGTATTTCTGCTTATGCCGCAGGCATCCACCAATTCCTTTACTGTTATCTTATCAAAGTTTTTTTCGGACAGAAGTTCCATGAATTTAGACTTTATTTCTCGTCTTGTAAAATCAGTCATTTGCGTTTCCTTTTATTTCACTTACGAATGTCGAGCCCAGAATCATAATTGCACCTAATATGCTTAGCATGTCCATGCTTTCCTTAAGCAAAAGCGCCGAAAGCAAAACAGCAAGTATCGGGTCTATATAGCTGAATATAGCAACGGTCTGAGCCGGCAATTCCTTGATTGAACCAAAATACAGCACATATGCTATTCCGGTGTGAACTATTCCCACTATGAGCAGAAGCACTGTCGAGACCGGTGTGACTTCAAGTGTTCCCATATCGACTGTCATAAGGCAGTATGGCACCAGAATTATAGATGCAGCAGCAAGCTGTACAACGGTTGTGTCGTATGAAGAAATATCTTTAAGTTTCTTATTCATCAAAATGATAGTGGCATATAAAGCACCTGCACCTATGCCCAAAATTACCCCGGTCAGGCTTAAGTCTTCAATATTTCCTACACTCACATAATTCTGAATCACTCCCGATACCAGCACCATTCCTGCAAGTGCCGCTGCCACGCAGAGCGTCTTTCTCAATGTCAGCTTTTCTCCGAGAACAAAGGGAGAAGCGATTATGACGAAAACCGGCGCTAAGTAGTAGCAAAGTGTGGCCACTGCAACGGATGTGTAATTATATGCTTCAAACAGCAGAATCCAATTAAATCCAATCAACCCTCCTGAAATCACAAGGAGCGCCAGATTGCGTCTAATAGCTGTACCATCGGGCCGGCGCTTCCCTGCTGCCATAACGGCAAGGAGAAAAATTGTTGCCAGCACCCCTCTTACCAGTGCAATAATACTAGATGGGAGCGGTATGTATCTTACGAAAACGCCTATGGTTCCAAAAGTCACCATAGCTGTGATTATTTTGATTTTTGCATTCATCTTTCGGGTCGTTCCTTTAGTTGTCTCTTAATTTGCCGGCCTGACCAAGCCATTTGAGAAAGCTTTCGCATCCCTCAACAACATCGTCGTACGTAACATCAAAGTTTCCCGTATACCATGGGTCTGCTATGTCACGAGGCCTGTCGGAAAAGTCCAGCAGACTGAATACCTTCTTATCATGGTCACTTCCTATAATTCTCATCAGGTTCCGGCGATTATTCTCATCCATTATAATCAAGTAATCATAATATTCATAATCCTTCGAAGTTACCTGTACGGCTCTGTGCTCTCCGCAGGGCACACCCTCTTCCGCAAGCTTGTGCCGCGTGCCGTGGTGGACACCGTTGCCAATTTCTTCCCTGCTGGTGGCTGCTGAATATATTTCAAATTGGCTCTCCAGACCTCTTTTATTTACCATGTCCTGAAGGACGAACTGAGCCATTGGTGAACGGCATATATTGCCGTGGCAGATGAATAATACTTTTATCAAAATGTATTTCCTCCTCTAATGTTCTGTTTCAATCCATGTTGCAGTTGTACAAAGTCTCGATTTTAAGACGACATTGCAGAAATGCTCTACACAGGGACGGGTCAAAGTGGCTGTCGGAGGATTCCTCAATAATGCCGAAAGCCTTATCGTAGCTGAACTGCTCTTTGTATACCCGCTCGCTCACCAATGAGTCAAACACATCTGACAGTGCCATAATCCGTGCTTCTAAAGGAATCTCCTCCTGGACAAGTCCGCAGGGATAACCCGTACCGTCCCACCTTTCGTGATGATAGTGAGCCACATTCACAGCAATGTTCTTAAATTGAAGATCGTCGGAATTCTGTAAAATCCGAGCTACGATTCCCGCACCCTTTTGGGCGTGGAGCTTCATAACCTCATACTCCTCCGGAACGAATTTATCCGGTTTATTGAGAATGCTGTCAGGGATGGCAATCTTTCCGAAGTCATGCAAAGGCGCGGCCTTTATAATCCGTTCCGCAGTTTCCCGGGTCAACGCCGGGGAATAGTCAGTGGCCAGCAGATGCTCTACCACCCGCGCGCCCAGTTCTTCATTATATCGCTCTACCAATTTAAGGTACTGATGTTGTACGGTATCATCCCTAATACGGATGCAGTGGAGTTTCCCATGGTACTCCTCTGGTACGGAATGGCAGACTTCCAGCATTCTACCCTCACGCTCAAAGTAGACAACACTCCTAGAATCCCCTGTTAAAACCCATTTTTTCATCTGTAGCAGGAAATCTGTAGAAAAATTCTGAATTCGGTAATCTATTTTCAGTTCGTTCAGCTCCGGAAACCATTGCTTGGCCTGCTCATCTGCACCGGACAAACGAAATTTGCCATCACAGATCACGAAGCCATACTCTCGGCTCTCCTCTATAGCTTCTCTGGAAATACCCTTTACATCATAAGTAGCCACTTTTGTCTGCAATAACAAAATTCCACCTGCACAAACGGTATAGGCAATTGGCAGCAATTCTATCTTCAGACCTGCCATTCGCTCTCCCACAAATGTGGAAATACATATAATTAAAAGACATAGAGAGCCCAAGCTGACAAAATGTGATACATGCTTCTTCCTTCGCATAGCATTTAAAACGATAATAAGTCCGCAGCCAAACGTTATCGCGATGTATATCGGGCTCAGCAAATGAAGTGGTCCGTATTCCCTTTGAAGGAAGGTGTAGCCATCACGAATCACCATCTCCACACTGCGGTAGTACCAGTCCACGTATCCTGCGGAGGAAGCTCCCAGGAATATGATAAAAGAAATACAAATGCATAGCACTCTTACAGCTACCGGTACCCGCGTCTTGCACAAATCCGCAATGGCCTGGATTGTGAACAGAAGCAGAAACGGATATGCCAGGCAGTACACTTGGTTTCCAAGCAAAGCCCCTTCTTCCGTCTTAGCTCCAGCTATTTGAAGATATCCTAAATTTACGATGACAACCGCTACCGTCATAAGAAGATAATACACTGAAGTATGCTTTTGATACCTGTCCAGCATAAAAAATACAAAACCTATGGAAATCATTAACATCACAAAATATGTTGCCTGCATCATGTTTGTCCTTTCTTTTTAGAAAATCTGGATGTTAGGGTTATACTTCACAATAAAGAGTTCAAGAGTTTCTTTCAGCACTTCTATCTGTGATTTCAAATAAAACTCGTCCTCAAACAATGCGTAATGTACACACGCCCGGATCAGAATAAAAATCAGCGGTGTCAGCTTTTGATAGGGAATCCCAAGCTTGCCCTCCAATTTTTTTGCGTATTCGGTATAACGCTGATCTACCCCTTTAAAAAATTTCTGACCGTAGTCTCTGTATTTCGGGTGTGTATACACCTGATACATTAGTCTGTACTTCTTTCCATGTTTTTCAGCTGTCCAGTATGGTATCTCGTCAATAAATCTCCATAAGTCCCCAACATCGGTTGGTGCTTTCGCCATAAAGTCCTGCTCTACCTTGCTCATACAGTATTCTGTGGATTGGATGATCAAATCATCTAAATCCTTAAAATATGTATAAATCATAGATGTGTTATATCCGCAATACTTGGCCACCCCTCGAATACCTGTGCCATGAAGTCCCAGTTCAGCAAAACCGTTATAGCATCTTTCCATAAGCTCAACCTTTTTAGCATTCCATTGTTTTTCTGTATAATTCGCCACCAAATTGCCCTCTTCATTTAAATCGTTTGTTCTAAATAAAGCATACTATATCTATATGAAAAAAACAATAGGTTTCTGCTACCTCTGCTGAAAATAAAACCGGACCTCACAGTTAAGTGAAATCCGGCTCATATTCTTATCTCCGTCCAAAAACATCGTGAAGTGCCTGAATTACTTCCTGAATATTAATAGGTTTAGAAAGGAAACCATTCATACCACACTCTTTGGCTGCTCTACGGTCCTCATCAAATGCATTGGCTGTCATAGCCAGAATAGGAATGTTGGACAGTATCGGATTTTCCAGAGAACGTATGCATTTTGTCGTCTCATAACCGTTCATAACAGGCATCTGTATATCCATGAGCACAAGATCATAATAACCCGGTTTGGAGTCAGTGACTTTTTTCAAAGCTTCTGCACCATTTTCCGCGGTATCTATATCAAAATCATACTCTTTTAGAATTTCATATGCAATTTCACAATTGAGCTCATTATCCTCTACAAGCAGCAGACGTTTGCCTTTAAAATTGTCTTTTATACTTACATCAGGAAGTATATTGGTATTTTTCTCCTTTTGCTGCCCCAATGCAACAAGCAGAGACTCCCTGAGATCAGACATAAACATCGGTTTGGAGCAGAAAGCTGTTACCCCTGCGGCTCTTGCCTCAACCTCAATATCTGACCAGTCATAGGCAGTAAGAATAATAATAGGTGTATCATCTCCAAGACTGCGAATCTGTCTTGTAACTTCAATACCGTTCATATCCGGCAGGCGCCAGTCAATAATATATGCGTGGAAAGCGTCGTTTAAATCCATTGCCTGCTTTGCACGGAGGACTGCCTCTCTGCCGAACAAGGTCCATTCGGAACGCATTCCCACCTGAACCAGCATCTTGGTCACACTGTCGCATGTATTGAAATCATCATCAACAACCAGAGCTTTAAGACCTTCCAGTTCCTTTATTCGCTCCTCACTTCTGCGCTCAGACTGCAAACGGAGTGCAAGACGTATGATAAACTCCGTTCCCTTTCCCTGCTCCGTGTGCACCTCAATAGTGCCACCCATCATATCGATGATGTTTTTGGAAATTGACATTCCAAGACCGGTTCCCTGAATCTTGCTGACGGTTGAAGTACGCTCTCTCTCAAAAGGCTCAAATATATGTTCCGCGAAGTCCTGACTCATACCTATCCCTGTATCTTTTACACGAATCTCATACAGTCCCTTTCCTTCAGGAGCATTCTGAATCTGAACAACACGCACAGATACAGTACCTCCGGGAGCGGTAAATTTTATAGCATTGGAAAGGAGGTTCAGCAGCACCTGATTAAGTCTTGTCTTGTCACAGAACACATCCTCATCGGTAACATCAAGTATATCCATATAAAGCTCCAGCTGCTTGGCATGAATCTGACCGCCGATTATGGTCCGGATATCATGGAAGATATCTGACAGATTTGCTTCCTGTTCCTCAAGATGGATTTTACCGCTTTCAATCCGGCTCATATCCAGTACATCATTGATGAGAGAAAGCAGATGGTTTCCGGAAGAAATAATTTTTGAAAGGTAATCCTTTAACTTTCCCGTATTTTCAATATTTGCCACTGCCAGAGTGGCAAAGCCGATTATAGCATTCATAGGTGTACGTATGTCGTGGGACATATTGGAGAGGAATGTGCTCTTTGCCTGGTTGGCACTGCGGGCTGCCTTGACCGCATCTGCCAGTTCCTGATTGATATTTCTTTCCTTGGTACGATCGGACAGAACCAGAATATACTTTTTTTCACCTCGTATTTCTCTGCACAGCGCGGTAGCATAGAACCAGCGGAGTTCTCCCGTTTTACGATGTATATATTCACGTTCCCATTCTGCCTGTTCACCCGGCATAATTGTCGGAAGCTGGTCTAAAATCAGACCGGCTTCCTCGTCCTTTACCAGACGGTCAACCACTCGAATATTATTTCGTGCCTCTTCTTCTGGAATACCTACCAGCTTTTCTATATTTGGACTTATATAATCCACGTGTAAAGTGTCTGCATCCAGCATTGCAAAGATATCGTCTACATTACCTGACAGAGTTGAGAACAGCTCTTCCCTATAAAGAATTTCCGTGTCTTTTTCAGTCAGACTGCGGCGATACCTTTGGACGATAAATACAAGCAATAATGCCACAAGGCAGACCGCTATTCCGGTTACTATGAGCAGAGAGCTGGACTGAAGTGTGTTCATGCTGGCATTGACAACATCGGTCGGCACTATACCAAGCACGATCCAATCCTCAAAACCGGCAGCCTCATAAACCAGGTAATATCTCTGTTTCCCCATGCGGAATGTGGTCACGCCGGAGTGATTCTGATGAAATTCTTCATGGAGATCTTCAATCTTCTCTGCTTCCATATCCGAATCTTCTTCCAGCATGCCCAAAAAATTATATATGTTGCGAATCTGTCCGCTGGTATTATCCACAATAACACGACCGTCGGGATGAATCACGTAGCTGCTGGACTGTCCGTCAAAGGCGGATATTTTCAGGGTTTCAACCAAATCGCTGTTGTTAAAACTGATTGCGATGGCTTCGTATTCAAAGTTACGGTATGTATTGGAATCAACAGGTACGGCAAATACCATAATCTCCGGTTTCCCCGGAACAACAGAACTTACGACTACATTCTCCCTCTGCAGTATCAATTTAGAAAGGCTTCCTTTCAAGTCAAGATAACCTTTTTTTCCATGAACGGTCTGATATTCACCCTCTCTGGAGACAAAATAAAAGTCCGTAAAGCCTGTCTCTTTCTGTGCATTATCTATAAAATCTTCTATCTGTTTTTCATCTTCAGTGTCGTGAAGATAAGGTGCCCACATCTTCATAATGCCCCAGTTTCTACCAACCATAGTGTTTAATGACTGATTTGTCTGATGGTATATTTCCGTCAAATGAGCAGTACTCTCCGTATAAATAGTTCTTGATACAAATTTATAATATTGTGTTCCTGCCACAATAAGCCCAAAAGTAAGGGCGATAGCAGCTAAGATGGCGATCAACCGTTTACGCATGAAATCGCCCTCCTTCCTGTGATTTTATTTATGGATTGCTTCATTTTCGTAGTTATACTTAACGCTGAATAGTAACATATTCTGTAGGTGCTTCCAGCTGACCGCATTCCTTTACAGCATCCAGGAAGCAATCATAACTGTTATATGTATCCACATTTATTTCAACCCTCCTAGCCTGAAGTTCCTCTGGCATCGGGCAGTTGCAGTATATAGAGTTGAAGATATAGTCATCATCACCTAAGAGCAGAACATTGTATACGGCGTTATCATCCAGAGGCTGACCATTGATAGTCAGATCTTCAAGTGTATATGTACCGTCGCCGTTGTCCTTCATCGTGTATTCCATTCCGCTTGTAACAGGAATTACATTCTTATGTCTGATAGGATTTGAACCGTCCTCTTTAACATTTACCAGCCACTCCATCACCTGACGGACTTCAGCACCTGTATATTCCGCCTCTCTGGCAATGGCTTTAAATGCCATCAGCCAGCGAAGCTGCTGTTCGGTGTAATCACCGGCAAACACAGGTGCACTGACTATGCTGGAATAACCTATTGCGATATCATCACCTGTCCCCTTACGCAAGGTGTTCATAAAGGATGACACTGCAGGGCTTCCATGTTCGCCGAAGGTATAGTCATAAGCATTCTCCTGAGTGATGAGAACCTCTGCTGCACCTGCTTCAATGGCAGTAGTCAGCTGGGTGTTGAAATCCTCATAAGCTTCCTTAGGTCCGTACTCACCGCGTATCATCTTTTGGGCAACATTCTGTGAAATAGTGAATATTTCTGTGGATGCAAGGCGTATATACAGGTGGTTGCGCTCTACGCAATCCTTTACCATTTCCAGGGAATCACTCATTTCAATATTTACGTTCTTATTATAGCTGAGAACAGCGGCTCCGGAAGCCATAAGACGCTGACCTTCCTCACTGAACATTGCCTCCAGTACCTTCATAACTGCTTCATTTTTTGCAAAATCCTGCTCAACCCGCTTGTTTACAGCAGCCTGGTAAATAGGATATGTCAACAGCCAGTTATCCTCCTCAGTCTCGCCAAAGTACGGCAGCATCACGCAGTTCATGCCGTTCTGCTGGTTGGCTACTACGCAGTCGTTGGCGGTGCCTCGCATGATTGCCACCTTCCCCTCCAGGAAAGGAGCAGCAGCATTAACCCACAGATAATCCGCATACTCAGGCTTCACGAAAGTGTCCTTTAGATACTGATCGAATTTTTCAAATACTACAGGCCATACCTTATCATCCAGGCCAACCTGCCCATCCTGAGTTTCGCTCTCATATGTCTTTCTCCACATGGTTCCTTCCAGGCTCATCAGTTCAGGAATGGCACTGCCCTGCATAACTTCCAGGCACGAATAGTCCGCATTATAGTCCGTCAAAAACGGGGTTATGCCCTTCTCCTCAAATCGGCGGCATGCGTATGCAAATTCTTCATAGTTTGTGGGCACCGGAATATCATACTCATTAAAGAGATCCAGGTTTACTATATAGCCGTCAACTTCAGCGCACATCGGAAGCCAGCGGATGGCACCGTCAGGCTCCCGGTTATTTTCAATATAGCTTTCATAGAATGAACCCACAACCTCTGTCTGTCCAAGATCCATCAGTTCATCAGCCAGGTGGGCTGCATCGTTTAAAGAGAACCTCCTGCATGTGATGATATCAGGCAATGCTCCACGATCGTTCAGGTCACTGTAATAGGCCATAGTGTTATATCCTACAACGAAGTTGAAATCAATGTCAGGAAACTGTTTCTCCAACCATGGAGTCAGCTGTTTACTCATGGACTTATCCCATAAGTACATGCTGATCTCAATTTTTTCCTGCTTAGATCCCGAGCATCCGGTGAAGCTCAGAAGCATCACCAAAGCCATGATTGCTGCGGTAAGTCGTTTTTTCATGATTCTTTTCCTTATTTTTTCGCGTTTCTATATTTCAAATATCGCTGCCCCACATGCAGCATCCGCCTTTATTTTCCTGCTTTGCACGATACATTGCCTTATCTGCACACTCAATCAGCTTTTCTGATGGCTTTTCATCTATTCCGCTGATGGCAATTCCCGCAGAACATGAAACACTTATATTTCCCCCGTCAAACTGTTCACAGAACAGGCGGCATATATCCGACCCTTTTTTCATGGCAGTCTTCTCGTTATTGAGATGTTTAAGAATCACCAGGAATTCATCTCCTCCATAGCGACACAGAATGTCATCTGATCGGGTCTGGCTTCGCAGAAGTTCAGTGAAAAACTGCAGCATCTGATCGCCCTTTTCATGCCCCCAGGTATCATTTACTTCCTTCAGGTTGTCCAAATCAAAAAGCATAATTACCAGCGGTAAATCTTCACTGCGAAGATAATCTATTGCAGTCCATAAGCCGCGCCTGTTAAGAAGTCCGGTCAAATAATCCCTGTTCGCCTGATCCTGTAAAGTACATTGGCGTTCCTGATATTCCGCTACTCTTATCATGCGCTCAACACGCCTGCGCATATCTATCTGAGGATGACATTTGCAAAGGAAATCTTCCGTTTCCATGGTCATCGGCAGTTCGTCCACCACTTCTCCGCCTGGTATAGTAGACAAAACAGGAATCTTCCAGAATACCGGGTCCTCACGCAGAACCTTTAATAGTCTGACTGCTCCGTCTTCAGGAAGAGTCATACTCCTGTCTCTTATACACATCTCCGAGCCCACGAGACGTAGAGGAATCT
>CALZOZ010000051.1 GCA_945828095.1 uncultured Clostridia bacterium
TTATATGCGCTGCGCCTTTTCTTTACAGCAAAGGGAGGTAAGACTTTGCAGGAATCTATAGTTAAATTTGAAAACATATCCATGCAATTTCCGGGAGTGCTGGCAAACGACAGAGTCTCTTTTGATATAAAAAAGGGAGAGGTCTTTGCACTGGTAGGGGAAAACGGAGCCGGCAAGAGTACACTTATGAATATTCTTTACGGAATACACGAGCCTACAGATGGAGCAGTATACATAAATGGACAAAAAGTTGAAAAATTCAGTCCGCGGGAAGCCATAAGCATGGGAGTAGGAATGGTTCACCAGCACTTTATGCTGGTACCGTCATTTACGGTGGCTCAGAACATAGTTATGAGCAAGGAACCGCGCAAAATGGGCGTATTTTACGACCTTAAGGAAGCTAATCGGGAAACTGAAAGACTTGTTCATGAATACGGCCTTGAGGTGGATCCTGAAGCCAAGGTAGGGGAAATAAGCGTTGGCCTTCAGCAGAGGGTAGAAATACTTAAAACTCTTTACCGAGGTGCAGATGTGCTTATTCTGGACGAGCCTACAGCGGTGCTGACTCCGCAGGAGACAGAGGAACTGTTTGCTGTTATCAGAAGAATTGTAAAAGAAAAGCAGATGACTGTCATTATCATTACCCATAAGCTCTATGAGGTGATGAACATATCCGACAGGGTAGGCGTAATGAGACGCGGCAAACTGGTAGGAGTAGAAGAAACCAAGAACGTTGATGAGCGCATTCTTGCCTCCATGATGGTAGGAAGAGAAGTGCTCTTTGATCACATAGAAAAGACAGGGCAGCCGGGTGAAGTTATGATAAAGGCTGAAGACCTTTATGTATCCGATAACAGAGGCCTCCTGGCTGTAAATGGAGTTTTCCTTGAGGTGAAGGCAGGCGAGGTGCTTGGAGTAGCCGCCATAGAAGGAAACGGACAGAGCGAACTTGTGGAAGCCCTGACAGGCATGCGGCCGCTGCAGAAGGGAAGCTTTTATATTCACGGAACCAGAGCCGACGGTATGAACCCTGGCCAGATAAGAGAACTGGGTGCAGCTCATATTCCTGAGGACAGAGTATCCACAGGTGTATCATTACAATCAACCATTACGGAAAACATGATAATCGGCAAGGAAAAGCTGCCTGCCTTTTCAAAGTACAAGCTCCATCTGAAGCAGTCATCCATTGCAAGATATGCACGGGAACTTTCGGAAAAATTTGATTTGAGAGGCGGAGGAGTAAACACCAAAGTCGGAGATCTTTCCGGAGGAAATATGCAGAAGGTGGTAGTTGCCAGGGAGTTTTCTTTCGATACACCTGTGCTTATCATCGCTCAGCCGACAAGAGGCGTGGATATAGGCGCCATTGAATTTATACATAAACAGATTATTGATAAGAGAAATCAGGGTTGTGCAATTCTCCTTGTGAGTGCAGACCTTGACGAGATTTTCAGACTCAGCGATCGAATCATAACCATGTTCGAAGGCAAAGTAACCGGAGAGTTCAAGTCCGGAGAAATAGACAAGATGGAAATAAGCTATTACATGACAGGCCATAGAGAGACGGAAGGAGGAGAAAATGATAACTAAAATTACAGATACCCTCCGCGAGAAAAAGGCATATCTTATTTCGCTCTTTCTCAGCATTTTTGCTGCTTTGCTCATCGGTGCGCTGCTCATGATAATAACGGGCTATAATCCTATTGAGGGGTATGCAGCAATGCTCAAGGGTGCTTTCGGTTCATCACGAGTATTTGGAAATACTCTGGCTAAAATGCTGACCCTGTGTCTTACCGGCCTTGCAATGGCTGTAGGCTCACAGGCAGGAATGTTTAACGTAGGCGGCGAAGGACAGCTTTTCTTAGGCGGCCTTGCAGCCACAATGACAGCTGTGTACCTTCAGGGCGTATCGCCGCTCATAGCAGTACCTATGGCATTTATTTCGGCAGCTCTGGCAGGAGGAATATATGCGTGGATACCGGCAGTGCTTAAGGTAAAGCTCAATGTGAGCGAGGTAATCACGACAATCATGCTTAACTCGGTGGCTATTTACCTCTGTACATACCTTACCAACAGCAGCGGTCCGCTCAGAACCCATGACAGAGGCGTAATGGCGGGAACAGATGCAGTTCCTAAGGACTTTATGTTTGAACAGGTAATCGCCCGTTCAAACCTGAGCACCGCAATAATATACAGTGCTGTAATAGCATTCCTTTGCTGGTATATCATGAAGAAGACCAGTGTGGGGCTTGAAATGAAGGTTACGGGAGAAAACCAGCGCTTTGCTTTCTTTTCCGGGCTGAGCAAGGATAAGATAATGATAGGAGCTATGGTTGCATCAGGTGTCATATGCGGACTTGTGGGTATGTTCGAAGTATTTGGATATCAGCAGAGATTCCTCCCGTCAATCTCAAACGAGTTTTACTTTGACGGCATGCTGGTTGCTATGATAATGAATTACAGCCCGCTGGGAATAATATTAATGAGCTTCTTCTTTGCAGTAGTGGACATCGGCGCCAACGCCATGGAGCTTTCCATTGGTATTTCAGGAGAACTTTCGGAAATAATATTCTCCATAATCATTTTCCTGATGGCAGCCGAGGGAGGCATTTCAAAAGCAATTCAGGACAGACGGACCCGTAAAAAGGCAAGGGAGCGTCTGAGAGAGGAGGGCCAGAAATGAATCAGCTAGCAGAGGTTTTTAACATAGGACTATTGCAGAACACACTGCGTACAGCTACACCGGTTATTCTCGCGGCTATGGGAGGTCTTCTCACCGAACAGGCGGGCATAATGAACATAGGAATGGACGGCATGATTCTGGTGGGTGCATTCGTGGCAGTTGCCTTCAGCTTTGCATGTGCATCTGCGGCCATGGGAGTGCTCATGGCGGTGCTTTCGGGAATTCTCATTGGAATTTTCTTCGCGGTATTCGTTGTAAAACTGAAAAGTGATGAGTTCATCATAGGCATGGCACTTAATACATTTGCGGCAGGTCTTACAGTTTATCTGCTCCGTTCCATATTTGGAGTAAAGGGAACCTTCTCCGATAAGGGAATTGTGTCCCTTCCGACGGTGCACCTTGACTTTTTGGACAGTATACCGGTACTTGGGCCGCTGCTCAATGACAACTCTGTTTTCGTATACATAACATGGCTTCTGGTATTTCTTACCTGGGTTTTCCTTTACAGAACGCCTTACGGATTCTGGCTGAGAGCTTCCGGAGAGCATCCGGAGTCATTGGAAACAGCGGGTATCAGTGCACATAAAATGAAATTTATTGCCAGCATACTTTGCGGCATTTTCTGCGGCTTTGCAGGTGCCCACCTTTCTTTAGGATACCTGACCATGTTTTCAGAAGGGATGAGCAACAGCAGAGGATTTATAGCCTTTGCATGTGTAATATTCGGAATGGCAAATCCGCCTAAGGTTTTCCTTGCGGCCCTGTTATTCGGATTCCTGCAGGCCCTGGGTCTGAGATTGCAGAGTGTGGGGGTTCCGGCGGATATTACGTCAACCATACCATATCTGGCTACTGTGCTCATGCTGGTTTATATAGTAGTAAGCACGGATAAAAAGAAGAAAAATAAAGCTAAGAAAGAGCTTGAAAAAATATAACATAAAGGGGAAGAAAAAATGAAAAAAGTATTATCTATCGCACTTTCCATAGTGCTTTGTCTGGGACTGGTGTTTATGACAGGCTGCGGCGGAGGCAATATTGATATACCGTATTCACAGTATGATCTGACTGAGTATGTGACATTGCCTGACTACGACAGCTATACCACCGAAAAGCCGGATGTGACCATCACTGATGAGGACATTGACGCGGCAATAGATGAGGTTCTGGCATCATATCCGACTCAGAAGGAAGAAACCGAGGGAACCGTTGAGAAGGGCGACAAAATCAGATATTCCTACAAAGGAACTTTAGCAGACGGTTCTACTACAAGTGGTATGAACGCAGATGATGAAGAGATGACCCTGGGACAGGCAAGCATGATTGACGGCTTCCAGGAAGGACTTTACGGAGCAGCCATCGGCAAGCCGGTTACCCTCAACCTCAAGTTCCCTGATCCATATACCAACAATCCTGATCTGGCAGGAAAGGACGTTACCTTTGTGGTTACTGTAAATGCAAAGATTGTAGATGTTCCTGCAGAGCTGACAGATGAATTCGTCAAAGAACACAGCGACGAAAAAACTGTAGCTGACTACAGAAAGTATATGGCAAAGCAGCTTGAAGAAGAGGAAACGGAAAATCAGCTTTATGACCTTAAAGACAAGATCTGGACTCAGATATTAGCTGAAGCACAGGTTACCGAAGCTATCCCTGAAGAGGTAGATGCAAAGGTTGAAATGTTCAATTCCCGCTACAAAGCGATTGCCCAGCAGCAGGGACTTGAGTGGGAGGACTTCCTTGACCAGTACTTTAAGTATGACGTTGAGGAATACGATGAACAGATAAGACTGTATGCAGAAAGCATGGTCAAGATGGAAATGACGGTTTATGCAGCTGCTGAAAAGGAAAACGTAAATGTGTCAAAGAAGGAATACCAGGAGCAGCTTGATGAAATCAGAGAAAGCTATGGCTATGAAGATGATAAGGCCTTTGAGTCTGCCGCAGGAATGACCGTAGAGCAGTTCGCAGAGGAAAATTACAGCCTTAAGCTTAACATGTTCCTTGAGGAAGTGCTGGATTCAATATATAACAGAATTGTAAAGAACGCGGAATAAGCGGATAGAGAAATGTATAACATTTTAATTGTCGAGGATGACAGAACCATAGCAGGTGCTATGAAAAGGCATATCGAATCATGGGGCTTTAACGCCCGCTGTGCAGAGGATTTCAGAAACATTATGGAGGAGTTTGCGGATTTTAATCCGCAGCTCGTCCTTCTGGACATCTCTCTGCCTTTTTTTAATGGCTACCACTGGTGCAGCGAAATACGCAGAGTGTCCAAGGTGCCGATTGTTTTTATTTCATCTGCTTCGGACAACATGAACATAGTCATGGCCATGAATATGGGAGGCGATGATTTTATCGCAAAGCCCTTTGACCTCAATGTGCTGACGGCAAAAGTACAGGCGATACTCAGGAGAACCTACGATTTTGCCGGACAGACGGGAATTATAGAACACCGGGGAGCCATGCTCAGCACTCAGGACACAAGTCTGACTTATCAGGGCCAGACTATAGACCTTTCCAAGAATGAATACCGTATTTTGCTCACACTTCTTGAGAACAAGGGAAGGGTTGTCAGCCGGGAATCCCTGATGGAAAGATTATGGGCTACAAACAGCTTTGTAGACGAAAACACATTGACTGTGAATATAACGAGGCTTCGCCGCAAGCTTGCAGAGATAGGTCTTGAGGACTTCATTACGACCAGAAAGGGTATGGGATACATATGTTTATAAAGTACATGAAAACCCACATAAAGAGCCTTATACTCTTTGCGGTGTTTGCAGTAACCATGCTTACCGTAATGATAGTGTTTGAAGCAGACTTGAGGCCGGTTTTTTACGGTCTGGTGTTGTGTGCTTTCCTGGGAGGATTATTGGCTGCATGGGATTATTCAAGATACCGGGAAAAGCATGAACTGCTTTCATTTGTGGAAAAGGAAATCACTGATACAATTGATCATTTGCCCCTGCCTCGTGACCTTATCGAGGAGGACTACACCAATATTATCAGATCGTCCTTTGACGATAAGATGAAGATGGCCTTCGAAACCAGCCGCGGCTATGAGGAAATGAAGGAATACTATACCATATGGGCTCATCAGATAAAGACGCCGATTGCAGCTTTGCGGCTCATTCTGCAGACGGAGCCGGACAGTCCGGCAATGCGGGAGATTTCTGATGAGCTTTTTAAGATTGAACAGTATGTGGAGATGGTTCTTTGTTATCTGCGACTGGACGGAGGCAGTGACTATGTTATTAAAACGTGCAGTCTGGACGATATAATCAAGCAGTCCGTAAGAAAGTATGCCTCACAGTTTATACGTACGAAGAACAGACTGATATATGAAGGTACGGATGCGGAGGTTGTCACCGATGAAAAATGGCTGGGCTTTATAATCGAACAGGTCCTTTCCAATGCACTGAAATATACTGATGGGGGACAGGTGAGCATCGGGGTGGAGAGTATCGATGATAAAATATCCCCTGATAAAGGCCAAAGGACTGTATTGTCAATAAGCGATACGGGGATAGGCATAGCTTCGGAGGATCTGCCTCGCATATTTGAAAAGGGATATACAGGATATAACGGCAGGGCAGATAAAAAGTCAACAGGTATCGGTCTTTATCTCTGCCGGCGAATCGCAGAAAACCTGGGCTGCAGCATTTCTGCCCAGTCGGTATGCGGAGCAGGAACAACCATAAAAATCACACTAGCCCCTTGAAAATCACACACTTTTCGAGTAGAATATAATTGAATAAGTATGGGAGAATGAGATTTATGGAACAATTGTTAAACAAAATAGTTTCGGGCATCGGATTTACAGACATACTGGATATTTTGATAGTAACCTTTATCATCTACAAGCTCATCGGTTTCATCAAAGAAACCAGGGCGGAGCAGCTGGCTAAGGGTTTGCTTTTGCTTGTTATAGCTACATTGCTTTCCAAAGAGTTTCAGTTATACACATTGCACTGGATTCTTTCCGGATTGATGACAGTAGGACTGATAGCAGTTGTGGTAATTTTCCAGCCTGAACTTAGAAGGGGACTTGAATACCTTGGCAGGAGCAAGTTCAGCAACGTACTGAACGAGGTTGACAAGGAAGAGGCAAAATATATGGTCGGACAGCTTGTAGAGGCCATTGACAGCATGTCAGCATCCAGAACAGGAGCTCTGATCGTAATAGAACGGGAAACTGCCCTTAACGATATCGCAGAAACCGGTACGATTATTGATGCAGCTATTTCAGAGCAAATGATCGGAAATATATTTTATGAGGGTGCACCTCTTCACGACGGTGCGCTGATAATAAGAGGCGACAGACTGCATGCAGCAGGCTGTGTGCTGCCGCTTACACAGAATAAAAACTTAAATAAGGAACTGGGCACAAGGCACAGGGCCGGCATTGGAATTACAGAAAACTCAGATGCTCTGGTTATAATCGTATCAGAAGAGACGGGTATAATTTCCATTGCACAGAACGGCAAGCTCACCAGATTCCTTGATGTGAAGAAAATCGAGAAGACTTTATATAATATCTATTTGGAAGAGTCTAAGAGAACATGGGGAGAAAAGGTTAAATCCATACTTAAGGGTGTGAAGCAAGGGGGTAAAAAATGCTGAAAAATAACAAGATAAACTTGGTTCTCGCCCTGCTTGCAGCTATCTGCCTTTGGGCTTACGTACTTGGAGACGATGGATCTTCATACGGCGGAACCATGCGAAACATTCCGGTAAATTATATTAACGCTGAGGCTTTGGAAAGAGCCGGTCTTGTGGTGCTTGATACGCCTACGGAGACAGTAAATGTTTCATATACCGGCCAGCGCAGCCTGAAGAATAAAGTTAAAATCACTGATTTCAAGGTTACTGTAGATTTAGAGGGCCTTAGAGAAGGCGAAAATACTGTAAAAGTAGTGGTAGAAAAGCCGGAGAATGTGGAAATAAAAAACATCAGCGTTCAAAAGGTAAAGGTAATCGTAGACAAACTGGCCGAGGAAGAAAAACCTGTAAATGTGGTGATTACCAATCAGACCAGTGATGACAGCGAGCCGTATATCGTACAGGTGAGCAGAGAAAAGATTAAGGTAAGGGGAGCAGAAACGCTTGTTAACAGCGTAACTTCACTTAATGCAGCCGTGGATGCATCCAAGGTGGGAATGACCATGAAATCTTTAAGCATTGAGCTCGTGCCTGTAAACAGTAAGGATGAGAAGGTCGAAAATGTGAAGTTGGAATATGACAATGTTTCCGTCACCACTATTATGCATAACAAAAAGACTGTAAGCCTGAAGGTGCCGGTAATCGGCAATAATAACACATTTGTAACCAGGGAAATTTCAGTGCCTAAAACCATTACAATTAAAGGTACTGATGAGCTTCTGTCAAAGATCGATTCCATCACCTGCAAGACGGTGGATGTATCGGATATTTTTGAGAACACTCAAATCCCGATTCAGCCGCTGCTGCCTGAGGGCATTGAAATTGCAACGGATTCTCAGAACCTGCAGGTAATTGTTTCTGTAGCGGGAGCGGCCACAAGAGAATTTACTTTTTCTGAAAACGACATAGTGCTGGAGGGAGTGGACGAGAACACTATTCCTACAGTTGATAATATTACGGTAAAAGTGAGCGTTTCGGGAAATGCCGAGGTAATTGAGCAGATTACAGAGTCGGATTTCCAGCTTTATGCCGATGTGAGCGGCCTGGAAAAAGGTGTTCACACTGTGGCACTGAAGTGCGTTTGCGAGAATAAAGGGATTGAAATGGAATACAATCCTAGTGAGATAAAAGTTATCATTGAATAAGGAATCGAGGTAAGACAATGGGAAGACTTTTCGGAACCGATGGAGTGAGAGGTATTGCAAATATGGAGCTGACCCCGGAGCTGGCCTTTAATCTGGGGAAAGCAGGTACCTTCGTACTCAGCAAGGAAAGCAAAAGGCCTACCATCATCATCGGAAAGGACACCAGAGTGTCAGGTGATATGCTTGAAAATGCTTTGACTGCAGGAATTCTGGCCGTTGGCGGAAATGTGATTAAAGCAGGCGTTATTCCTACTCCGGCGGTAGCATATCTGACAAGATATTATAAGGCCGATGCAGGAATTGTAATAAGTGCATCTCATAACACATTTGAATACAACGGAATAAAGTTTTTTAACTCGGAAGGATTCAAGCTGGATGACCTTATTGAGGAAAAAATAGAGGATATAATTATCAGCAGCATTGATGTAAACAGCCATATTACAGGCGATCTCATAGGCAGATGTCTTGAGGCCGAAGAGAGTGCGGCTGAGCTTTATGCACAGCATCTGGTGCAGACGGTGGATTTTCGTCTGGACGGAAAGAAAGTAGTGCTGGACTGCGCCAACGGGGCTTCATACCAGGTTGCACGCCGCGTATATGAATCTCTTGGAGCTGAAGTAGTAACTATAGGAGATCAGCCTAACGGAGTAAACATAAACGACGGATGCGGCTCCACTCACCCCGAGCTTCTTCAGAAAACAGTAGTTAAAGAGGGTGCATTTCTTGGCTTGGCCTTTGACGGCGATGCAGACAGACTTATAGTATCCGACGAGAAGGGAAGAGTTCTCGATGGAGATAAAACCATCGCTATCTGTGCAAAGATGCTTAAGTCTGAGGGCAGACTTGCCGGTGACAAGGTAACTGCAACAGTTATGAGCAATATAGGCTTCCACAAGGCTATGGAAGCAGAGAAAATCTCAGTTGATGTGACCGGCGTGGGCGACAGATATGTGCTGGAGAGAATGTTGGAGACGGGATGTGTCATCGGCGGAGAGCAGTCGGGACATATTATTTTCCTTGAGCATACTACCACAGGCGACGGAATCCTTTCCTCGCTGCAGTTCGTGAAGGCGGTGCTTGCAAGCGGAAGACCTGCTTCAGAGCTTGCTGATGAAATTGTAATTTATCCTCAGATTCTGGTAAATGCAAAAATTAATAACGACTATAAAAAGACCTATGCAAAGGACCCTGAAGTGGCTGAGGCAATAAGACTTGCCGAGGAAAAGATGGCAGGCTCAGGCAGAGTATTCATCAGACCTTCCGGCACCGAGCCTCTTGTAAGGGTTATGCTTGAAGGCAGCGACACGGAGCAGATTAAGGTACTGGCTCAGGAGCTTGCTGATTTAATAGAAAGAAAATTCAAATAGGGAGTATGTTATGTGTGGTATTGTAGGATATACAGGCAGAGATAATGCCCGGAACATTATCATAGACGGCCTTAAAAAACTTGAGTATCGCGGCTATGATTCGGCGGGAATCGCTCTTATCATGGACGGAAAAATAAATATTAAAAAGCATGTGGGAGGCATTGAGAATCTTGAAAATCTCATTGCAGGTGAAAACCTTTACAGCCATACCGGAATCGGCCATACAAGATGGGCAACTCACGGTGCTCCTTCGGATGTAAATGCCCACCCTCATGCCAGCGAGGACGGCAGAGTGGCAATCGTCCACAACGGAATTATCGAGAACTATGTTGAGCTGAAGGAAGAGCTTATCCAGAAGCATAATGTTCATTTTAAATCCGAAACGGATACTGAGGTGGTCGCTCATCTGATCGGCATTTATATGAAGGAATCGGAGTGTTTAGAGGATGCTGTATACAAGGCTGTGGGCCGTATGAGAGGTGCATATGCTATAGTTGCAATCTCGGCCGATGATCCGGATAAACTGGTGGCAGTCAGAAAAGACGCACCACTGATTGCAGGTCTGGGCAAAGGAAGCAACTTTATCGCCTCTGACATACCGGCTCTTCTCAAATATGTAAAGGAAATATACCTTATAGAAAACGGCGAGATGGTGGTGGTGACACCTGACAGCGTGAAGATATTTGACGAGAACAGAAAACCCGTGAACAGAGAGGTTTTTCATGTGACCTGGGATGTTGATGCAGCCGAAAAGGAAGGCTATGAGCACTTCATGCTCAAGGAGATTTTTGAGCAGCCTAAGGGTATAAGCGAAACAATAAATCGTCGTCTTGATGAAAGCGGTAAGATAAAGCTTGATGGCATTACTCTTACTAAAGAGGAGCTGGAACAGTTCTCAAAGATATATATCGTTGCCTGCGGTACGGCTTATCACGCCGGTTTAGTGGGAAAAACCATAATCGAAAAATTTGCAAAGATTCCGGTAGAAGTGGATGTAGCTTCGGAATTCAGATACAGAGATCCGCTGGTGGATGAAAACACACTTTTCATTGCCATCAGCCAGTCGGGAGAGACTCTGGACACTCTGGCAGCATTAAGAGAAGCTAAGAGGAAGGGTGCCCGAATCCTGAGTGTTGTAAACGTAGTGGGAAGCTCAGTGGCAAGGGAGTCCGACGATGTGTTCTACACATGGGCCGGTCCTGAAATTGCTGTTGCTTCTACTAAAGCATATACAACTCAGCTGACCTGCATGTATCTTTTAGGCCTTTACATGGGCCTTGAGCGAGGTACTATCACAAAGGAATTTTACGATAAATTTTTGGAAGAGATGAGATGTATTCCGGCCAAACTGGAAGGCTACTTAAAGAAAACAGGTGAAATCGAGGCTCTGGCAAAAATTCTGTATAATCGCGACCAGGTATTCTTCATTGGAAGAGGACTTGACTCGGCCATCGCTTATGAGGGTTCTCTTAAGCTTAAAGAAATATCATATATTAACTCCTTTGCCATTGCGGCAGGAGAACTTAAGCACGGAACTATCGCATTGATGGAGCCGGGAACTCTGGTGCTTGCTTTGGCAACTCAGGATTTTCTCTACGAAAAAATGATTTCAAATATTCAGGAAATCAAGGCCAGGGGCGCCCATGTGCTTTCCATAGCCAAGGAGGGTAACCGCGCCATCGAAGCTCAGAGCAACGAGGTGATATACATACCGCCTTGTCCGGATGAGCTTAGCCCGCTGCTTTCCGTTATACCGATTCAGCTTTTCTCGTATTATGTGGCGAAGGAAAGAGGCTGCAATATAGATAAACCTAAGAACTTGGCAAAATCAGTAACTGTAGAATAGGAGAAGAAAATGCAAAAGTACGATGTAAGAGACATAGGGCTGGCACCGTCCGGTCATCAGAAAATTGAATGGGTTAGAAAGAATATGCCTCTCCTCAGAGGTCTTGAGGAAGAGTTCAGACAGACTAAACCTTTTGAGGGAGTAAAAGTTTCCCTTTCCGTGCATCTTGAGGCTAAGACAGCATATCTTTGTCTGGTGATGGCTGCAGGCGGAGCGGATATGTCCGTAACCGGCAGCAATGTGCTCAGTACACAGGATGATGTGGCGGCAGCACTGGCAGACAGCGGACTTAAGGTTTTTGCATATCATGGAGCTACTCAGGAGGAGTACGACAGACACATCGAAATGTGCCTTGAACATAAGCCGAACATCATCATCGACGATGGCGCTGATCTGGTATCCATGATCCACGAAAAGAGACCTGATCTGGCAGAAGAGGTCTGGGGCGGATGTGAGGAAACCACAACCGGCATCATCAGACTTAAGGCTCTTGACAGGGAAGGACTGTTAAAATTCCCTATGATGGCAGTAAACGATGCCAAGTGCAAGCATCTTTTTGACAACAGATACGGTACAGGCCAGTCAACCTGGGACAGCATTATGAGAAATACAAACCTGATTATTGCTGCAAAGACTGTGGTTGTAGTAGGTTACGGCTGGTGTTCAAGAGGAATTGCCATGAGGGCAGCCGCACTGGGAGCAAGAGTCATCGTAACCGAAATCGATCCGGTTAAAGCCATTGAAGCTAAGATGGATGGCTTTGAGGTAATGAAAATGGAGCAGGCAGCACCGCAGGGAGACATTTTCGTATCGGCTACAGGCTGTGCATGGACCATTACAGTTGACCATATGCTTACCATGAAGGATGGAGCAATCCTTACCAATGCGGGACATTTCAATTGCGAGGTTGATATGGAGGGCCTGGAGAAGGCTGCCGTGGAAAAGAAGGAAGCCAGAAAGAATATTATGGGATACAAGCTTCCAAACGGCAAGTGGATAAATGTAATCGCAGAAGGAAGGCTGGTAAACATCGCTGCTGCTGACGGACACCCTGCCGAAATCATGGATATGAGTTTTGCGGTGCAGGCACTGGCAGCACTGTACATTAGGGAAAACCACGAAAGCCTTGGAAAACATCTTATCAATATTCCTGAGGAAATGGATAATATCATTGCAAGCCGTAAACTTGCCGCATGGGGCATTGAAATAGATACTCTCACACCAGAGCAGGAAAAATATCTGAATTCATGGCAGATTTAGTCATAATAAGAAAGAAGGCGAAGTAAATGAATTTTACTTATGAAGACATCAAAGAGCAGGCAAGGGCCGCTGCTGCTGAGCTGGTTGAAACAGCCAAGCTCAAGAAAGGTGACATTTTTGTCATCGGCTGCAGCTCCAGTGAAGTAGTGGGGCTTAGAATAGGCAAGGGCTCTGACATAAACGCTGCGGAGGCGGTTTATGAGGGCGTTATGAGCGTTCTTGAGCCAAAGGGAATTTTTCTGGCTGCTCAGTGCTGTGAGCATTTGAACAGGGCGGTTATCGTTGAAAAGGAGGCGCTTCTTCCGGGAACGGAAATTGTAAATGTGGTGCCTCAGCCTCACGCAGGAGGGTCTTTTGCGGTGACCGTGTATAAGAACGCCAAGTGTCCTGTAGCTGTAGAAGAAATAAAGGCTGATGCAGGAATGGATATAGGGGGAACACTTATCGGCATGCAGCTTAAGAAGGTTGCTGTGCCTGTAAGGCTCTCCATAAAACAAATAGGAGAGGCACCGCTTATATGTGCCAGAACCAGACCGAAATTTATCGGCGGAAGCCGTGCCGTTTATGATGATGCATTAAGCGGCGGAGATATTCCAAGATAAATTTTCTTGCAGATGTAACACAATTTTGTTTGATGTCATATTCTATACTACAACTGAATATGTTTTAGATTTAAAAATATGAAAGAAGTAGGTGAATCATATGTCAAACAATTGTGGTTTTTTAGGTGAAGGCGGAATAGATACCAGCTTATTATTCTTCTTCCTGTTATTAGTGATTATCTTCTGTAATTGCTGCTAACAGCCAAAACCTGTAAATACTCTGAGAAGGGGGCTTGATGCCCCCTGCAGACTGTAGACAAAAGCCATGAATGTCATATGATGTTCGTGGCTTTTTCTACGCATATTACACATATAATGTTTGTATTTGCATTCTGATGAAAATTTTCGAAATAAAGTCAGATATATGGGAATATATAGGGACATCCTGCCCTTGCTTTTCCCTGTATGCTAGTATCTGTAC
>CALZOZ010000052.1 GCA_945828095.1 uncultured Clostridia bacterium
GATTCCTCTACGTCTCGTGGGCTCGGAGATGTGTATAAGAGACAGCAGGTGCAGCATATGGCACCGCAGAGCTTTCCGCAGTCGCCGTCTATGGGCGAAACTCTGTCAAGAAGCCGGTAAATGGCTTTCCATGTTCTTTTTTTAATAATGCTTTTCATGATTAAAAATTATATCAGCTATGGTCATAATTCGCAATAACCTTAACAAGATTTTAACCACAGGTTTTCTACCAATCAACACGTTTTAATGTTAAAATAAAGTGTAATTTTAACAAATTCAGTACAAAAAGAGGTAATTAATGAGACTTGGAATTGATGTGGGATCGACTACAGTTAAACTGGTCCTTATAGATGAAAATGACAATATAATATATCAGAAATATGAAAGACACATGTCAAGTGTATTCAGCAAGGTGAGCCAGCTGATTAATGAACTCATCACTGAAAAAGGGGACATGCAGGTTAAGGTTGTAATCACAGGTTCGGGCGGTCTTGCTCTGGCTGATACTATTAAAGCAAAATTTGAACAGGAAGTTGTCACATGTTCTCTTGCAGTACAGAAGCTGATACCGCAGACAGATGTGGTAATTGAGCTGGGTGGAGAGGATGCCAAGATTACTTTTTTCGGCAGTGCTGTGGAGCAGAGAATGAACGGCACCTGTGCAGGAGGAACGGGAGCTTTTATCGACCAGATGGCTATTTTGCTCAACACCGATGCAGATGGACTCAACGAGGCAGCAAAGGACTATACAATTATTTATCCTATCGCTGCACGGTGCGGAGTGTTTGCCAAAACGGATATACAGCCGCTTATCAACGAAGGCGCTCCAATTGAGAACCTGGCTGCTTCCATCTTTCAGGCAGTAGTGAATCAGACCATCAGCGGCCTTGCATGCGGACATAAGATTAAAGGAAACGTTGCATTTCTTGGCGGTCCGCTTACATATATGTCCGAACTGAGAAAGAGATTTATAGAAACACTTGAGCTTTCTGAAGAAGAAGTGATTTTCCCGGAAAACTCAAAGTATTTCGTTGCTTTAGGTGCAGCCTTTATGGCTGATAACTGCGAGGAAGTAAGTTTAAGTGTTTTAACGGAACGCATCGAAAATGTAGACCCGTTGGCAACTGCTTCTACTAAGAGGGTTGAACCTCTGTTCAAAAATCAGGCGGAGTATGAGGCGTTCAGGGAACGCCATGACAAAGCCAAAATAAAAAGAAAGCCCCTTGAAGAGTGCAGGGGAGCCCTTTTCCTTGGTATAGATGCCGGTTCTACTACCACCAAGGCAGCTTTGATAGACAAGGACGAGAACCTTGTTTATTCATATTATAAAAATAATGAAGGCAATCCGCTGGAGGCAACAAGGGAGCTCCTTGCACAGCTTTACAGACTGATGCCGCCTGCTTGCTGGATAGGAAATACAACGGTTACAGGATACGGAGAGGGCCTTATCAAGGCGGGCTTTAATGCGGATTTCGGTATCATAGAAACCATGGCTCATTACAAGGCTGCAGAAGAATTCCTCCCGGGAGTGGATTTCATACTTGACATAGGCGGTCAGGACATGAAGTGCATGAAGATTAAGGATGGTGCCATTTACCATATCATGCTCAACGAGGCTTGCTCCTCCGGATGCGGTTCTTTTATTGAAACCTATGCCAAGTCTGTAGATATGAAAGTGGAAGATTTTGCTCAGGTTGGTCTGCTTTCACAGAACCCTGTTGATCTGGGCACACGCTGTACAGTGTTTATGAACTCAATGGTAAAGCAGGCCCAGAAGGAGGGTGCTACCATTGGTGATATAGCTGCCGGATTGTCATATTCGGTTATTAAGAATGCCCTATATAAGGTCATCAAGCTGAGAAATCCTGAGGATGCAGGTGAAAAGATTGTTGTTCAGGGAGGAACCTTCCTCAACGAATCGGTTCTCAGAGCCATTGAAAAGGTTTTGGGCAAAGATGTAGTAAGACCTGATATTGCAGGAATTATGGGAGCATACGGATGTGCCCTCAATTCTCTGACAAACTGGGAAGAGGGCCACAGATCAAGTCTGATTCATGCCGAAGATCTTATAGATTTCAGTGCGGGCAGCAGCAATGCAAGATGTGCAGGCTGTGAGAACAGGTGTATGCTTACCGTTACCCGTTTCAGCGACGGGAAACGGTTTGTAACCGGAAACAGATGTGAAAAAGGCGAAGGAAAGAAGGATACTTCCCGCAATTTGCCTAATCTGTATGAGTATAAGCTTCACAGGTTATTTGACTATGAACCTTTGGCAGAAGAAGATGCACCTCGCGGCAGTGTTGCCATTCCTCGCGTGCTGAATATGTATGAGGACTATCCTTTCTGGTTCACTTTCTTTACCGGACTGGGTTATCGTGTTGTCCTGTCTCCAATGTCATCAAAGGAACTGTATGAAAAGGGCATGGACACCATTTCGTCGGACACAGCATGCTATCCAGCCAAACTTGTACATGGCCATATTAAAACCCTCGTGGAGATGGGCGAAAAATGGATTTTCTATCCTTGCATCAACTATGAGCAGGTTGAGGATGAAGATGCACCAAACCACTACAACTGTCCGATTGTGGCTACTTACCCTGAGGTAATCGCCAACAATATGAATGAAATCTTTGAAGAGGAGGGAGTAGAGTTTACTCACGACTTCCTGCCTTATGATGACGATAAAAGGCTGGCAGAAAGACTTTACGACCTGCTTTTAGGCAGAGGAGTGAAAATATCAAAAGCTGATATTAAAGCCGCTGTTGAAGCTGCCAGGGCTGAGCAAAAAGCCTTTAAAAAAGATGTGGAGGCCGAAGGCAGACGGGCCATTGAATATGCGAGAGAAAAAGGAAAGAAGATAATTGTTCTCTCCGGCCGCCCGTACCATTTGGACACAGAAATAAATCACGGAATAGACAAGATGATTGTCTCCTACGACATGGTGGTCGTATCTGAGGACTCCATATGCAATACAGCCAAGCTGCCTCGTCCTATCAGAGTACTTGACCAGTGGGTTTACCATTCAAGACTTTATAAGGCGGCAAATGTGGTGGGAACCATGGACGATGCAGAGCTGGTTCAGCTTAATTCATTCGGATGCGGAGTCGATGCAGTTACCACTGATGAGGTAGAGGAGATACTCGAAAATTCCGGCAAGCTTTACACTGTTCTGAAGATTGACGAAGGCAATAACCTTGGTGCCATCAGAATCAGAATAAGGTCACTTAAAGCGGCCATGGAGGAAAGGGAAAAGAATCAGGTTAAAGCATGTTACAGCCAAAAGCCTTTTGAAAGAAAGCTTTTCACAGAGGAAATGAGAAAGAATTATACTCTTCTGGTTCCTCAGATGTCACCGATACATTTCCAGTATCTTGAGGTTGCGCTCAGAGAAAGCGGATATAACGCAGTGGTCATTCCGACAGTGGACAAAGATGCTGTGGATGAGGGACTTAAGTATGTAAACAATGATGCCTGCTATCCGACTCTCGTCACTTTGGGAAAAATGATAAGCGCTCTTAAATCGGGTGATTATGACCTTGACAGAACTGCGCTGATCATGTCGCAGACCGGCGGAGGCTGCAGAGCAAGCAACTATATCGCTCTCTTGAGAAAGGCACTCAAGGATCTGGGTATGGAACAGATTCCGGTAGTTTCCTTTAATATGGTTGGTCTTGAAGCAAATCCGGGCTTTAAGATAGATATTGATATGGGCAAGCGCCTGATAATGGCGGCAGTTTACGGAGACCTTTTCCAGAGACTGCTCTACGCAACAAGACCTTATGAAGAGGTTCCCGGTTCTGCGGAAGGTATAATGAAAAAGTATGAAGAGGATATTTTCCAGAACTGTAAAGACGGAAAGCTTAGTACATACAAGAAACTTATTTCTCAGATAGTGGCCGACTATGATGCTCTGCCGCTTAAGGACATAAAGAAACCTAGGGTAGGTGTTGTTGGAGAAATATTGGTGAAATACCACCCTGACGCTAACAACAACATTGTTGATATAATAGAGAATGAAGGCGGAGAGGCTGTAGTTCTTGATTTAATCGACTTTTTCCTTTATGGCATGTACAGCAAAAAGTTCAACTATGAGAAGCTTTCAGGCTCATACAAGCAATACAAGCTTAACAAACTTGCCATTGATTTAATCGAATGGTTCAGGAAGCCTCTCAGAAAGGCTCTAAGGGAAAGCAGACGCTTTGATGAACCGTCCTACATAGAACACACGGCTGAGGAAGCTTCACAGATTGCTTCAATCGGAAATCAATGCGGTGAAGGCTGGCTTCTCACCGGTGAAATGATTGAGCTTATAAAAAGCGGTGCCACAAATATTGCTTGTCTGCAGCCCTTTGCATGTCTTCCTAACCATGTGACGGGCAAAGGAATGATGAAGGCTATAAGGGAAAGATATCCTAAGGCTAATATCGTTGCCATTGACTACGATCCGGGTGCGAGCAACGTAAATCAGCTCAACAGAATTAAGCTGATGATGTCACAGGCACATAAGAATATGGAATAACACTTTAAGCTTAAAAAATCTGTAAAACACCTTGAAAAACAAACAGTACTATTGTATAATGTCTTAGTCGAAATTTTAATAATAAACTAAGTTAGGAGGTGTCTCCATGGGAAGACACGGTACAATAGCAGGAAGAAAAGCCGCACAAGACTCCAAGAGAGCCGCAATGTTCACTAAATACGCAAGAGCGATTACAGTAGCAGCTAAAGCCGGCGGAGATCCTGAGTACAATGCAACATTAAGACTGGCAATTGAAAAAGCTAAGGCAATTTCAATGCCTAACGATAATATTACAAGAGCTATTAAAAAAGGTACCGGAGAACTGGCCGGTGAGTCATATGAGGAACTGAGCTTTGAAGGCTACGGCGTAGGAGGAGTTGCCGTTATCGTTGAGGCTCTTACCGATAACAATAACAGAACTACTTCTGCGGTAAGATCAACATTTGATAAATACGGCGGCAATCTTGGAACTCCGGGATGCGTTTCATACATGTTCTCAAGAAAGGGCATCATCATTATAGAAAAGGATGATTCCATCGACGAAGATACACTTCTTGAGGCAGCACTGGAGGCAGGCGCAGATGATATGGTTGTTAATGAAGACAGCTTTGAGATTGTAACAGAGCCGTCCGCATATACTGATGTGCATCATGCGCTGCTTGATGCAGGTTATGAGATTGCCGAATCTGATGTAGAATATGTGCCTTCAATGGAAGCGGCACCTTCAGACCCGCACGATATAGCAAAGCTTGCAAAGATGATTGAGATTCTTGAAGATAATGATGATGTTCAGAAGGTTTACACAAATTGCTCAATCGATCTTTATGAGGAATAAATACGGTGCGTTTAACCTAAAATAATAACAATCCTGGGTTATTCGTTAAGGACACATAATTGAACCTACACTTGAGCTTAGGGAGTCCGGGTTTCCTGTACGTTATGTCAGGCCCCCTTTGAGGGGAAGACAGAGGTATGGAACAGGACACCCACCTATCGGAAGATAGGGCGTCAATTATATCCTTGACGGTAATTTGGGATTTTTTACTATTATGAAGGAAAAATTGTAAAAAGGAAAAAGGTGTAAGAGGAAGAAATGAATCATTTAAAACCGGCCGAAACTCTGGATGCTCTTATGAAAGCAGCGGAATTAAAGGCCAGTATGCCCCTGAAAAGGATAATTATTTTTGGTATTTTTGCCGGTGTCTATATTGCATTTGCAGGAGCAGGAGCCAACATGGCATCATTTAATCTGCTTGCGAATCCGGAAACATTCGGTTTGGGAAAGATACTTTCGGGAACAATATTTACCGTAGGTCTCATGCTTGTGGTCCTTGGCGGAGCGGAGCTCTTTACAGGAAACACCACCATGATAGCGGCTGTGGCCGAAAAACGGATTACAGCTTCATCTATGCTGAAAAACTGGATAATCGTTTACATATGCAATTTCATCGGCGGAGTCCTAATCGCTTTTATGGTATATTATTCAGGCGGTCTCAATGCAGGAAACGGATTACTGGGCGCAATGACCGTAAAAATAGCTTCAGGCAAGGTGAATTTAGAATTTGGACAGGCTCTTGTCAGCGGTATTATGTGCAATTGGCTTGTTTGCATGGCAGTTTGGCTATCCACCGGAGCACAGACCACAATGGGAAAGATTTTTTCGATATTCTTCCCTATATGGCTATTCGTGACTGCCGGTTTTGAGCATTCCGTTGCTAACATGTTCTTTATTCCGGCAGGAATTTTTGCCAGTGGAAATGAGCTGTTTGTCTCACTTTCCGGGGTAAGTCAGGATATTCTTTCCAATCTGAACTGGTCGGGAATGTTAATAAACAATCTTTTTCCGGTAACTATAGGAAATATTATAGGCGGATCAGTATGCGTGGCTATGGGCTATTATACTGCGCTGAAATCTGAAAAATAAATTTTACTATAAAACAAAACAGAGGTAGATGAAATGAATGAAAAACAACTCACAGCACGCGGGCTTGTCATCGGTGCTATTGGCAGCATTATTCTCACTATGAGCTCAATGTTTATCGCTCTTAAGCTGAGCTCACTGCCGTGGCCGATTATGTTCGTTGTTCTTGTTTCCATGTTCGTATTGAAGCTTATGGGAAACACCAACCTTCAGGAAATCAATGTGACTCAGACTGCAATGTCTGCAGGTGCAATGGTTGCAGGAGGACTGGCCTTTACCATTCCGGGAATATGGATGCTCAATCCTGAGACGGAGCTTTCTGTTCCGGTACTGCTGGCAGTTACTCTTGGAGGTGTAATTCTCGGACTGATTTTTACAGCTCTTTTCAGAAAGTACTTTATAGAGACCAAAGATCTGCCTTATGCTATGGGGCAGGCCGCGGCTGCCACACTTGAAGTAGGAGATAACGACAGGAAAAAAGCCGGACTTCTCTTTATCTCAATGGGTATTGCAGGCGTGTTCACTGCACTCAGAGATTGGTTTGCAAAGGTACCGGCAACACTTTTAAGCAATAAATTAATTAGCGGATACGGTTCATATGCAGGCATATGGTTTTCACCGATGCTCATTTCAATCGGATACATAATCGGGCCAGTGGTTATAGGCGTGTGGTTCCTTGGAGCCCTTATCGGTGATTTTGGTATTCTGGTGGGAGGAGTTGAATTTGGACTTTGGGATTCAGCTGTTGCTGCAAATATTAAATCATCTCTTGGTATCGGCCTTATGGTTGGAACAGGCGTTGGAATACTTGTGAAGGGAATAATCCCTAAGGCTAAGGATATTTTCGGATCAATGTTTATCAAGGATAAGCTGGGTGATACATTCATCAATATGAGATGGGCACCTTTTGTTATGATAATAATTGCTGCTGTATTCACTTTTGTTACAGATATGGGAGCTGTAGCTTCGATTGTTACAATTCTGGGTGCATGGCTTGCTACCTCCATGTCTGCTCAATGCGTTGGACAGTCAGGAATCAACCCTATGGAGATTTTTGGTATTATCGTTCTTCTGGCAGCAAAGGCAGTTTCCAATATAGGTGAAATTGAGGCCTTCTATGTTGCAGCTGTGGTTGCCATCGCATGCGGCCTGGTAGGTGATGTTATGAACGATTTTAAAGCCGGACAGATGCTTGGAAGCGATCCTAAGGCACAGTGGTTAGCTGAGGTTGTAGGAGCGATTATCGGCGGTATTGTTTCTGTGGCAATCCTTGCTGTTATTCTTAAGGCATATGGCGGAGAAGCCTTTGGCGGTGAAATGTTCCCTGCTGCACAGGCTTCGGCAGTTGCTGCAATGGTAGGAGGTATTTCACACATGCCGGCATTTATAATAGGGCTTGTGGCGGCAGTTATTCTTTACTGCGTAAACTTCCCTGTTATCACTTTGGGACTTGGCGTATATCTGCCGTTCTATCTGTCTGCAACCGCTTTTATTGGAGGAATAATCAGATTTGCAGTTGATAAACTTGTTCCGAAGTTTGAAGAGGAAGGAAAGGGAACCATTATTGCTTCCGGCCTTCTTGGCGGTGAGTCCATCGTAGGCGTTATAATTGCAATCGTCATGGCGGTCCAGATTATCGCGAAATAGAATATTTAAATACAGCTCTATTAAAAGGGAGATTTTTCATGGGAGAAAAAATTGTCATTATCGACGGAAACAGCTTAATAAACAGAGCATATTACGCTATGCAGAGACCTATGATTACCAGAGAGGGAATATACACTCAAGGCATATACGGATTTCTCAACATGCTGGGAAAAATCAGGGAGGACTATGCGCCTTCTTATCTTACCGTAGCTTTTGACCTGAAAGCTCCTACATTCAGACATCTGGAGTATAAGGATTACAAGGCAGGGAGGAAACCTATGCCGCCTGAACTGGCTATGCAGATGCCTATTCTTAAGGATATCCTTGGAGCAATGAATATACCCATTCTTGAGCTGGAAGGTTTTGAAGCCGACGATATTATCGGTACAGTGGCAAGGCTCGGGGAAGAAATGGGTCTTGAACCTTTGATTGTTACAGGGGACAAGGATGCACTTCAGCTTGCTACTGATGTAACCAAGGTTATAATAACCAAAAAAGGCGTTACCGATTTTGATATTTTTGACCATGAAAAGATGATAGAAAGGTATAATCTCACACCGACCCAGTTCATTGACCTTAAGGGTCTGATGGGAGATTCATCAGATAATATTCCGGGAATACCGGGAGTAGGAGAAAAAACAGGAATAAAACTGCTGGAGCAGTTTGGCTCCATTGAGAACATGCTGGCCAATACTGAGCAGATTTCAAGGGAAAGCCTTCGCACCAAGGTTGAAGAAAATGCTCAGCTGGCTATTATGAGCAAGCAGCTTGCAACCATAAACAGATATGTTCCTATAGATTTTGAATTTGAAAGTCTCAGAGAAGAGGAACCTGATTACGAAAAACTCATCGGACTTTATCAGAAACTGGAATTCAACAGTTTTCTTAAGAGACTTAAGATGCCTGCGGCAGCAGCATCTGAAACAGGAAATGCAGTTCCTGCTGACGTTAAAAAGACAGTTATCGGAGAATCTAAGGAGCTTGAAAGACTGAACGTTTTAAAGGAAAAGGAGGTCTTTATCAAGGTTTTTGGTGACTATGGCCATATTGGCAAGCCGGAGATACAGGGAATCTTTCTCATGGATAAAGAGGAGGCTTTCTTTGTTGACTGCACCAGAATAAAACCTGAAGAAGCAGCTGCCTTGATAGGGAAACTTGACCTTTCATTTAGCGGTCACGATATAAAAGATGATATTTTTTCCCTGATGTGCTTCGGACTCTCTGACTTTAAAATATCATATGATACAGCAATTGCGGAATACGTTCTGGATGTATCCAGAAATAAATACGATTTAAAGACTCTTGCTCTTGAAAAACTCCATCAGACACTGCCTGAGGAAAGTGAGTTTGTGGCAGGAGCCGGCCAGCTGGATATGTTTTCAGATCATTCTGCGGCCTATATGGATTACGGAACACTGCTTGGCAGCATTACATCCGGTGTCAGGGAGTGCCAGGGACCGGAAATAGAGGCAAAAGGGCTCTCAAAGGTCCTTTATGATGTAGAACTGCCTCTTGTTGAAGTGCTTGCGTCTATGGAAGTTTACGGTGTCAGGGCCGATAAGGAATTTATCGACAGATTTGGAGAACAGCTCAAGGAAAAAATACAGCTTCTTGAACTTCAGATATATGACCTGGCAGGAACACAGTTTAATATAAACTCTCCTGCTCAGCTTGGTGATATCCTTTTTGAAAAGCTTAAGCTCCCTTCAGGAAAGAAAACCAAAAGGGGTTACAGCACAAGTGCAGATATTCTTGAAAAAATCAAAGATAAGCACCCGATCGTTCCGGCAGTTCTTGAATACAGAAATCTTTCCAAGCTTAATTCTACCTATGTGGAAGGACTGAAGCCTCTGATTGCCCCTGACGGCAGAATTCATGCTCACTTCCAGCAGACGGTTACGGCTACGGGAAGAATAAGCTGTACAGAGCCTAATCTGCAGAATATACCTATCAGACAAGAACTTGGAAGAAAGCTCAGGAGCGCCTTTGAAGCAGAAGACGGCTATACACTTGTGGGGGCAGACTATTCTCAGATTGAATTGAGAGTTCTGGCACATCTGTCCCAGGATGAAAGCCTGATTGATGCTTTTAACAACGGTGAAGATATCCACAGAATGACAGCTTCAAGAGTACTCGGAATTCCTGCGGATCATATAACTGTAGCAGACAGAAGCAGAGCTAAAGCAGTAAACTTCGGTGTAATATATGGCATGAGCGGTTTCGGACTGAGCGAAGAACTTCACATCACACGCAAGGAAGCTGAGGATTATATAAAAGAGTATTTCAAAAAACATGAAAAAGTCAAAGCCTATATGGACAGGCAGATTGCCAATGCCAAAGAGACAGGATATTCTGAGACCATTCTGGGCAGAAAGAGGGCAATCCATGAAATAACTGCATCAGCTTACATGGTGCGTCAGCTGGGAGAAAGACTTGCCATGAACAGCCCTATCCAGGGCAGTGCAGCAGATATAATTAAACTGGCAATGCTGAAGGTATATAGAGAACTTAAGGAAAAGCATCCGGCGGCAAGACTCATTCTTCAGGTTCACGATGAACTTATAATTGAAGTACCTGATAGTGAACTTGAGGAAGTAAAAGAACTGCTTGTCAGAAATATGGAAAGCGCAATGAATCTTTCCGTAAAGCTTGCAGTTGAAGTGAATACAGGCCATACATGGTATGACTTGAAATAGACAAATAACGGGATCGTAAAGTTATGAAAGTAATTGGACTGACAGGAGGAACAGGTTCGGGCAAATCAACTGTTTCGGCTTATTTAAGGGAAAAAGGATGTTATATAATAGATGCAGATAAGATTTCAAGGGAACTTACTGCAAAAGGCGGTGAAGCACTTGAACCTATCAGAGAACGGTTTGGAGAAGAAGTTTTTCTTGAAGACGGAAGCCTTAACAGAAAAAAACTCGGAAGTATAGTTTTCAACGATAATCAAA
This sequence comes from uncultured Clostridia bacterium, assembly GCA_945828095.1. Lineage (GTDB taxonomy): Bacteria > Bacillota > Clostridia > Peptostreptococcales > Anaerovoracaceae > SUG1106. The sequence goes on from CALZOZ010000052.1 coordinate 11,042, forward strand.
AGCTTAAAATCCTTGAGGGAATTACTACAGAAATTGTAATTAGAAAGACTCTTGAAGAGGTTGAAAAGCTTAAAGCAGAAGGGAAACAAAGCATCGTGGTTCTTGATGCTCCTCTTTTGTTTGAATGCGGTATGAAGGATTGCACAGATGAAAACTGGCTTGTAACATGCGAAAAGGAAATGAGGATACAGAGACTTATGTCAAGGGACGGGCTGGAACGTCAGAGCATCCTCGACAGAATGGCAAATCAGTTAAGTGATGAGGAAAAACTTCTTCTGGCAGATTACGTGATTGACAACTCGACCAATCTCACAAAACTTTACAGCCAGATAGACAGGCTTATCGAAAGGGTAAAAAATGAAGAAATTTAGTGGCGATAAAATTGTAGATTATCTGAAAAAATACTGGATTGGAATATTGATAATAATCCTTGTTATCGCTGTTGCATCCTCCAGTGTTGAAATATACAAGGAAGAAGTTCTGAATATCGACCCGAGTATCGAATATGCGGAACAGAAAACCCTGTATCTTTCATCGGAAAAAATAGACACATTAAACCCGATTGTATCACAAAGCGAGGATGTCTATTATATTTCCAAGCTTCTTTACAGCAGTATTTTTAATTTTGATGAAAATTTAAATACTGTACCGGAACTGGCTGAAAAATATACTATTGATACGGAAAAAGCCTATATTGAGATAACCCTCAAGAAGGGGGTAAAATGGCATAACGGAAATACTTTAAAAGTTTCAGACATAACCTTCACAATAAATGCAATGAAGGCAGCGGGTTCTTCATGTCCGTATTACAATAAGGTCAAAAAAATAAATTCTGCATTTGACCGTGGAAACAATGTAGTCGCTATTTACTTTAATAATAACTACAATTGTTCTCTTGATGATCTTGTTTTTCCAATCGTGCCATCATCACAGTATAACAGTGCAGGTGCTTTTGTCGGGGCAAAGGACGGCTTTAAACCAATAGGCACGGGACAATATAAATACAAATCATATAATAAGAAAAAACAGCTTAAGTTAGTTCCAAACGAGGATTATTTTGGGTCAAAGGCCGGAAAAAATATTACAGTTACTTTGCTTCCTGATCGGGACCTGGCTTCTAATATGATGGAAATAGACAGCGTAAGTTGTTATGTGGATTCTGCAGCAAACAGAAAATCTTCAGCATTGGACAGAGGATATCAGATATTTGATCTGCCTTCCAACAATGTGGAATTCCTTGTATTTAATACTAAAAATGCCTATCTGAGCCAAAAAAATATGCGTAAAGCCCTTGCATATGGAATTGACACGGAAAAAATACTGGAGAATGCATATATGGGCGACGGAATACTGACGGATACCATCTACTATCCGGATTTTCTCGGTGTAAAAGATACCCTGTCAGAATATTCGTATGATATAAAAAAGGCTGAACAGATGCTCAACACTATGGGATATGAGGATGTAAACGGAGATGGAGCTTTGGAGGACTCCTACGGGCGCAAATTTGTCTTTAGAGTTTTGGTAAACAAAGACAATGCTACCAGAAGTTCTGCAGCGCAGCTGATAAAAAAGAATCTTGATTTGCTGGGAATAAAAACAGAAATCCTTTCTCTGCCTAAGTCCGAATACAAACAGGCCATAAAGAAAAAAGATTTTGATATTCTGGTTACAGGTTATACAATTGAGGAAAATTATGATCTCAGAGATTTCTTTAATGGTAAAAACGACTGGGGCTACAATAATTATAATATTTTCATGAAAGCCAGGGAGCTTGACAGACTGTACACCCCGGAGCAATATACAGAAAAATATAAAGAACTAAAAGACCTTTTGCTGGATGAACTGCCGTATTATCCGCTTTGCTATAAGAAGATGAGTCTTATAGGCGTAAAAACTTTCATAGCTGATAAGATGCCTATGTTTAATAATATATACAAGAACTGTGACACCTGGAGATGGAGCGTCATTGTAGAAAAAAATAATGAGAGCAAAGAGTAAAAACTCATTGAAAAACCAATTCTATTATGCTATTATAGTAATGTTACATGCAACATACTTGCCGGCGTGATGGAATTGGCAGACGTGCGGGACTCAAAATCCCGTGGTGGCAACACCGTATGGGTTCGACCCCCATCGCCGGCACCATTTATGAATGAATTATTTCACACTTGAGAGGAGACAAAAATATGCAGATTTTAGTTCAGTTATTACCACTAATTCTTTTATTCGCGGTAATGTATTTCTTGATGATAAGACCTCAGAAGAAGAAGGACAAACAGATTCAGGATATGAGAAAGAGCCTTCAGGTAGGAGATGAAATCGTTACTATCGGTGGTATCTGCGGTAAGATCGTTAAGACTAAAGACGAATCATTCATCATCCAGGTTGGTGCAGACAAGGTTAAATTTGAAATGATGAGATGGGCTGTTTCATCAGTTACAAAGCCTTCCCCTAGACGTGATGTTGTCGATGATGTGAAGGAAGAAGAACCGAAGAAGATTATGCCTAAGAGACTGAGAAAGTCTTCAGAGGTTGAGGAAATGGAAGTTCAGGAAACACCTGCAGCAGAAAAGACTGAAGAAGAATAGTGAATATTTATCGCCCTCGGCATTAAAAAAGGCCGGGGGTGTTTTTTTGTTTTAAAACACCGCAAAAATACAAAAAAATGTTGAAAAACAGACGATTTTACTTGTATAAGAAGCCAAAAAGTAGTACAATCCCGTCTTTGACAGTTGAATAAAAGAAAGAAACGCTGAAGTGATTGGTATTA